>CAMBCF010000172.1 GCA_945864585.1 Bordetella parapertussis | reverse complement strand
GCACCAGGATTCTCTGACCAGCACGCCGGACGACACGATGGCGCTGATTGCCAGTGCGTTGGGCGTGACGGTGACGCTGACCGATGGTGATGGCGACACGGTACTGAGCAACACGGCCAACATTGGCAGCCAGATCACCTTTGACGATGACGGTCCGGGCCTCAGCTTTGCCGACCTGAGCGTTTACGGCGGCGTCAACATTGTTGGCGTGACGTCGGCGCCTACTGGTGTATCCTTATCCTACGGAACGGACGGCAGTGGTTCCATCGCTTTGACGTGGTCGAATCCGGTGAGCGGATATGAGCTCGTCAAGACAGGTGACCTCACCTGGACGGCCAAGAAGCAGATCCTGGATCATACGAACTCGCCGACTGGATCCTACGGCGATTCAAAAGACTGGTTCAGCGTCACGTTGAATAACAGCGGAACGTATAACTTCAAACTGTTGGATGTCGTGCAAAGCGAGCAGGTCTCCTTCGACATCAGCGACGCTTTGAGCGCTGGTACCGCATATACAAAGGTTAGCGGCAACTACGTGGTAACGTCTACGAAAGACGTCTATAAGGTCACGATGGACCTTACCGCAACGTCGCCGTATCAGGTCGTCGCAACGGCGACCGCCAAGGGCCAAGAGACCACGTTCTCTTACCAGAACAGCACTATTGGTGTTGGTGGTGACGACGTCCTCCACGAGAATGACGACGTCTTCGTCCTCACGTTTACGAATGTCACCGGCCAGCTGGGCACCCTTGGGGGCGCCACCATGATGGTCACGCAATTCAACCCCAACAACGATGTTTTCAAGCTTCAAGCGCTCGTCGTGGACAATGGGAAAAAGTACCAGGCAGAGCTTTCTAGCAACCAGGCTCAGATTATCGCTTGGAAAAATTTCGATACAACCAATCTGCCTCAAGACTCCTACATCGTCACGGATTACAACGGCAAGTCGGGGCATACGTTTGTTTACCTCGATGGCTCTGTCGAGGCGACCGAGGTTGATGGGACTAATAAGATTAAGCTTAATCAGGCGGACGACATTTCTCAACTCAAGATCGACAGCGTCAAAAGCAGCATCAAGGTTCTGGATTTCGACATCATCCTGGATATCAAGATCTCGGCCGGTGATATCGAGCAGCAGTTTGTTGCTACCGTTACCGATGCCGACGGCGATACGTCGTCGGACACCTTCGCCGTCAATATCATTGCCGGTACGGCGGGAGATGATAAATTGAATACGCTATGGGCGAACGATAAGGTTTCCGGTGGAGCAGGAAACGATACCATCAACACCGATGGTGGAGACGATACGCTCTATGGAGGCGAAGGAAACGACGTCCTCATGGGCGGAGCGGGTAACGATATCCTCGAAGGCGGCGCCGGCGCAGACACCTACAAGTGGCTCGCTGGCGACAAGGGCAACAGCGCCACGCCTGCGGTGGATACGGTGGTCGGATTTACCGAGGACCCGGGCGACAAGCTGGACTTGAGCGATCTGCTGCCCGGTGCTGCGCATAGCGTAGTCGATCTAGATAGTTTGTTCCTGAAATTTAGCCAAACCGGTGCCGATACCACCATTGAAGTGTACTCTAGTGGCAATGCTTTGGCAGTTGGCGCTCTGCCGGATCAGAAGATCGTACTGCAAGGTGTAAACATGAGCGATCTTGGCAACTTTAACACCAACATCATCAGCAATCTGTTGGCAAACGGCAAATTGGTTGATGGCTAATAGATGGTGAGTTGATGGTGACTCGCATTTAGCTTTAAGCAGTAAGCTTCAAATCATCCGGTGCAACGGCAACGTTGCGCCGGTTTTTCTTGTACTGCCGAAGTGCGGCCCGAAAAAGCTAAACCGCAAAGGCGCAAAGGGAGCGGAGAACTGCCGCAAAGAAAACCTGGGTGAGATTGGGTTTCCTTTGCGTTGCCTCTGCTGCGCCGTTGCGGTGAGGTTTTGAACTTGGCCTGATGGATTTGAAGCGCGCCGCCGACGCACTGGCCGTCGTTCGCGCAAGCCGCCATAATAACGCCTTTTAGCGAAGCGCCGATGTCCATTGAATTCCGATACGATGCCATAATCATCGGTGGTGGCCACAATGGCCTCACATGTGCGTGTTATCTTGCCGCAGCGGGATTGAAAGTGCGCCTACTCGAGCGTCACACCGAGGTTGGCGGCGCGGCGGTGACCGAGGAATTTCATCCGGGTTTTCGCAATTCCACCGCGAGCTACACGGTCAGCCTGCTCCATCCCAAAGTTATCGCCGATCTTAAACTTGCGGAACACGGTTTGCGCATCGTCGAACGGCCGCTCTCCAACTTCCTGCCGTTGCCGGATAAAAAGTATTTTCAGATAGGCCGCACCAGCGCGCAGACACAGGCCGAAGCAGCGCGCTTTTCCAAGCGTGATGCGCAACGCCTGCCCGATTATTACCGGACGCTCGATCAAGCTGCCGACGTGGTGCGCGACATGCTGCTGGAGACACCGCCGAATGCCGGCGGCGGCTTGGGTGATTTCCTTTCCGCACTCAAAACCGCACAGCGCCTGCGCAAGCTCGACATGGCCGCGCGCCGCAACGTGCTGGATTTTTTCACCAAAAGCGCGGGCGACGTGCTCGATGCATGGTTCGAGTCTGATCCGATCAAGGCGGCGTTCGGCTTTGACGCCATCGTCGGGCATTTCGCCAGTCCCTACACGCCGGGTTCAGCCTATGTGCTGCTGCATCACGTGATCGGCGAGGTCAACGGACAGCGCGGCGCGTGGGGTCACGCCATCGGCGGCATGGGTGCGATTACCCAGGCGATGCGCAAAGAAGCCGAGCACCGCGGCGTTGAAATCACCACCGGCTGTGAAGTGGCGCAGGTGTGCGCCGACATTCGCGGCGTGCAAGGCGTGCAGCTCGCCGATGGCCGCGTGATCGAAAGCCGCTGCGTGGTGTCGGGCGTAAATCCGAAGCTGCTCTACACCAAGCTCATGCCGCATCATGTACTGGATGACGATTTTCTGCGCCGCATGCGCAACTATAAATGCGTATCGGGTACGTTTCGCATGAACGTGGCGTTGTCCGAGCTGCCGGACTTCACCTGTATGCCGGGCAAGCAAGCGGGTGATCATCACAAGTCGGGCATCATTATCGCGCCCTCGCTGCACTACATGGAACAGGCGTATTTCGATGCGCGCACACTCGGCTGTTCGCGCAAACCGGTGATAGAAATTTTGATTCCCTCCACGGTGGACGACAGTCTCGCGCCGCCGGGAAAACACGTCGCCAGTTTGTTCTGTCAGCATTTCAACCCGCAGTTGCCGAATCATCTCGATTGGCAGGTGATTCGCGAGCCGGTCGCGGACCTGATCATTGCCACGGTCACGCAGTACGCGCCCAACTTCAAGGCGAGTGTGCTGGGTCGTATGCTGTTGTCGCCGCCGGATCTGGAAAAGCGCTTCGGCCTTGTCGGCGGCGACATTTTTCATGGCGCTTTGACGCTCGATCAATTGTGGAGCGCACGTCCGTTGCTGGGCAACGGCGCGTACCGCGGGCCGGTGGCGGGCTTGTACATGTGCAGCGCCGGCACCCATCCGGGCGGCGGTGTCAGCGGTGCGCCGGGTCACAATGCCGCACGCGAAATCGTGCGTGACTTCAAGCGTGGACGGGTGCGCAATAGGTCATGAAAATATCAATAAAAACAATTACTTATTTTATTTCATTACTGTGGATGGCGCTGGCCGCCGGCTGCTCCCCCAGCGTCCCCAAAGTAAGCAAACTCGCGCCGGCTGAGGTGATTGTCGCCTTCGGCGACAGCCTTACCTTCGGCACCGGCGCCACCGAAGCGGAAAGTTACCCGGTGGTGCTGGAGCAGTTGATTGCGCGCAGAGTCGTGCGCGCGGGCGTGCCCGGCGAAGTCACCGCAGGCAGTCTCGCGCGCTTGCAACAGGTGATTGATGAGCACAAACCGAAGTTGATGATCGTGTGCCTGGGCGGCAACGATATGCTGCGCAAGATGAATGAAGGCCAAATCAAAGCCAATTTGCGCAGCATCATAAAAACCATCAAGGCGCAGGGCATCAGTGTGGTGCTGGTGGGCGTACCGAAGCCTGCGCTGGTGACCAGTGCGCCGCCGTTCTTCGAGGAAATCGCGATGGAGTTCGGCATACCCTACGAAGGAAAAATCGTCAACGACATTTTGTATCAGCGCGATCAAAAATCCGACGCGATTCATCCCAATGCCAAAGGCTATCGGCGCATGGCGGAAGCGATCGCCGCGCTGCTGAAAAAAGCAGGCGCTGTCTAAGGCGTGTTCTGGTAACGGCGGCCGGCCACTCGCGGCAGCCCGTCACCGCGCTACCGCTCAGGGCATTTTTTTCGACCCGATATAAAACTGCGGCCAGCGTTGCAACACCGCCGGCCCATCATCGCTATAGATGTGGCAGGCGTTAAGCTGATACGGCGCCTTGGTGATAGGACGGCCGGCATTGTGTGCATCACGCGCGCGGCCGGTGGCCTGAAACGCAGTGGTGGCCAACGGGCCCAGCAACTCCACCAGATGCGTGCAGCCTTTGACGCCGCCCAGCCGCAGGCCCACTTCACGCCGCCAGCCGCGGCCGATTTTTACACCGGCGAGTCGCTTGAAATTCACCGTGATGTCACCGCAGGTGGGATGCGGGCCCTCGTCGGTCTTCGCTTCGGCATCGTGGATTAACATATCAAGATCAATGGTTAGGCGTATCCACATATCATGCACGGGCTCACCGGGTTGGCGCGGCTCGCGGCCGTGGCGTCGCGGATGCACGCTGGATTTGGTATCCACCAGATGCGCTTCGATGTCCCACAGCCCGTCGTCGCGCTCATAGCCTTTGCATTCGATGGCGCGGGTGTGGATGGGTTTGCGGGGTTGGTGGGGTGATAAGGGCATCGGTTAGATCCTCGGGTTCATGGGTTCGGCGGCGTGACGCGCCGGCAACTGCTGCAGGATGCGTTGCCGCTCTTGCCGCGTATAACGCGTCCAGTATGAAATTTCATGCAGCGTGCGCCCGCAGCCCCTGCAGAACCTGGTTTGCTGATCGATCACGCAGGTGTTCACACACGGCGACTGATAATTGTCGTACGGATCAGGCACGTTACGATCAGGCCGCCAATTTTGCGGCAATGGCTTTAGCCGCGCGCGAGTATGTGGGCCGGCCCAGCACGCCGCAAATGTAATCGCCGGCGGCGATGAGTTTTTGCATGTCGACGCCGGTTTCGATGTTCAGCCCATCCAGCAGATACAGCACGTCTTCGGTGGCGACGTTGCCGGTCGCGCCCTTGGCATAGGGGCAACCGCCCAGCCCCGCGACCGAGCTGTCAAAGGTGGCGATGCCGCATACCAGCGCCGCATAAATGTTAGCGATAGCCTGACCGTAGGTGTCATGCACATGCACTGCCAGCCGCTCGATCGCAATGTATTTCGCCACCGCCTCGATTACCGAGCGCGTCTTGCCCGCGGTGCCGGTGCCGATGGTGTCGGCGATGGTGATCTCATAACAGCCGAGTTGATCAAACTCGCGCGCCAGCCGCGCCACCGCCTGCGGATCGACTTCGCCTTCATACGGGCAGCCCAGACACACCGACATATCGCCGCGTACTTTAAGGCCGTGCGCCAGCGCCTCGGCGCATACTTCCGAAAAGCGCGCGATACCTTCGGCGATGGTGCAGTTGGTGTTTTTTTTCGAGAACGCTTCGGTGGCCGCACCAAAGATTACGATCTCCGTGCAACCTGCCGCGATAGCGGCGTCCAGTCCTTTGCGGTTAGGCACCAGCACCGGGTAACTCACGCCCGGCCTGCGCCGGATGCCCGCCATCACCTGCGTGTTATCCGCCATCTGCGGCACCCACTTGGGCGACACGAACGCCGTGGCCTGTATCACCCCCAAACCGGCATCCTGCAGGCGGTGGATGAGTTCGATTTTGACTGCGGCGGAAACGGGCGTGGCTTCGTTCTGCAGGCCGTCGCGCGGACCGACTTCAACCAGCTTTACTTTTTTGGGCAGGTGCATTTGATGAGATTATACGCGCCGCCGTTCACCGTGGTGTCGCGGGCGATGATGGCCCGGGTATCTCCGCTAACGCCATCGGCGCCGCTGATGATGCCCGTGGCAGGCACTGCTTTTTGCTGCACCTATTGCGCCGTCAAAGACGCGTGTTCAAGTAACGGCGTGTCACGGTCCGGCAATTGCGCTACCGCGCATGGCGTGCGGCTGGTTTTGAGTTTGCTGTTGATCGCGGCTAGCAGCCTGTCGGACTTAGCCTGAACCGGCCAAGAAAGGATGAATTTTTCAATGCGAAAGTATCCGAGAAAGATGCTCAAACGTACCAGAATGTCCGGTGTGCGCCGCATTAAATAGCGAGCAAACGGACGTGTGGAAATTCATTGCGCGCATCACCTGTCGAATCGTGGGAAGCTTTTTCGTTAAGTCCGGCAGGCTGCTAGGTCAGCGTCTCGCGAGTTCCGTGTCGTAGAGCGCGAGCATGTGCGTGTCGAAGCAGCAGAAAAATATTCTGTCGAAAGTGTCATCGCGTGATGCGGCGAGGCACTCGCGTAGCGCAGTAGCCACCGCAGCGCTTAGCGGATAGCCGTAAACCCCGCAGCTAATCGCTGGATAAGCTATTGTTTTTATTTAATTCTTTACCAAGGCCCCTCCTCCAGCCAGCGTTCGATCTGATCCATCCGGTCCGCGCCCCAGAAAGGTTCGCCATCGATCACGATGTAGGGCGAACCGAATACGCCGCGCTCGATGGCGGCATCCACTTCCGTTTTGGTGCGTTCCTTGACTGCGCGATCGTTCAAGGCAACGGCCAGCGCCACCGTGTCGATGCCGAATGTGGCGGCGACTTCAATGATGATTTCGACATTGGAAATGTCACGGTCTTCGGCAAAGTACGCGTGATACAGCGCGCCCGCGAATTTTTTCGCCAGCGCGGCATCCTTGTCATACAGCCAGTAGTAGGCGCGGCACGGCGCGACGGTATTG
>CAMBCF010000171.1 GCA_945864585.1 Bordetella parapertussis | reverse complement strand
TCTTGCGTTGCCCCGGCAGCATCAAGCCGCGCAGATACTGGCGCGCCGGGGCCGCCCGATCCGCATGCCCCAGTGTCTGAACCATCGACTCAGCGTAGCGTTCAAATCGCCTTTCCGCTCCGATTCCCATGACAAACCTCCGTGGCTGTATGAAGATGTCAGAAGAATGCCATAATTATTAACACAGTAAAATTAGCCGCCCGGCACACATGGGTCTTGCCATTTGCCTGTCTGCGCGGCAGCCGTGGTGTATGACCCGACCACTCAAGCTGGATTTTGAAGGCGCGCTCTACCATGTCACGTCGCGGGGCGACCGGAGCGAACCGATATTCGATGACGATGATGATCGCTGGAAGTGGTTGGCAGTACTCGCCGACGGGTTGGATTGCTTTCAGGCAACCGTATACGCCTACCGCCTAATGGGAGCCAAGCGTGACCAAACCATCCGTATTGGTTTGGCCGTTACTGCAGCTTGATCTTCGCCGCCTTCACAATACGACCCATCGCCACCGTATCCGCCGCGAGAAACGCGTCAAACTCCGCTGGTTTCAAGGTGAACTCCTCCGCCCCCAGTTGCCGGTAGCGTTCGCGCACTTCAGGCAGTTTGAACGTGCGCGTGATTTCATCGTGTAATTTGTTGATCACCGCGCGCGGCGTTTTTCGCGGTGCGAGTATGCCTATCCAGAATGAATGTTCGCCTTCCGGCATACCGGCTTCCGCGGTTGTGGGCACGTCGGGCAGTTGCGCCATACGCGATTTGGCGCTCACGATCAAGCCCTTCAGCCGCCCGTCCTTCAGCAGCGGCACAGCGGTCCCCGCCGGCATGTAAATCCAGTCGAGCCTCCCCGCGACCAATTCCACCAGCACTTCGGTGGTGCCCTTAAACGGCACGTGGTTGGCCGTGATGCCGGCACCCATCATGAGTTTTTCCGAATGCAAATGCGTGCCGCTGCCGACGCCGCCGGAGCCAAAGTTCAACGCACCGGGCTTGAATTTTGCAGCGGCGATCAAGTCCTTCAACGTTGACCAGTTGCGCTGCGGCGGCACCAACAGCACGCTGGGCAATTCCGCCAGCGGCGTCACCGCGGAAAAATCCTTGACCGGATCGAATGGCAGATTGGAATAGAACCACGTCATTCCCGATTGCGCTGACGCAGTGAGCAGCAGCGTATGCCCATCGGGCTCGCTGCGCGCCACGAGGCCCGCAGCAATGGTGCCGCCCGCGCCGCCGCGGTTGTCGATGACGATGGATTGCCCCAACTGGCGCGACAGCGGCTCGCTGATGGTGCGCCCAATCACATCGCTGGATGTGCCGGGTGTGGCGATACCGACAAGGCGAATGCTCCTGGTCGGAAACGATTGCGCTTGCGCCACAGTGGCGCACAGCAGCAGTATCACACAGGGGAAACGCATTTTAATGTCCTTTGTCTACTCGCAATCAAAATGCGCCACTGCCGTTGCGGCGCAAATGCGCGCGAACCTTGTGCACGCCCTCCACCATCGCCTGCAACTTGGCCCGCGCCACCGCACGCGGCAACGCGCCGCAACCACAATCGGGCGCGGCGATCAGCCGCTCCGCCGGCACCACTTCTAACGCGGCGCGCAGCCGCTTTTCCACGATGTACGGTGTTTCAATCTCCTCACGCTCCACATCGATCACCCCCAACTGAATAATTTTACCTGGCAGCATTTCCAGCAGCTTTGCGGGCAAATCCGGCTCGGAGAATTCGAGCGAATATTGCTGCGCCTTGCTCTGAGCAAGCGCCGGCAAAATTTCGTCGTAGCCATGTTTCCATTCTTTGCCCCCGCTTTGGCGTGAACGATAGCCGTAACACACGTGCACGCAAGTCTTCACCGTAACGCCTTCGAACGCGCGATCCATCGCCTGCACGCCCCAGGTATGCACCTGCTGCGGCAGCCGCGTGATCGACAGTTCGTCGATTTGCACCATGTCGCAGCCCGTCTCCGCCAGCGCGCGTTCATCGTTGTAATAGTGATCGGCCACGCCGTCGACCAGCGTGCAGGGGCCGGGCAGCGTCATTTTGATCGGTCGCTGGGTCAGTTTGCGCAGTGCGTGAAAATCGTTCAGCGTCTGATGCGTGCGCAGCGAAATCGGCCCGGTAATGCGCGGCACCTGCGACAGCGTTTTGCCGCCGCGCCGCCTGCGCGCGCCGAGGTTGACGAAATCGACGTTGTTAAGCTGCGCCAGAAAATAAGTGAAATGCGTCGGGCGGCGCTGTTCGCCGTCGCATACGATGTCGATGCCCGCGCGCTCCTGATCGGCAAGCGCAAGCCGTGTCGCATCGTCGAAACCCTCTGCCAGTTCCGTGCCCGATAGCCGCCATTTTTCGGTGATGCTGAGCCACTCGGATGTCAACCAGCCCGGCTTGGGCATGCTGCCGATGAGCGTGGTGGGCAATAACGGCAGACTCATGCTTTATCTCCAACTAGCTGGCATCGTGGCAGAAAAAGCCCGCGCGCCCCTGCCCCTCAATGCGGTGCAATGCCCGCCGCCTTGATCACCTTGGCGTACTTCTCGATTTCTTCGCGCAGGAAAGTCCCGAACGACTCGGGTGTACCGCCGACAGTCTCCAGCACTTCCTTATTAAACCGTTCGCGAAATTCCGGCTGCTTGATCACGCTCTCCACCGCGGCATTCAGCCGGACGATGGTCTCTTTCGGCGTTTTCGCCGCGGCCAGCAGGCCGTACCAGTTGGTCGCTTCGTAGCCCTTGACGCCCGACTCATCGAAGCTCGGCACGGTCGGCATCGCGGGCGAGCGTTTGAGCGTGCTGATCGCGATGGCGCGCAACCGCCCCGACTCCAGGTGCGGCAGCAGCGACGGCCCGCCTCCGAAGGTCATGTGCACGTGCCCGCCGATGGTGTCGATGATCGCCGGGTTCACACCCTTGTAGGGGACGTGCTGCAGCTCGATCTTCGCCATCATCTTCAGCAGTTCCCCCGCCATGTGGTTGGAACTGCCGAGCCCGCTGGTGGAATAGGTGAGCTGGCCGGGCTTCGCTTTCGCCAGCGCGATCAGTTCCTTCAGGTTCTTCACCGGCAGCGAAGGATGCACGGACAGCACGTTGGCGCCTTTGTAACAAAGGATCACCGGCTCGAAATCCCGCAGGGTGTCGTACGGCGGCTTCGCCATGAAACTCATGTTGATGGCATTGGATGCGCCGCCCATCAGCATCGTGGTGCCGTCAGGCGCCGAGCGGATCACGTATTCCGAGGCGATGTTGGTCATCGCACCGGGGCGGTTTTCTATGATCATCGGCTGCTTCAGAATGGGTATCAGCTTGTCGATCAGCGCGCGCGTCACAACATCGGTGTTGCCGCCCGCCACGAACGGATTGACGATGCGGATGACCTTACCCTGAAACGTCTGCGCTTGAGCGCTGGCCGTGAGCACAGCTACGATACAAGCAATAACCATTCCGGCCTTCGCTTTCATTGCCTTCCTTTCAATGTTGCCCGGCCATCGACGGCCACAACACCGCCCGTATCGCGGCGGACTATCAGCGGATTAACCTCCAAATCGACAAGTCGCGGCCCCAGATCGCAGGCAAGCCAGCTTATCCGTTCCACCGCCTGAGCAATCGCTGCGACATCCAGCGGCGGGCGGCCACGGGCACCGCTGAACAGTGGCGCCGTTCGCAGCCCGGCGATCATTGCGCGAACCCGTTTCGCAGAAACCGGCGCCGTGGCTACTGCCACGTCATTGAGGATTTCCACCGCAATCCCGCCGAGACCGACGATGACAAGCGGGCCGAATTGTTCGTCGCGGCGGATGCCGACGATCACCTCGGCCTCGCCGCGCACCATTTCCTGCACCGAAAATCCCTCGATGCGGGCGTCGGGCAACTCAGTGTGAATACGCTGCTGCATTGCTGTCGCCGCGGCGAGTACAGCTTCCCGGTCTGCGAGGCCGACACACACGGCGCCTGCCTCGCTCTTGTGCACGATGTCCCGCGACACCGCTTTCAGCACCACCGGAAATCCGATCGCGGATGCGGCGTCGGCGGCAGCTTCTGGCGTCGCGGCCAGCGACTCACGGGCAACCGCAACACCGTACGAGGCAAGCAGCCGCTTCACTTCGCTTTCCGTTTGCGGACCCGCGGCGAGCGCATCGAGCGTCCTGGAGTGCGGCAGCCCTTGCGGCCTCGACGGCGGCTCAACGACATTGCGGCGCAAGCGGTCGTAGTCGGCAATCAGCGACAGGATACGCA
Organism: Bordetella parapertussis; assembly: GCA_945864585.1. Classification (GTDB taxonomy): domain Bacteria; phylum Pseudomonadota; class Gammaproteobacteria; order Burkholderiales; family SG8-41; genus UBA5216. The sequence goes on along the minus strand of CAMBCF010000171.1, from coordinate 2,952 downwards.
GCGCTTGCTCGAAGCTGTCAAAAATGACCAGCCCCATTTTGCGCAGTGCCTGACGCGCGGGATCGGCGGCTGCGCCAGGCGTGCAGACGATAGCGACTGGCTTGCCACTCTCGCGCGAAGCTTCGGCGATTGCAATCGTCCGCTTGAGATAAAACGGCATTGACATCAGGAACGCGAGACCGTAATCGACCGCCGCATCGGCGAACATGATGCGAGTGCAGTCTGCGGCGATTTCGACGTCAGCGGGCACCTTGCGCCCGCCGAGATCTACGGGATTTCCCGCTTGCGGCGGCAGCAGCATGCGCCCGAGTCCAGCCCGCGTTTCCTCACCCAAGGGTGCGAGTTCCAACCCAACCTCGATCACCCGATCGCTGGCCGTGGATGTGCCGCCACCCGAGGATGAGAGCACGGCAACCCGGCCGCCGTAGCGCGCAGCGGGATGCTGAACCAGGAAGTGCGCAGCCCGTATCATGTCGTCGGGATCCTTGGCAATCACCACGCCCTGCTCGCGGCAGACTGCAGAAAACGCCTCCCACGAACCCGCCAGGCTGGCGGTATGCGACTTCGCGGCGATGACGCCGGCCTCGGTGCGGCCTGTTTTCACCAGCAGCAGCGGCTTGCCTGCGCAGCGGCATGCGGCGGCGGCTTTATGAAAACGCGCGCCGTCCAGCAGACCCTCGATGTAAAGACAGATCGCTTTCGTCCCAGGGTCCTCGATCATGTATTCGAGGAAATCGCAGATCTCAAGATCGCACTGGTTGCCGAGTGACAAACCATAACGCAGCCCGATGCCGTCGGTCTTCGCACGGTCGAATACCGAGACCATCAGCCCGCCGCTCTGACTGATAAGGCCGATAACGCCATCACCCAGCGTATCGGTATTCAACACCACCGACGAACACAGCGCCATATGGTGGTGCGGAACGACGAAACCCATGCAGTTCGGACCGACGATACGCATGCCGCTGCGCGTCGCGACATCGGCAAGTTGCGCTTGCCGCTCTTCTCCCTCCGTGCCTGCCTCAGCGAAGCCGGTGGAAATGATGACGCAGCAGCCGACGCCAGTTTCCGCAGCCTCGCTGATGGCATCTAGCAGCCGTTCCGGCGGTACCGCCAGAATCGCCACATCAGGGGCGTTGGGCACCGCACCGATGGTCGGGTAGGCCTTGTGCCCGGCGATTTCAGCGCTCCCGCGATTGATGGGATAGATATCGCCGGCGAAACCGTGCTTGACCAGAAAATGGATGATGCGGCCGCCGAACTTATCGACACTCGCCGAAGCGCCGAACACCGCCACCGAACGCGGATGCAGGATGCGATCGATGGAAACGCGCGGCGCCGTGCCTTGCTCGATACGATGGGCTGTATGCAGAATCATGGTCTCTTGCTTTTTGTGATGACGGGCTTTAGATCCCACTGAATACCGGTGTGCGCTTTTCCCGGCAAGCGTTTGAGTTCGTATTGCATCCTTGCTCCGTGGTTACCGCTAAAGTTAGACTCCGATGATCTCATTGAGACTCTCGACGACATGCGCAAGCTCCTCCGGCGTCGAACGGCCAAGTTTTGCGCCGATGCGCTCCACAGACAAGGTTCGAATCTGGCTGATCTTGACCCACGAACGTTTAGCAAGCTTCGGAGATTTTAGTTCTTGTGTAAGCGGAAATCCCGCGCGCTGAGGTTGGCTGGTCAACGCAACTGCGATGACGGTGCCAGAGCGTTCGTTGAACACATCGTGGCTAAGGTTCAGTACCGGACGCAAACCAGCCTGTTCGCGCCCGCGTATGGGGTTAAGATCCAGCCCAGCGAATTTCGCCTCTCAGTATTCGGGCCACGACGCAAGCTCCCGGCCCAGACCTTCCTCGGCGAGCGCTTTTTCAAACTTTGGATCGAGCTTGGCGCACTCCGACGCAAGACGGCCACGTTCCATGCGCGCAAGCTTCTCACTTACGGCCGCCTGAATCGCGCGGCTGCGATTAGGGAATACGCTCTTTGCGACCAAACCGTCAACGCGGATCAGTGTTTCCTGATCCAGAGTAATCGCCACCTTTACGCTACTCATGTTGTATCTCCTGGGTATGACAATAAATCATATCGTTACAAGCGCCTCTTGAGAAGCATTCATTTGGTTCAAGACACGCAGTGCGAAATTGTAGCGCCGAATTACATCGGCAAGTTACGGTACTTCGCCATGAACGCCTGATCGATACGGTCTTTCCAGCGCCACACCCAGTTGCCGTGAACCGACAGTGGCCCCCACGACGCAATGGCGTGACGCTCGCCGCTGCTGATCAATGCCAGCGCGCGCTTTTGTGGTGTGTAGGCAAGCAATGCACCGTCGCCACTTAGCACGCGCCGCAAATTCTGCGCCAGCACCGGACCTTGCCGCACGGCATAGACGCCTGACTTCGGATACACCTCAGCTTCAACCGTGGCGCAGTCGCCAACGGCAAACACGCTCAAGTGACTGGATGACTGCAAGTATCTGTTTATATTAATAAATTTTGTATTGTTCAAAGCAAGCTCACTGTTCGAGAGCCACCCCGGCGCGGCTGCACCGGTGACCCACACCACGGCATCGGCGGCCAGGCGCTGCTCGCCATTGCCGGCGCTGCTGACGATCAGCGCTTTGGCTTCAACCCGAGTAACCCGCGACGCGCGATGCAGCGTGACGCCTTTGCGCGCGAGACTGCGTTCGAGCACGGTGCGCACGCCGCGCGCATGCTGCGGCAGCAACTGCGCGGTATCGGTAATCAGGCAGTAGTCCAGCTGCGGGCGCGGATGCAGCTGTGCAAAATGGTAGTGCATCGCCAGCAGTATCTCGACACCCGCAGCGCCCCCGCCCACCACCGCAATGGACCGCACATCACCCGCACGCCCGCGAGCAACGAGCACTTCCCACGCCGCGAGAAAACCGGCTACCGGCTTCACCGCAATCGCGTGTTCGGCGACACC
>CAMBCF010000170.1 GCA_945864585.1 Bordetella parapertussis | reverse complement strand
GTGCATGATATGAATATCGGCGGCGAACATGTGATCATCACCTCCGAGCGGCCGATCCCGCCGGGTGAACACCATGTTGGTGTGCGCGTTCGCCGCCTGACCCGAGAACCAAATCCGACTGTCGCGACGGGGCCAGGGATCAGCGCCTTTACGTTATTGATAGATGGGGAGGCAGTGGGTCGAAGCGAGTCGCGGCTGGGCTTTTTCAATTTCATCGCCTGGGCGGGGCTGGATATCGGATGCGATAGAGGCTCGCCGGTGTCGCATTACGAGGCGCCGTTCGTCTTCACCGGCCGGCTGTTCAAGGTAACCGTAACGATGGATGACGATCAGATTCTGGACGGCGATGGTGTCGGCCAGGCGATTATGGCGCGGGAATGAGACGGGCACTATCAAGGCACCATTACCGCCATCCGGCGCTTTGGCTCAACATTCTGTACGTGATCCTGCGGCGCGCCGACAAGCTGATCGAGTAACAGAAGCCGCTTCGTTGTGCAAAAGCGCCTTCCCTTTTCACACGGTAGGCGCGGCCACGAAACTGTTTAGCGCAGCCGGTTGATCACTTCGGCGGATGCCGCTTCACCGCCGCTTCGTTCACCTCCACCCCCCACCCCGGACGCGTTGACAGTACGAATTCGCCGTTTTCTATTACCGGCGGAATGTCCACCAGTTCGTCGCGCCACGGCACGGCGTCTACGTCGGTTTCCATGATGCGAAAGTTGGGCACCGATGCACAGAAATGTGCGGACATAATGCTCGACAGGTGGCCGTAAAAGTTGTGGGGCGCGACGTTCATTTCGTAGACATCGGCCATGGAAGCGATTTTGAGCGACTCCATGTAACCGTTCCACACCACATCGATGATCGCCACGTCCATCGCGTAATTCTCGAAAAAAGGTTTGAAGTCGCGCCGCTCGCACAGCGTCTCGCACGAGGCGATGGGTGTTGAGGTACTGCGGCGGATCAGCGCCAGCGACGGCGCATCGTGGATATCCATTTCCAGCCAGGTCATGCCAATGGGTTCAACCGCCTTAGCGATACGCAGGTAGCCCTCGGTCTTGTAGTTGAAATTCAGATCCATCATGACGCCCAGCGACGGGCCGCCGCCTTCGCGAAACGCATTGGCGGTTTTGAACGCAGCATCCACGATCTCGTTGTTCCAGTTCAGTTCCGGATAACCCTTGCTCGCGCCAAAGCCCGGACGATACGACACCAGCCGCTTGCCGTCGTGAATCATCACGTTGGTCTTACATGCGCCAAAGCCGCGGCGCTTGACCTCCTGCGCCAGCTTCGCCAGATCATCGTAGGTCTCGACGCGCGGCACGCCCAGCAGTTCCGGGTAACGCGCGCGGTAGCTGCCGCAATGCGACCAGTAGCAGGGAATGCGTTTACGCACCGCGCCGCCGAAAAGGTCATACACCGGTACGCCCAGCGCCTTGCCTTTGATATCGAGCAGCGCGTTTTCGATGGCTGCCACGGCCTGCCGGTTGATGCCGCCGCGTGATTGCACGGTATGGGTGCGCAGATGACAGTTGATGAGTTCGATGTCGCGAGGGTCTTTGCCGATCACCACCGGTGACAGCGCTTCGATCACCGCGGAAAGGCCGGCACTGCCGAAGCTCTCGTTGAATTCCGACCAGCCGATGAGGCCCTCATCGGTCATCACCTTGAGGAACGAGAACGTGCGCCAGCCGGCGTCGCAGCGCAGGGTTTCAATGCGGGTTACTTTCATGAGTTTCTCCGTGGGTTGTTGGGTTGCTTAATTTTTCGATGGCCGATAATCATCCGGCGCACCCGGCGGTATCGGCGGATGCTGCTTCAGGCTTTGCTGAAATTCCTGGATCAGCACGCGCAGCGGGCGGCGCGCCCAACTGTGTTGCGTGCCGACATCGGTTTCTTCTTTCGGATCCTGCGTGAGATTAAACAGCCACGGCGTCTCCAGATGCAGCGGTCCGGTGTTGGGTTCGGTTTCCCACACCACATGCAATTTCCAATCGCGCCATTTCGCCGCGCGCAATTCGTCCTTGATGTAATAGACAAGACCTTCGCGCGCGGATTTTTCGCTTTTGCCGAAAAAGAAATCGCTCTGATCCACGCCGTCAATCGGGCGATCATCGGGTAATTTTGCGCCCGCGATTTTCGCCAGCGTGGCGTAAAGATCGGTGACATGCACGATCTCGTTGGACACGCGCGCCGCCGGCACCTGCCCCGGCCAGCGCAGCATGAACGGCACGCGCAGCGCGCCTTCCATCGCCGTATGATAGGTCCCGCTCCAGGGGCCCGCGGTGCCGCGCCACGGACGGCGAAACTCCGGCCCATTGTCGCTGGCGAAAATAAATACCGTGTTTTCGTTTAATGAAGAATTATCAATAAAATCAATAAGTTGACCAATACGAGCATCCATCTCCACCATCGCGTCGGCAAAGTCTCCGGCGCCGCTCTTGCCTTCAAAATCGCGGTGCGGGAGCGTCGGATAATGCAGTTGCGTGAGCGGCACGTAGGCGAAAAAAGAGTTTTTGGCTTGCACTTGCCGTTGCATGAAATCGATAGCGCGTTCGATCAGTTGTGAATCGATTTTGCGCCGCAGTTCGAGGTCATAGACCGCGACATTTTTCGCAGGCTCGCCGCGCCGCGCTTGCATCACATACGGCATGGGCACCACGGCCGGGTCGAATCCCGGCGTGCTGGTGAACATGCTTTCATTGGTGGTGCGTGGAATGCCGTACCACTCGTCAAAGCCGCGGTCGGTCGGGTAGCGCCCCGGCCGGTCGCCCAGATGCCACTTGCCGTAAATGGCTGTGGCGTAACCTTGCGCGGATAACAGTTGCGCGAGAGTGATTTCCCACGGCGTGATGCCTTGAGGCAAGCCGGCGGGCACCGATTGCAGTGCGCCGGTGCGGATCGGGTGGCGTCCGGTCATCAGCGCCGAGCGCGTCGGCACACAGTCGGATTCAACATTAAAATTGGTGAGCCGCAGACCTTCCGCCGCCAGCGCGTCGATGCGCGGCGTGGGCGCGCCGCGCAATACGCCACCGCCATAGCAGCCGAGTTCGCCCCAACCGAGGTTGTCAGCGAGTACAAAAACAATATTGGGGCGAGGGTCTGACATGAGGGTTGCTTAAGAATGAGGGGCGCGGCTAGTATAGCAACTCACGCACGGAGCGCATGGCTATGCAACTTACACCACAGCAACTCGAACAGTTCGACCGCGAGGGCTATCTGTTTTTCCCGAGCCTGTTTACGCAGCCGGAGATCAAAGTGCTGCTCGACGAAGTGCCGCGACTTTATGCACAGCAGCGTCCGGAAAATGTGCGCGAAAAAACCGGCGGCGTGGTGCGCACCAATTTCGCGGCGCACCTCTACAGCAAGCCGTTCGCCACGCTCGCGCGCCATCCGCGCATGCTGAATCCGGTGATGCAAATGTACGGCGAGGGCCTCTACATGCATCAGTTCAAGATCAACGGCAAAATGGCGTTCGACGGCGACGTGTGGCAGTGGCATCAGGATTACGGCACCTGGGTGAACGATGACGATATGCCCGAACCGCGCGCAATGAACGTGGCGATTTTTCTCGACGCAGTAAACGAGTTCAACGGCCCGCTGATGTTCATTCCCGGCAGCCACAAGCTCGGTGTGATCGAAGCGCAGCATGATCTCACCACAACCAGCTATCCGCTATGGACCATCAACCATGACACCATCACCCAACTGGTCGCGCGCGGCGGCATCGTCGCGCCCAAAGGCCCGGCGGGCTCGATGATCATGTTTCACTCGTGTCTGGTGCATTCATCCACTTCAAATCTTTCGCCGTGGAATCGCGTGGCGGTGTATCTGAGTCTGTGCGCAGTATCGAACCACATCCGCCGCTTCAAACGGCCGGAATACATCGCGCACCGCGATTTCACGGCGCTGCAATGTTTGCCCGACGATTGTCTGCTCAAAGATTACGACGTGCCGCTGCCGTGGAAGGATGGCACGCCGGAAGCGGCGTTGAAGCCGATGATGGCGGTATAGTACAGGGATCAACAACTGTAAGGAAATTCAACGCGGCCGTGTCGTTGACGTTTATCCTCAGGGAGGGAGAATTCGCGCGATGGCGCGCAGCCTTTGGAGTAACACCGGTGAGCGATCCGCCCGACTGCCTTCAATTACCATACCCGGCAGAGCGTTGATAAAATTCTCGTCTGCAAGCAGGCGCGCGAAGATGCCGGCCACGTACTCCCGCAGCTCGATCGCCGCGCGCTCGAATTCATCGACCAGCGAGGGTCGCCCGTCCACAACAGAAAGCACGTCTTCAAGATCATGACTCTCCAGATAATCGCGACGATCGTGTCAACGTCCTCCGTCGCGCGCACAGGTGCCGCGGCCGGATCGGTGATCAGCAATGCAGTCGCGCAACCGCCGACAAAAACCAGACGCTCCCGCAGATCGCCGAGTGCCTCGGCTATCTGGATGAGCAACTCGATGTTCGGGTCTGCCATCAGGCAGTCACCATAGTGAGCCGCGACGTCAGCTCTTTCGTGGCAAAGTTGCGTTCGCGCGCGCGCCCGTCGCGGATCGCGTCCACCAGCGCAAGCAACTCGTACAGGCGCGAGTCCTGCAGGGCGGCGGCCGGCACCGAGGGATAAAGCGGCGTGAAAGCAACCCCGCGCACGCTGCCCTCGGCATAAGGCCAGACCGGAGGCGGATCAATCGACCCGCTAATCACATTGTTTAACGGAGGGGCTGCATATCCGGTCGGCACGCCGCGGGTGAGCGCACCATGTTCGGGGGGGTAGACGTATTTGACGCCGTGAAGCAGAAACTCGAGTAGCGCGGCGCGCACCGGTTGGCCGGTTGCCGTCGTTGCGTCGCTCATCAGACGCGCGGCCACCGCCCGCCTTACCCCCGCATGGACCTCCGACTGGCTCATCTTCAACTCGACCGCCAGGCGCTTAAAGGTCCATGGTTCAGAACCGATGGCGATCAGTTTGAGCAGTATGACAATATCTTGCGGCTTCAGAATCATGTCATTTTGTATTCGCGAATCGCGAATAAAGAAAGCTCTAGTTGAATTACGATTAGCCCGGAAGAAACACTCTCAAAGTTTTCTATAGGCACGCCCCGATCCTGGATCTCGATACCCTGGGCGAGTTCCTGGAGATGTCGCGTTCGCAACTCGACCGCATGGCACGTTCGGCTGACCGCTCGTATCGATGCAGTCCACAGAAATAGAAGGACGGTTCTGCGCGAATTACCTGGGATGCAAGGTGATGGCGCGTGCGCGGGCCACCATCGACCGCCATGTCGCGAAGCTCCGGCCCAAAACCGCTTGAGTGCGTGCGAACGGCTCGAAACGCGTTTGACGCGTCCGTAGAATCAGCTACGGTAGCCCCGCTCGTCGGTCGGCCTGCCGTCGCGGTAATTCACGATGCGCTTGGGGGAAACGTGGGTGCCGAGCAGCCGCATCGGCTGGTCGCCCACCACACGGAAGCTGTGCGCGGTTTCAGCCGGCATCGCGATGGTGTCACCGGCTTCAAGGTGCACTTTGCTGTCTTCCCCGCCTTCGACCCACGCTTCCGCCGTGCCTTCGAGGATGTGAATGATCTCGATGTAGGGATGAGAATGCATGGAGGCGACGTAGCCGGGCTGGCAGGTCTGGATGCCGGTGCGCACCGGCATCGTGCCTGCGTCGTCGCCGAGCAGGGGTTGATAGAACGAGTCGGGCGCGAACCTGACTATCTCGGACTCGGCGAGACGGACCACTTTGATGTCGGCCATGGCGCTCCTTGCGTGTGCAGAAAGAGAAATTCAACTGTAGCACAATGCCTTGCACACCGAACTATCGCGCGCGTGCCACGCCTGGTAAAAAATGCCGCATAATGTTTTGCGTCACGTGCAAAGACATTACGGCAATAGGTTCCCTGCCTGTGATTAACGGAATGCCGCCGTGTTGCTTTTGCGCTACCGCTAAGTTGTCAGTTGTCAATACCCAACCCCTCACACAAGCGCTACTCGCCCGCCCGCCGCAAGCTGTTGCAGCACGCCGCGGCTGCCGGGCTGTCGCTGCTGACGCCGGCGTGCAGCCGCACCGATCCGGCGCAGAGCGCAGTGCAGAGCAGCTGCGTGTTTGCGCCAGGGACGCTGCGTCTGGACTGGCGGCAGCGGCTGACGGCGGGAGCCGAACACTTCACGCTGGAGCGGTTGCGCTTCGAGCGCAAGGGGCCCGAACTGCGGCGCAAGCTCACAGACGGGCCGGACTGGGGCGACTACCGGCTGTCCGTGTACGACCCGGCCACTGACGTGCTGTTGTTTCGGCAGGGCTTTGACACCGCTATTGGTGCGGAGGCCCGAGCGGCGACGACCCCGCTCAGTGTTCGTTTTCCGATGCCGCAGCGCCCCGTGCGCGCAGTCATTGAAAAACGCAGAGGAGAGCGCACGTTTGTTACGCTAGCAACGGTCGCCATAGACCCTCAGGCCAGCGCCATCGAGCGCGCCCCCGGCGCCATAGCAACACGTGTCGATGTCATCGACGCCGGCGGCGAGCCCGGCGCAAAAGTCAATCTCGCTATCCTCGGCGACGGCTACCGGGAGGCCGAGTATGCCAAGTTCGCGGACGATGCGAGGCGCGCCGCGGGCTACCTTTTCTCCGTCGAACCGTTCAGCCGGCGCCAGCGCGATTTCAACGTGTCTTCGGTATTTGCGGCAAGTGCCGACAGCGGCGTGACCGATTCGTATCTTGGGCTAAAAAAAAACACGGTGTTTGGTTGCACCTACTACAGCGGCGGCTCGGAGCGCGCGCTCGCCGACCGCAACAATCAAGCCGTACGCGAGGTGGCGTCCGCTGTTCCTTATGATTTTTTGCTGATACTGGCCAACGCCCGCCGCTACGGCGGCAGCGCGTACTTCGGCGGCCCGGCGGTGGTGGCCATAGACAGTGCAGCGGCGAAATACCTCGCCATCCATGAATTCGCGCACGCGATCGGCAGCCTCGCGGACGAGTACTATATCCCGGCCGCTGGTGGGCCGGCTTACGCCGGGAACATCGAGCCGTGGCATCCTAACGTCACGATTGCGCCCGAAAAAGGCAAATAGCGCGATCTTCTGACTGAGAGGCTGTGAATTTTTCAATTCCAGCAGTTGCCATTAGTGCGCAGAGGTAATTCACCCCGCTGCGGGATGAAATATGTAATACGCATAAAGTTACTCACTAGCCACCGTTCATTTGACGATTTCCCTGCTTTTTCTACCTTCA
>CAMBCF010000169.1 GCA_945864585.1 Bordetella parapertussis | reverse complement strand
GGTCCATATAAGACCCCTCAATTTATTTTCCATCACAAAGATGATCCCTGTAGATACACATATCACCGAGATGCAGCGAGGTTGTCAGAAAAATGGGGAATCAAATTAGTAACTGTTAGGGGTGGGACTGGATTCAGAGGTGACGCTTGTCAAGCATTTACTCAGCACGGATTTACAGGAAGGGAAGAAAAAGTTGCTTTGGCAATTAGACATTTAGTAGAGACTGGTGCTGTAGATAAAAACGAAATTGATTAATCTATTCGTAAATATTTTATTTTCAGAACGGGTGAAAAACGTCGCGTAAAAAAAAGCCCGACGGCAAGGCCATCAGGCTTTTTCAATCGAATCGACTGCCGAGCTTCTAAACCATCAGGCTGATGGCGGCATGATCACTGTATCGATGACGTGAATCACGCCATTTGTACAATCAATGTCTGTCTTGACGACGGTAGATGCAGCATTGAGCTTGACGCTGCCTATGGTGCTGATTTTGATAGCAGCACCATTGACCGTAGTGGCTTCTTTACCGTCCATCGTCATCACGTCAGCAGCCATAACTTTGCCAGCCACTACGTGATAAGTCAGGATCGCAGTCAGTTTTGGAATATCTGCCAACAGAGCCTCTACCGTACCTGCAGGTAATTTGGCGAACGCTTCGTCGGTAGGTGCAAACACCGTGAATGGACCGGTGCCTTTTAAAGTTGGAATCAGGCCAGCCGCAGTAACAGCCGCGGCCAGAGTGGTGAAAGAACCGGCCGCGACTGCGGTGTCGACGATATCGTGCATAAGTAACTCCTGAGGGTTAATCTGAATTTATCAGCTTTAAGCGCGACGCGAAATTGCATTGCACCTAAACACAGTACAACATTTAAATAGATAAAATCTTTCACTTAATAAAAATACTTAATAATATCTATTCATAAATTACTCAAAAAGCTATTTATGCGTAAAAATATCCATGCAATGTGGCGGCGTGTAAGATTGCTGCCGTATCAAGTCTCAGCGGCGTGCCGACACCGACGCTCAGGGGCTGGGAGGTGCGTTACGCCAGCTTTACGCCGTACAAGACCCAAAGCCGGCACCGTCTCTTCTCTGATGGCGACGTGCTCAAGGCCACGCCGCATAGAAGCTAAGCCGCGGCAAAACAGCCAAGACGGCCTGCCGGTGGCAGACACCGAAGGGCAAGGGCACGGTGCCACACTAACCCGAGTCGATTCGGGCACACTGCGGCGATCCTTTTTTCGATTCCCCACCGCCCGACCAAATTACTTATCGAACCTGCTGCCTGTAAGTCATTGAAAAGACTCGAAGTGGCGTCGCGAGCGCTCGCGTCCCTACTGATAACTGAGAGAGGATTCTGCGGGAATCGGGTGGAAAATCGCGCCGCCGCCGAAGCGACGCGCGCGACGTCATTGCAGTTTTCACTGGGGGAACAGGCAAAAAAAATCCCAACCGATAAGGGTTGGGACTTTGAGTATTGGTGGAGCAGTGCAGAGAAAACCTACCAGTCTTCACGCGGAAACACGGGCGGTACTGGATCCACCTGGTCCATTTCCGCGCCGAGTTCGCGCTCGATCTCGTCCATGGCCGAGAGCAGCTCGCCGAGACGGATGGTGATGGCTTCGAGATCGGATTCGGGGATGTCGAGACCGATCACTGATCCCATGGTTCGCACATACGCGGTGTCAAGATCCATCGTAGGTCTCTGGTAGGGGTGATAGATATTGTAGCAGGCGCCGATCCAGCGTCGATCGAAAAGAGGCCAGGCTTGGCTCGCCATCAGACTCATCGCGAAGTTCAAACGTGGTATAAATCGAAGCGTCGCGCTTGGTCCCTAGTCCAATTTTCCCTTTCCGCTCTTTCGACAGGAGAACGCCTTGATCACACATCGCCTCGTTACGGTCACCGCGATTGTCGCGGCGTGGATGCTGAACCTCGTCGCGCCGACGCATGCCCAGGCCTGGAAGCCGGAACGCGCGATCGAGATCATCGTGCCCACGGCCGCCGGCGGCGGCAACGACAAAACCGCCCGCGTGATCGGCAAGATCCTGCAGGATCGCGGGATCCAAAACGTCGTCCTGAACAAGCCCGGCGCTTCAGGCGCCACCGCCTATCACTACATCATCCAGCGCAAGACCGATGCGCACACCGTCGGCATCGCGCAGGCGGGCTTGCTGTCCAATCAGATCACGGGACGCAGCCCGTTCGGCCTCGCGGACCTTGCGATCGTCGCCAATCTCGGTTTCGAGCCGAGCGCGACCGCGGTGCGCGCCGACTCTCCGGTGAAGAGCGTGGCCAGCATGTTCGACGCGTTGCGCAAGGACCCCAAGTCATACGCGATCTCCATCGGCAGCACACCGGGCGGGACGAGCCATCTGGCCCTTTCGCGCGCGGTGCGCAGCCTTGGCATCGATCCCAAGCTGCTGAAGACGATCACCTTCAACGGCTCGGCGGAATCGGTGACGGCCGTACTCGGCGGCCACATTGACATGATGACCTCTGCAATCAACAACATCGTGCCGCACCAGCAGTCGGGAAAAATGCGCTCGCTCTACGTAACCTCAGAGCAACGGCTGACCGGCGAGTTCGCATCGGTGCCAACACTAAAGGAGAGCGGCATCGATGCCGTTGCCCTCGGCTGGACTGCAATTGTCGCCCCGCGCGGGCTGACGCCCGCACAGATAGCCTGGTGGGAAGAGACGCTCGCGCAGGTTGCCAAGCACGAGGAATGGCGTAAGTACCTCGAATTCAACTACTGGCAGAACGTTTTCCAGGGCCACACCCAGGCAACAGGCTACCTGAAGGTACAATACGACGCGATGCGGGCGGGACTGGTCGATCTGGGTCTCGCGAAATAGCGCGAAGGAGCACGCATGACCGAGGACATCACTCTGCTGGGCGCAGCGCACCAAGCGCGCCTTATCGCGCGGCGCGAACTCTCCCCGGTCGAATTGGTCCGCGCCTGTTTGCAGCGGATCGAGCGCTACGACACCAAGCTACGCGCCTATATCACGATCTGCGCCGACGAAGCCATGGCAGCCGCACGGCAAGCCGAACAAGAGATCGCCGGCGGGCGTTATCGCGGCCCGCTGCACGGACTGCCCTTCGGCGTAAAGGATCAGTTGCATGCTGCCGGTGTGCGCACCACGCTCGGTTCCCATGCTACCGGGCACACGTTCGCCAGCGAGGATGCCACGTGTATCGCGCGCCTCAAGGCTGCGGGCGCCATTCTCATCGGCAAGGAGAATCTGCATGAATTCGGAAAGGGCGGCACGCACGAATTCCCCTTTGGTCAACCGCGCAATCCGTGGAACCTGGCTTACAACCCGGCTGGGTCGTCGAGCGGATCGGGAATAGCACCTGCTGTCGGCTTTACAAGCTTCTCACTGGGAGAAGATACGGGCGGATCGGTACGCAGCCCGGCTGCCGCCAACGGCATCGTCGGCCTGCGCCCCACGTTTGGAAGAGTGTCGAGGCATGGCGGGGTGATGTACGGGTGGACCGCCGACACCATCGGCCCACTGGCGCGCCACGTCGAAGACGTCGCGATAGTGATGAGCACAATTTCGGGGGCCGATCCGCAGGACCCGCTGTGCTCGAACCGCCCGGTGCCCGACTACCGCACCACGCTCACGTTGGATCTCCAAGGTATACGGCTCGGAGTCGTGCGGGAGATGGCTTTCCCCGAGGGCGTGCATCCTGAAGTGCGCGCAGCCCTGGAAAAGGCGCTGGACGATTTGCGCGCACTCGGTGCAACGCTCGAAGAGGTGTCCTTGCCACGGGCAAAGTATTCCGTTCCGCTGCAGCTGCTAACCTCGGACGCAGACATCGCTTCCATGTTCGTGCACAAGTGGCTCAAGTCGCACTGGCACGACATCGACGTCGGCACGCGCCAGCGCCTGGGTGCGGCGGCGCTGATTCCTGCCACGGTCTACGCCCGCGCCAATCGCGCCCGAGTGATCGTGCGCAAGGAGGTCTTGGACGCGTGCGGACGCTTCGATGCGCTGATCGCCGCGACCAGCCTCAACCCGCCTGGCCTGATCGACGCCGTGCGCGAGACGGTGGCGAGCAAGGAAGACATGTCCACCAAGGTGATCCTGCGGCGCATCTGCACCTACCCCTTCAGCATGGCTAACGTTCCGGCGCTCGCGGTGCCTATGGGATTCTGCAGCAAGGGCCTGCCCTTGTCGCTGCAGATCGCGGCGAAACCGTTCGACGAAGCGATGGTGTTTCGCGTCGCGCATGCGTACGAGCAGGCGACGACCTGGCATCTGCGCCATCCGGACGTGGCGAAATCAATCGCGGGGTTCGCAGTCTAATGAGCGTTCCGCAACCCATTACGCTAGTCGCCCTCTCTCGTGGTGTGCAAATTTTAAAGCGGCCGCACAGAGTTAATAGTTGAGCATTCCACTCAGCCGTTGCTGCGGATGGACGTGCGCGTCGTTTCCGCTTACTGCCGGCTATCCTCGAACCTACGCGTTGCCCACCACCAAAAACTAAAATCGGCTGGACTACTCAATTGCGCATTTTCATCTAAGCTAGCGATGGACCGCTTGCCTGCACATAACAGCCGTTGGCAAATCAGAACCCCAAGGGCCGTTAAGGCCGAGTTGCTCGCTTAGGGCTTTCGGCAAGTATAGGGGTTAAGCCGACTAGCGTGGCCGACTCGCATGCGGTGGCGCGCGGTGTGCTGACCGGGGTGCGTGACGCAGCCGGTGAATTCAAGATGCCCAATTCGCCGCCGCACGCGTAGCGCCCAATCTTGATGTCGAACAATCGTTCGTCCGCGCAGATCACTAACGCTGATGAAACATCCGCAGCATTCTAGCTAGGCATGCGATCGAATTTTAGCAGATCGTCGTGCATGCGGTCCCACGGCTGCGCACTGGCCACGAAGATGTCGCGGCTCGGTTTGAACCAGCCGGGATCGTCCAGATTGCCCGCGTAGAGTATGGTGACATTGGCTCGGGCCTCGTTCACCAAAAATACCGGCGAGCCGCAGTTCGCGCAAAACCCGCGGCGCATCACATGGCCGCGGTCCGCCTTCGATTCGTACCAGCGTGCCTCACCCGAAAGCATCCTCAGGTCCGTATCCTTGACTACCACTGCAGGAAAAAACGCGCTGCCGGTGGCGCGCTGGCAATCCCGGCAGTGGCACTTGCCCATGTAAACCGGTTCACCGTCGCAGGCGTAGCGAATAGCGCCGCAGGCGCATCCGCCGGTAAAGGTTTTGCTCATCGATTTGATCCTCCTCGTTGCGGATAGTGGCGCTTTGGTGAACTCGGAGCGCAGTACGCGGCCATCCAGCATGGCCGCTGCGGCGCTGAGGCAGGGCGTTGCAGGATAGCCGGGCAACCGGCACTTCGCATGCCGCCACGCCGACACACCATCAGCAAACAATGTATTGATCGCCTGCGGATTGCGCAATAGGGACTTGCGCGATCCGCAAAGTCTCCCGCGCCGCCAGATGGCGTAACATGCTCCTCTGGAACGCCACGACCGCGCCGGAGAACGCTACCATGAACGACATTGCAACCGTCACCAGCATTACCGCGCTCAAGCTGCTTGCAGGCCCGCAAGTATGGTATGGATCCGAGATGAGCGTGCGAAGCGACTGGATTCGCCCGCTGCGGCCTGCCGAGATCGCCGAGTTCGAAGCTGCGGTGAAGCGGTTGGACGCAAGCGGCATCGATATCGCGGCGATCGGACCAAAGGACCTGAACGCGCCGGGGCTGCAGGGGTTGGTCGATGAAATCCGCGCCTTCGTCCTGCACGGCCGCGGTTTCCACCTGGTGCGCGGCATTCCGGTGGAGCGCTGGAGCGTGCGGCAGTGTGCGATCGCGTATTTCGGACTCGGCACCCTGCTCGGTGAACCGGTGTCGCAGAACGCGATGGGGCATATCCTCGGCCACGTGAAGGACATCGGCGCCGATTACGCGCGGCCCGAGCACCGCGGCTACCAGACTGCGGCGCGCCTGCCGTATCACTGCGATTCATCCGACATTGTCGGGCTTTTATGTCTGAAGCCGGCAAAGGCTGGCGGCAAGTCCAGCATCGTCTCCAGTTGGACGCTGTTCAACGAGATGCTGCACCGGCATCCAGACCTGCTACCCGAACTGCTGCAGCCGGTCTATCGCGACCGCCGCGGCGAGGTGCCGGACGGTGCCGAGCCCTGGTATGCCGTGCCAGTGTTCAGCCCGATGCCGGACGGCGGACTGGTTGCAACCTATGTTCGCAGTGCGATGCTGAAAGCCCAGCGCTTCCCCGAGGTGCCGCGGCTGACGCCGCAACTGATCGCCGCCTGCGACGCAATGGATGCGCTGGCCCGAGACCCGGCGATCCATCTCGACATGGATTTCCAACTCGGCGACATGCAGTTCGTCTCCAACCACTGGATCATGCATTCGCGCACAGCGTATGAAGACTTTGCCGAGCCGGAGCAGCGCCGCCACCTGTTCCGGCTGTGGCTGGCCTGCAGCGACGGCCCCGCCCTGCCCGAAGTCTATACCCGCGTGTGGCAAGGCGCCACAGCCAACGGCCGCCCGGCGGGCATTCGTGTTCCGGGGGTGCCGCTTACCGCACCGCTCGACGCCAGCTGGTGATGCTTGCGGCGACTGACTGCCGGCCGTTGCAGTGGGACGTTAGGCAATCGGCGCTCGATAAGTCGTAGCGATACGCTGTTGCCTGCGCAGCCGCCCGGGCGCCGATCGTGCGCCATTCATCCAACCGGGGGATAGACATCATGTATTGAGCTGCCAGACCTCACGCTCAAGGTCGGGCACGAAGCCGATTGCATTTTCGACCAACAGCAATTCCTCGTCGCTACGGAGTACCATTCAGTTGGGAGGCGGCTTCACCCAGAAATCTGTCGCGCAGGCTACGCGAGCAATTCGGCCATTCCGGTCGGTCGGCCGCGCCAAGTGGGCGGCAGGTGTGCAGCGGTCAGCGGACCTTGGCACCAGCGTGACATTGAACGGCATGCGCCAATCGATGAGCGGTACGGGCAATTGTTTTGATAATGCGCCAATGGAAAGCTTCTGGCACTCGCTGAAAGTCGAAGAGACCCACGGGCAGGACTTTGCGACCCGCGATCAAGCCAAGCACTGCGTATTTGCTTACATCGAGGGCTGGTACAACACTACGCGCATGCACTCTAGCCTGGGCTATAAATCGCCTACTCAGTTTGAGCGCGACTGCGTTACCGAATCCATTAAAGCGGCAAACGACAGCCAATCCGCTCGGCTGATAAAAAGAGCGGCTTAA
>CAMBCF010000168.1 GCA_945864585.1 Bordetella parapertussis | reverse complement strand
GTCTACACCGGCAATGTGCATGATGAACGCGGCGGCTCAACCTACTGCCCCGGTTGCAACAAAGCGCTGATCGTGCGCGACTGGTACCGCATCGGCGCATACCACGTGACCGCAGACGGGAAATGCCCCGATTGCGGCACAGCCATCGCGGGGCGTTATGCGGAAAAGTTTGGCACGCCGTTCGGGCCCAAGCGGATTCCGCTGGCGATTAACCGGGCGCAGGCGGTGGCAAGATAATATTTATTAAAAACAAATAGTTACGAATTATTCAATCCCCGCCTCCGCCGCCGCTGTCCCCGCCCGCATCGCTGGTGGTGAACCCCAGGTCGCCAAAACCATCGCTGCTGCCGTCTGAACCACTGCTGCCGCCAAAATCTGTCGCACAGTTCACGGCAGCTGCATGCTCATTTTTCTTCGGCTTATCCTTGCTGCAATCGGGCGTATAGTGAAAACCGTCCGCCAGATTCAGCTTGGCATCCAGCGCAAACAACAAAGGCAGGCGCGAGGGCTTCAGCAGGTTGATCGTTTCATCCTTGCAGGCGTACCACCAGGTGCGTCGCAGTCCCGCGTCGGAAATTTTCTGGGAACTCAATACCACTGCCGACGTGTGATGCAAAAACCGGCCAAACGCCTGATCACAAAAAGCGTCGTAATGTTTGGTAAACAGTATTGAGATGCTTCGTCCCGCGGTAAATCCCGAACGCAACCAGCGCCAGCAACAGCACCAGAGCCACCACTGCAAACACGATGCTCATCTCGCCTCCATCGGCTTAGTGCATTAAGTGCCGGTATAATAAAGCCTTTTCGATGCAGCAACCATGTTGGCGGTAGCGCCTCGGCCCGGCGAACGCGTGCGGGCCGGCCCGTTTCACGGTTCCTCCGATGCCCTGGCCATCGCGGAACTGGCGGGATTGGTGCGTCCGCTGCTGGTGATTACCGCTGACGCATCCGCCGCGCAACGCCTGCAGTCGGAACTCGCGTTCTTCGCACCGGCGTTAAAAACCTGCGTCTTCCCCGACTGGGAAACCCTACCCTACGATCAGTTTTCGCCGCACAATGATCTGGTGTCGGAGCGCCTTGCCACGCTCTACGAAATGATGCGCGCCACCTTCGATGTCGCCATCGTGCCCGTCACCACGGCACTCACGCGCCTGATGCCGGTGGAGTATCTGGCCGCCAATACGTTTTTCTTCAAGCAAGGCGGCAAGCTTTCTCCCGGCGAACTGCGCCGCCAGTGCACCATCGCCGGCTACACCCACGTGACACAGGTCGTCGCCCCCGGCGAATACAGTTTTCGCGGCGGGCTGATCGATATTTTTCCGATGGGCAGCGCGCTGCCGTATCGCATTGATTTGTTCGACGAAGACATTGATTCGATACGCAGCTTCGACGTGGACTCGCAACGCTCCATCTACAAAGTGAATGAAGTGCGCCTGCTGCCGGCGCGCGAATTCCCGATGGACGAAGCCGCGCAGACGCGCTTCCGGCAGAATTTTCGCATCCAGTTCGAAGGCGACCCTTCGAAGAGCCGCATTTACAAAGACATTTCCAAAGGCGTGCCGAGCGCCGGCATCGAGTACTACCTGCCGCTGTTTTATGAACACACCGCGCGCTTCACCGACTATCTTCCCGCAGGCGCCGTCATCTGCGCGGCGCACGGCCTGCAAGCCGCGGTAGATGCCTTCTGGCAGGACACGCACAGCCGCTACGCCATGCTGCGCGGCGATCGGGCCAACCCGGTGATGCCGCCGCACGATTTGTTTCTCGCGCCGGATGAATTTTTTGGCTCGATCAAGCCGTTTGCGCGGGTGGAAATCGTAGCTTCGGGTTCGCAATTGGGGGTTGAGAGTTCGGAGCAACACCTCCCTCCCCTCTCCACGGCCGACGCTCAACGCTCAACCGTGGCGCTGCCGCTGCTTGCCGTCGAACGCCGCGCTGAAAACCCGTTGCACCACCTGAGCCAGTTTCTGCAGGGCTACAGTGGCCGCGTGCTGCTGCTCGCCGACAGTCCTGGCCGGCGCGAAACCATGCAGGATTATCTGGCTGAGTATGATTTGCGCCCCGCGCCTGCCACCAGCTTTGAGGATTTTCGCACTTCACCTGCGCGTTTCATGCTGGGCGTCGGGCCGCTAAACAGCGGTTTTTCGTTTGCCGATAACAGTTTTGCCGTCATCACCGAAAACGAACTCTACGCCACGCAGGCGCGCAACCGCGGCGCGCGCGAAACACGCAAGACCACCGTTGAGGGCATGCTGCGCGATCTGTCCGAGGTCAAAATCGGCGATCCCGTGGTGCATGAGCAGCACGGCATCGGGCGCTACCTCGGCTTGCACAGCATGGAGCTGGGCGAAGGTTTGATGGATCAACTGTGCGAATTTCTCACCCTCGAATATGCCAACGGCGACAAGCTGTATGTGCCGGTATCGAGTTTGCATTTGATCAGCCGCTACAGTGGTGCTGCAGCCGATCAGGCGCCGCTGCATATGCTGGGCAGCGGACAATGGGAAAAAGCCAAAAAGAAAGCCGCGGCGCAGGCTCACGACACCGCGGCCGAATTACTTAATCTTTACGCGCAACGCGCCCTGCGCACGGGACATGCATTCACACTCAAACACCACGATTACGAAGCGTTCGCCGAAGGGTTTCCGTTCGAGGAGACGCCCGATCAGGCCGCTGCCATCAAGGCCACGCTCGATGATCTGACCAGCGGCAAGCCGATGGATCGCCTGATCTGCGGCGATGTGGGCTTTGGCAAAACCGAAGTTGCGCTGCGTGCTGCCTACGTTGCGGTGGCAGACGGCAAGCAGGTGGCGGTACTCGTTCCCACCACGCTGCTGGCGGAGCAGCACTACAACACCTTCAGCGATCGCTTTGCCGAGTGGCCGGTAAAGATCGTCGAACTGTCGCGCTTTCGTTCGCCACAGCAACAAACCACAGCGCTCGCGGGCCTCGCCGCCGGCAGCGTCGATATCGCCATCGGCACCCACAAGCTGGTGCAACGCGGGGTTAAATTCAAGAATCTCGGCCTGGTCATCATCGACGAAGAACACCGCTTCGGTGTGCGCCACAAAGAGCAGCTGAAAGCGCTGCGCGCTGAAGTGGATGTGCTGACACTCACCGCCACGCCGATTCCGCGCACGCTGGCGTTATCGATGGAAGGCCTGCGTGATTTTTCGGTGATTGCCACCGCCCCGCAGCGGCGCCTGGCGATCAAGACCTTCGTCACGCGTTACTCGAAAGCACAAATCCGCGAGGCCGTATTGCGCGAGTTAAAGCGTGGCGGGCAGATTTATTTTCTGCACAACGAAATCGATACCATACGCCACCTCGAAGAAACACTCACACAACTGCTGCCGGAAGCGAGCATCCGCGTCGCGCACGGGCAGATGCGCGAGCGCGAGCTGGAACTGGCGATGCGCGATTTTTATCAGCAACGCTTCAATGTGCTGCTGTGCACCACCATCATCGAGACCGGCATCGACATTCCCACCGCCAACACCATCATCATCAACCGCGCCGACCGCTTCGGCCTCGCGCAACTGCACCAGTTGCGCGGACGCGTCGGCCGCTCGCACCATCAGGCTTATGCGTATCTGCTGCTGCCGGACGAAGGCAACATCACCACGCAGGCGAAGAAGCGTCTGGAAGCGATACAGATGATGGAAGAACTCGGTTCCGGCTTTTTTCTTGCCATGCACGATCTGGAAATTCGCGGCGCGGGCGAAGTGCTCGGCGAATCGCAAAGCGGCGAGATGCAGGAAGTCGGCTTCAATATGTACGCCGCCATGCTCGACACTGCCGTGCGCGCACTGAAGCTGGGCAAAGAACCCGATCTTGCAGCCCCTTTGGGCGTCACCACCGAAATCAATCTGCATGTGCCCGCGTTGCTGCCACCGGATTATTGCAGCGACGTGCACGAGCGCCTGGTGCTTTACAAACGCCTCGCCAACTGCAACAACGACGAGGAACTCGAACGACTGCGCGAAGAGTTAATCGACCGCTTCGGCGCATTGCCGGGTGCGGCGCGCGCGCTGATCGACAGCCACCGGCTGCGTCTCGCAGCCAAGCCACTGGGCATCGCGAGAATTGACGCGAGCGACACCGCGATACAGCTGCAGTTCATACCGCAACCGCCGCTTGATCCGATGAAGATCATCAAACTCATACAAACCCAGCGCAATTACAAACTGGCGGGGCAGGACAAACTGCGCATCACAGCCGTCACGGCGGACGTTGCGGCACGTGTTTCGTTCATTAAGCATGTATTTAAACTATTGAAATAACTGTTTAAAAACAATAGGTTATGTAAATTAAAGCGCAGCCTGTAGCCCGGAAAAAGCGCAGCATATTCCTGGGAGCCCTAGCCACAGGCACTGACCCGGAATACGCTGCGCTTCTTCCGGGCTACAAATTCTGACACAACGCTATTAACCGGTGCGCGCTACCGGCGGCTGCAGCGCCTGCAACATGGCCTGCAACAAGGTCTCCGGCTCCTGCGCACCCGATACGCCAACCGCGCGATTAAAAATGAAATACGGCACGCCACCGATGCCCGCGTTGCGCGCTTCCACATCCGCGCCGGCGACCGTTTCACGGTCAGTGTCGCTCGCCAGATAGGTTTTAGCGGCGTCGCCGTCGAGCCCGGCTTTTTTCGCAATGCGCGCCAGCGTGTCGATGTCCGTGAGATTGGCGCCTTCGATGAAATAGGCGTTGAACAACACTTCAGCCACTGCTTCCTGCCGTTGCTGCTGCTCAGCATAATGCAGCAACCGATGCGCGTTCAGCGTGTTGGGCTGCACCTCTATTTTATCGAACGCGAACGGAATGCCCAGCGTTTCGCCGACCTTGGACACCCGCTCATAATTACCTCTGCCGCGCGCGCCGAATTTACGCGCGATGTAATCCACGCGCGGAATACCTTCCGCCGGCAGATCGGGATTTAACTGAAAAGGCAGCCAGCGCACGGCGGGCTTCACATCGGGCAACTGCTGCTGCAGCAGCTTTAACGCCGCCTCAAGCCGGCGCTGTCCGATGAAACACCAGGGTCATACCACGTCGGAAACGATATCGATTTGCAGTTGGGTTCTAGCGGCAGGCTTAGGCATATTGGTCTTCCTCATGAGTCAAAATAATTGTGGAAATAGCGGCGTAGTGTAGCGCTGTTGATGCTGAAATGCCAAGCACACAGCCGGCGGCGCTACTTGATCAAGCTCACGCCCCTGGCGGCTTCCAGGTAATCCTTGCTGTGCTCTTTGATACCCATACGACACAGGAGCTGCCCCAGACCTGTCGCTCCCGGACCAGCCCTAAATAATTTTTTTCTCGCGCAATTCCGCCTGCCGCCCTTCACTATACCCCAGCGCCGCCAACACCTCTGCCGTATGCTCACCGAGTTTAGGGCCCAGCCAGCGCGTGCTGCCCGGCGTATCCGTCAGCTTCGGCGTCACCGCGGGTATGCGCATCGGCGTGCCGTCGGGCAGCTGCCATTGCTCGATCATTTTGCGCGCGGCGTAATGCACGTCGTTGAGAATGTCTTCAGGATCGTAGACGCGGCCCGCGGGAACTTCTGCTGCTTCCAGCGCTTTGAGCACCGCCGCGAGATCCTGCGTGCGCGTCCAGTCCTCGATGGCTTTGTCCAGTTCGGCCGCGCGCGGCACGCGACCACTGTTGGTGGCCAGCGTTGCATCATTTGCCAGATCGGCGCGGCCCACCGCCATCATCATGCGCTTGAACAGGCTGTCGTTATTGGCGCCGACAATCACATATTTTCCGTCGCGCGTGGCGTAGGTATTCGACGGCGTAATCCCCGGCAGCGCATTGCCCGCGCGCTCGCGCTTGTAGCCCAGCACGTCGTACTCCGGGATAAAGCTCTCCATCATGTTGAACACCGACTCATACAGCGCCACATCAACAATCTGCCCTTTGCCGCCATTCGCCGTGCGGTGATGCAGCGCCATCATCGCGCCGATCACACCGTGCAACGCGGCAATGCCGTCGCCGATGGAAATGCCCATGCGTACCGGCGGCTGCTCCGGGTAACCCGTCACATAACGCATGCCGCCCATCGCCTCGGCCACCACCCCGAAGCCGGGACGGTCGCGGTACGGCCCGTCCTGCCCATAGCCCGACAGGCGCACCATGATCAATTTTGGATTGATTTTCGACAACTGTTCCCAGCCGATATTCCATTTTTCCAGCGCGCCGGGACGGAAATTTTCCACCACGATATCGGCATCACGCGCGAGCTCACGCACAATCGCCTGCCCTTCGGGCGCGCGCAGATTCAGCGCCACCGACTTTTTGTTGCGCCCCTGCACATACCACCACAGCGAGGTGCCCTGATACATCTTGCGCCACTGCCGCAATTGATCGCCGCCCTCGGGCGCTTCGATTTTGATCACCTCCGCGCCAAACTCAGCGAGCATGCGCGCACAAAACGGCCCCGCGATCAGCGTGCCCAGTTCGATGACCTTGATGCCGGCCAAGGGGCCTTTGTTTTCTGATGTCACGGGTACATCCTTCATTATTCTTCGCGCTGTTGGAAACTGCGTGAACGAGTGAACGGGTGAACGAGTAACCCGTGCTGTGCTCCCTCGCCCTCGGCAGGGGGAGAGCCTGCAACGCAGGCGAGGGGGCCGGGTCGGGGACAAGGGAACACTTGCAGCGGCGCAGAGCGGGATTTCACTCGTTCACCCGTTCACCCATTCACCCATTCACCCGTTCACCCGTTCACCTGTTCACCCGTTCACCCGTTCACCAAACCAGTCTAAGCCACCGCTTACACAATGTGAAGCCAGCCACTACAATGGCGCACTTTACGTTAAGGCACACGCATGGCCCAATCCCGCACCCTCTTTTCCATACTGCTCGAACAACCGTGGTGGATTTCCGCGCTGGTGGGCGTGGCGCTGTTTGGCATTGCACAACTGGCGTTTCCACCGGTGGCGCCATTCGTCGCACTGCCGTTCGTGGTCATCGCGATGTACGTGGGTTATCGCCAAATGCGCACGGTCTCACCCGGCAAAGTCAATGAGCGCCTGCAAACCTTGCGCGAACTGTCGTGGGATCAATTCAGCGCCGTCATCGTGGCCGCGTACCAACGCCAGGGCTACACCGTCGAAGCAGTGCAAAAATCCGCTTACGACTACACGCTGAAGCAACAGGGCCGCGTCACCCTGCTGCAATGCCGCCGCTGGAAAGTGAATCAACTCGGCGCCGGGCCGCTGGAAGAACTGGCGCGCGCGGTCAGCAGTGAGGATGCGTACAAGGGCATTTGCATTACCGCAGGCATGGTATCGCCCAAAGCGCGGGAATTTGTCGCGGGCAAGCCGCTTTCACTGCTCACCGGGATTGAGCTGGCGGTGCTGGCGGGAAAGGTGAAAACCGTTACCAGGTGATTATTGAAATTTTGTGTGACTTTAGCCATTTGAAAGATTTCGCTGGCGTCTGAGAGCGACTTTGTGTAATGTTCCCCGCTTATGGGGAGCCTCGCCGATCCGATTGTGTTTCGCCACCGCGGCCGTGACCTGACGATGGCGGATATCGCCAGCATTCAAG
>CAMBCF010000167.1 GCA_945864585.1 Bordetella parapertussis | reverse complement strand
GGCGAAAACCACTGAAAATCACAACCATAAAAAACTTTTTCACCACAGATAAACACAGATGGATACAGATGGAACCGAAGTATTAGGGGTCATTTGTGTTCATCAGTGTTTATCTGTGGTTTAACCTGTTTTGAGGAACTACCCATGCTTACCTCAACCCACTGGGGCGTCTACGATGTCACCGTCACTGACGGCGTCATCACCGGCATCGCGCCGTTCGAGCGCGATCCTGATCCATCGCCCATAGGCAACGCGCTGCCCGGCGCGGTAACCGGCCCGCTGCGTGTGCGCCATCCTGCGGTGCGCAAGAGTTATCTCGAAGGCGGCCCCGGTACTGCACGTAACAAGCGCGGCGCGGAACCATTCGTCAATGTGAGTTGGAATGAAGCCTGCGATCTGGTGGCCGCGGAATTGAAGCGCGTCACCACGCAATTCGGCAACAGCGCGATTTTCGCGGGTTCATACGGTTGGTCGAGCGCCGGGCGCTTTCATCACGCACAAAGTCAGGTGCATCGCTTCATGAACGCCATCGGCGGCTATGTGGCGCATCTGGGGACTTACAGCCTGGGCGCCGCGCGCACTTTGTTGCCGCGCATCCTCATGGACATGGACGTGATGCGCTCGCAGCAGACGGCGTGGGTATCGCTGGAGCAGCATTGCGAGTTGCTGGTGGCGTTCGGTGGCGTTCCCTCCAAAAACTCGCAGGTCAACTCCGGTGGCATCAGTCAGCACGAAGTCCGCCCGATGTTAAAACGCCTTGCTGCCGCTGGTGTGAAGTTCATCAACGCCTCCCCACTGCGACAGGATTTTGAAGCTGCACCCGGCGCCGAATGGATACCCCTCCGCCCAAACACCGACACCGCATTTATGCTGGGTCTCGCGCACACGATCATTGCCGAGGGCAAACACGACAAAGCCTTTCTCGCGCGCTACTGCACCGACTTTGAGCCGTTGCGCAAATATGTGATGGGCGAAAGCGATGGCGTAGCAAAATCCGCGGTATGGGCCGCCGCCATATGCGATGTGCCCGCCGACACCATCACCACGCTGGCACGACGCATGGCGGCCAGCCGCACCATGATTAACGTTGCCTGGGCCTTGCAGCGCGGCGATCACGGCGAACAACCGTACTGGATGGGCGTGACACTCGCCTGCCTGCTCGGCCAAATTGGCACGC
Source organism: Bordetella parapertussis (assembly GCA_945864585.1). Classification (GTDB taxonomy): domain Bacteria; phylum Pseudomonadota; class Gammaproteobacteria; order Burkholderiales; family SG8-41; genus UBA5216. The sequence goes on along the minus strand of CAMBCF010000167.1, from coordinate 6,470 downwards.
CCGGCGGTGGTTTTGCGCTTGCCTATGGCCCGGTGGGCATCGAGGGCGCCAACGCGCGTCCGTTTTCCGGCCCGGTGTTGTCGCAAGGTCAAAACGCGGTGAAGACACCGATCCCCGTGGCGCGCATTACCGACATGCTGGAAAACCCGGGCGGCAGCTACGATTTCGACGGCGAGGTATGCACCTACCCCGATATCCGCCTGATCTACTGGGCTGGCGGCAATCCGTTTCATCATCATCAGGATTTGAATCGCCTGCTGCGCGCCTGGCGCAGCAAACCGGAAACCATCATCGTCAACGAGCAATACTGGAATCCCAACGCCAAGTTCGCCGACATTGTGCTGCCCGCCACCACCATGCTGGAACGCGACGACATCGGCTCCAGTTCGCGCGATCGCCACATGATCGCGATGAAACGCGCGATTGATCCGGTGGCCGAAGCGCGCAACGACTACGATATTTTCACGGCGTTGTCCGAGCGTCTCGGCGTCAAAGAGAAATTTACCGAGGGCCGCAACGAAAACGCCTGGCTGCGCCATTTGTATGACGAATCCCGCGAGCGTGCGCGCAAATTCGATATCGACCTACCGTCGTTCGAAGCCTTCTGGTCGGAAGGGTTTATCGAAATACCGCCGCCGCTGGAACCGGCGGTGATGATGCGCCAGTTTCGTGCCGACCCTGTCGCCAACAAATTGCCCACCCCGTCAGGCAAAATCGAGATCACGTCAGCCACCATTGCTGCATTTAACTACGACGACTGCCCCGGACACCCGGCGTGGTTCGCGCCCGCCGAATGGCTGGGCAGCCCGCTCGCCCAAAAATTTCCGCTGCACCTGCTGTCGCACCAGCCGTCCACGCGCCTGCACAGCCAGTACGATCACGGCAGCGTAAGTCGTGCTGCCAAAATACAGGGCCGCGAAGCCATCACGCTGCATCCGCAGGACGCAGCGGCGCGCGGCATCAAGGCGGGCGATGTGGTGCGCGTGTTCAATGATCGCGGTGCCTGTTTGGCCGGCGTGAAAATTGACGATGGCGTACGCCCCGGTGTTGCGGTATTGCCGACCGGCGCGTGGTTTGATCCGCTCGACCCTGCGCAAAACGACTCGCTCGAAAAACACGGCAATCCCAACGTGCTTACGCTCGACAAAGGCACCTCGAAACTCACGCAAGGTTGCAGCGCGCACACCACGCTGGTTGAAGTGGAGTTATTCAAGGGCGACCTGCCACGCGTCACCGCGTTTGACCCACCGCAATTCGTGCAACGCTAACCCGCGGGCGTCGTGAATTGAGCACCCTCCGGCGCTACGCGATTGCCGCACTCGCCGCTCTCGTTACGGCACAGAATGCTCCGGCACAGGGTTGGAAACCCTCGCGCAACGTTGAACTCGTCGCAGCATCAGCGGCGGGCGGTGGCTCGGACACGATTGCGCGACTGGTGCAGAAAATCCTTCAGGAACAAAAAATAATCGATGTCCCGATAACGGTGATCAACAAACCGGCAGCGGGCGGCGTGGTGGCATGGAGCGGCCTGAATCAAAACCCGCTGGACGGCCATCATCTGGCCATCAGCACCGCGAACTTGCTCACCAACCACATCACCGGACGCAGCACGCTGCACTACACCGATGTCACTTCAATTGCGCAACTTTTCAGCGAATCGCTGGCCGTCGCGGTGCGCGCGGATTCACCGCTGCGCAGTGGACGCGATCTCGCGGCAATGTTGAAAACCGATGCCAGCAGTGTCAGCATCGCCATCGGCACCAGCCTCGGCAATACCGGCCACATCACACTGGCGCTGATCACACAGAACGCGGGCGGCGAGGCGAAGAAGCTGAAATCGGTGGTGTTTCAATCGGTGTCGCAAGGTGTTACCGCGCTGCTGGGAGGTCATGTGGATGTGATCACCTCACCCGCATTCAATCTGGTGGCGCATCACAGCGCCGGGCGCATTCGTATCATCGGCCTGTCCGCGCCGCAGCGCTACGCGGGTGCGCTGGCACAAGTGCCCACCTGGCGCGAACAAGGCATCGACGTCGTTGTTGATAATCTGCGCGGTATCATCGGCGCCAAAGCAATGACCGCTGCGCAGACCGCTTATTGGGAAGCAGCGTTCGCGCGCGTGGTGCGCACCACCGATTGGAAAACACATCTGGAAAAGAATCAGTGGGCGGATAGTTTTGTCGGCGCCGACGGCAGCCGCAAGGCGCTGGCGGAACAGCATGATGAAATGCGCGCCGGATTGGCTGCCTTGGGCATGATTAAATAACCTCTTATAAACAAATACTTAGATATGAACACCTCAGCCAGTACAACACCCTACCAGGTGCGCACGCACAACCCCTCCACGCAATCCGAAAATCGCATGCACAGCGATGATGTCGCGCGCCAATTCGGCTTCAAAGGCGGATTGGTGCCCGGCGTCACCGTGTTCAGTCACATGACGCAACCGCTGGTCGCGCGCTACCGCGAAGCCTGGCTTGCGCGCGGCACTGCCGATGTCAGTTTCGGTAAGCCCGCGTACGAGGGCGAGTTGCTCAGCATACACACTGCGAATTCCGGCACTGGATCACACACCGTCACCTGCCTGAACCCGCAAGGGGTGGAACTCGCGCGCATGAGTGCGACCTTACCTTCAGCATCCGCGCAGCCGGACCCACGCGGCAACATACCACCCGCCCCGCCGCTGCGGGAGCGTTATGTCGTGACCTGGGACTTGATGGAAGTCGGCACGCCGTTTCCCGCGCTCGCGTGGACGCCCACGCGCGAAGAAAATCTCCAATGGTGTCGCGATTTGCGCGATGAGCTGCCGCTGTATGGTGAAGGCACGGCACCTTTTCTGCATCCCGGATTGATACAGCGGCAGGCCAACCTGGTGCTGCGCACGCGCTTCATCCTGCCGGCGTGGATACACGCGGCCAGCCGCATGTCGTTTTATGCAGCGCTGCGCGTCGGCCCCAGCTATGAAGTGCGCGCCATCCCCGAAGAAAAATGGAATCACAAGGGCCACGAATTTGTGCGCCTGTATGTTGCGATACGCTGCGAGCAACGTACTGTGGTGGAGATTCTGCACACCGCGATTTTTCGGCCACGGGTGCGCGAGGTCAAGCCCGCGTAGGATGCTGATGTAGCGGCACTTCAGTTCTTCGCCGCCACCACACCATTGCGCTGCGCCACCTGCAGCAGTTGCGCTGAAGTTTCCACACCGAGCTTCTGCCGTATTGCCGACTGATGGTTCGCCACTGTCTTGTAGCTCAGCTGGAGTTTTTCCGCGATGGCGGCGATGGTGTCGCCCGTGACCAGCAGGCGCATCACTTCAAACTCGCGATTCGACAACACGTTAAGACTCGACGCGCCGCCGCCGTCCACGAATTGCAACGCAAGCGCCTGCGCCATGTCCTGACTCAGATAACGCGTGCCTTGCGCAACGGCGCGCACGGCCTCGACCAGCACATCCGGCGCGCTTGCTTTCGTCACATAGCCCAGCGCACCCGCCTGAAATGCGCGCGAAGCAAATATCGGCTCTTCATGCATGCTGAATATCAGCACCTTCGCACGCGGTTCGCGCGCGAGCATGTGGCGCATGGCTTCAATGCCGCTGGCGCCCGGCAATGAAATATCCATCACCACCACATCGGGGTTCAGGCGCTGAAATTCGCTGTAGGCGTCGCTGGCGTTCGCGGCTTCGCCGATCACGCGGATCCCCGCGCTGCGTTCGAGCAGGCGTCGATAACCTTCGCGCACCACCGAATGGTCATCCACCAGAAATACAGTAATCTGCGCAAGCGGGGCCGCGGTACTCATGCCCTCGTCTCCGCTATCGGCAGGCTTGCTGTGATCAAGAATCCCTGCCCCGCGCCCGACACAATTTCAAGCGTACCGCCGAGTGCTTCCACCCGCTCGCGCATGCCCACCAACCCGAATCCCGCGGTGGCGTCCCACTGGCTTGCGCCGGCGCCGTCATCCGAAATCGTCAGCACGATGCCACGCACACTGCCCTCCAGCGCGATGCGCACGCAGGCCGCCTGCGCATGTTTGACGACGTTGGTAAGACCCTCCTGCACGATGCGATAAAGCGTGATATTTTCGTGCTCGCCCAGATCATCGACAACGGTATTGATGGTCAGTTCAAGACGGGTGGCCGGATGACGCACACGCCAGCTCAGCGCCAGATGCTCGAGCGCCGCCGGCAAACCCAACTCATCCAGCCCCACCGGGCGCAGGCGCTGCAGCATGTCGCGGATAATGCCTTGCACATGATCCGTCACCTGCACGATGGCGCATGCCGCGCCGTGCACATCACCCATACGGCCATCGTTCCAGTGGCGTATGGCTACCGCGTCGATCTTGATTGCGTTCAGGTGCTGCCCCAGTTCGTCATGCAGTTCACGCGCGAGTTGCCTGCGCTCTTCCTCCTGCAGACGCACGTGCGACAGCGACAGCCGGCGATTCTCCATCAGCGTGTCGGCCAACCACGCTTCGGCTGCGATACGCCGCCGCAATTGCACCTTCGCTTCGCGCACCCGCCGCCATGCATACCACGCCAGCGCCAGGGCCAGAAACAGCAGCACGCCCGGTAATTCGTCGAGTTGATATTGCTCCCACGGGCGGGTCCATGCCAGCACCCGCTCATTCAATTCAAGCACAACGCTGAGTACCCAGAACAGTACCGCGCCGCCGCCCACCAACAAAAGATCCCGGCGCGAAGCTGGCTCACTCTTTTGCTGCGGTTCAGGCTCAGGTTCATGAGCGTATGCGTGGGTTTTCATGCGTGTCCTTCCAGCGATCGCCTTATCGGGAAAAACTCCCGGCATCAGGCGGGAATAAGCGCATCGGCTTGCGCCGCACAGGGTTGTGCCTGATTTTAAAATACGGGGCGCACAAATAGCGAGCATACCGCCGTGCGGATCACAACAACGGCGTTCTCAAATAAAATTCATGTCACATAAAAGTAGCGGTCCACCACGGTGCGCCACATGCATTGCCGTTGCCTTTGCGGGCCTCCTGTTCGCCTCCAATTGTGCATGGCCGGCCGAGCCGAGGGTGACGCAATTACCCCAGGTCGAAGTCGTCGGCGCCACACCCTTGCCGGGATTGGGCCTCGCCCGCGACCTGATACCCGCACCGGTACAATCCGCAACCGACGCCGACATCCGGCGCGGCAATGCCATCAATCTGTCTGATTTTCTCAGCCGCAACCTCGGCAGCGTGCATATCAACGAGATACAGAATAACCCGTTTCAGCCGGACGTGAATTACCGCGGTTTTACCGCGTCGCCTTTGCTCGGCACGCCGCAGGGCTTGTCGGTGTATATGGACGGCGTGCGGCTGAATCAGCCGTTCGGTGATGTGGTGAGCTGGGACATGATTCCGAAATCGGCGATAGCGGCGATCCATCTGATGCCCGGCTCCAATCCCCTGTTCGGGCTGAACACCCTGGGCGGTGCGCTGTCGATACAAACCAAGGATGGCCGCAGCCATCCCGGAGGGGCGATCCAGGCCTACGGCGGCATGTACGGGCGACGCGCCGCCGAAATCGAGTATGGCGGCCATAATCAAGGCTTTGATTGGTTTGTTACCGGCAATATTTTCAGAGAGCGGGGCTGGCGGGACGATTCGCCTTCGCGCGTCGGGCAGTTGTTCGGCAAGCTGGGCTGGCGCAACGCCGCCACTGAGGCGAAAGTCACCGTGTCGCATGCCGACAACACCCTCACCGGCAATGCCCTGCAGGAAGCGCGCTTACTCAAGCTCGACTACAGCGGCATCTACACCAAACCCGATATCACCGAAAACAAGTCCACGCTTTTGACTCTCGCGCTTAACCACAGCATCAACGACAAAGTGATGTTTTCCGGCAAGCTGTATTATCGCAAAATGTTGACCCGCACGCTGAACGCCGATATCAACGAAGGCGCGCTCAATCAAAATGTGTATCAGCCCAACGCGGGCGAGCAAGCCGCGCTGACAGCGGCGGGCTACAGCGGCTTTCCGCTAGCGGGCGAAAACGCCGCGAACACACCGTTTCCCAATTGGCGCTGCATCGCGAACGTGTTGCTCAACGACGAACCCGGTGAAAAATGCAGCGGTCTTATCAATCGCTCCAGAACCGCACAGAATAACTATGGCCTGTCGGGGCAACTCACCGTGCTCGGCCAACTTGCGGGTCACAAGCATCAATTCACTGGCGGCGCTGCGTATGACGCGAGCACGATGAAGTTCAGCCAATCTACACAGTTGGCTTATCTCAATCCAGATCGCAGCCTCACCGCGCTCAATGCCTACGCCGATGGTGTTACCGGCGGTGTGGTGGATGGCGCGCCGTTTGATAATCGTGTCGATCTCAACGGCCGCACCCATACCTGGAGCGTTTACGCCACCGATACGCTGTCGGTCAGCGAAGCATGGCATGTCACGCTGTCGGGCCGCTACAACCGCAGCAAAATCACCAACAGCGATCAGATCAATCCCGGCGG
>CAMBCF010000166.1 GCA_945864585.1 Bordetella parapertussis | reverse complement strand
TGTCGGGGAACCTCACGTCGTGCGTGACTTGCCATGGATTACGGTCGGGCATCTGGTTGAGCTGGGCGATCGCCTCAGCGTCGTGCTGCGCGCCGGTATCGGGACGGGAACGGATGATCAGACAGGTCAGACTGCTGTCGTCAGCGGCCATGAACGGGCCGTAAGGTGTGTGGGGCCGCGAAAAATGGACGCTGTTGGTCTTGATGTCATGGCGCCCCAGTTTGCCCCTGCCGCCGAGCATGATCTGGTACTGCGGGACGTCGTGGAAATGCGGCGTAGAGAGTCGGCCGGGTGCGAACGTGACCAGCGAGGCGAGAGGCAGGTCCGGGTTGCCGCGTTTCCCCAGCAATGGAGTCGAGACGTTTCTGGAGCCCTCGACGCCGGTCCTGGTGACTTGATTCACTTTCGCATCGTCATACGCAATCACGGTTGCCATTTCGTTCTCCCTGTGTGTGCACTTGCCGCTCGCCCCGCCCATCAAGGCGGAAGCCGCTATTCATGAAGAGCGGAAAACCCATTTAGTATAATGCGAGCTACGGGGTCGTGCGCTTGCGCACGAACTCTTTCATCCGGTCGAGCGCGCGCGCCGCATACTGGGCATTGGGTTTACCGGTCATGAAGCCGTGGTCGGCGCCCTCGTAGATCTGCAATTCGGCGTGTCCGCCGGCCTTGTTGTAGTCGGCGACGAAACTGCGCATCAGATCCACTGGGACCCACTCGTCTCTGTCGCCGCCAAATACCAGCGCCGGCGGCAGCGCGCATTTCTCGCCCCGCTTCAGCATCGTCGGCGGCGCCGCCTCGGCATGCGCCTCTGCGGTCAGCCAGAACGTGTCGTGGTGATGCACCAGATCCTGTTTGCCGGCCTGCTTCGCCAGGTTGTAGCGCAGCAGCGGGTCGAGCACGCCCCAACCGGAGATTACCCAGGCCTGCGTCGCATCGACGCCGGCCGGGCCCGGAAGAATCGTATAACGCGGATCGGTCGGCCGCATCGCGGCCAGCAGCACCTGGTGCCCGCCGCTCGACGTGCCGAATGAGCCGACCCATTCGGGGCGGCTGCCGAACGAACGCGCATTCGCCTTGAGCCAGCGGATGCCCAGGTTGATGTCCTGGATCGAGCCCGGATGAGGTGCCACCGGTGGCATGCGAAAATCGATCGAGGCGACGAAGATGCCGCATTCGGCCAGCGCCTTGGCCATGAAGTCGTTGTCGGTGCGATCCTTGCTGGTCCAGGCACCGCCGTGCACCTGCAATGCTGCAGGAAACGGTCCGGTGCCCGCCGGCCGGTACAGGCGAGCAAGCATGCCCGGCTGATATTCGACATCCTCGACGGTGATGGCGTGACTGGCGACGATCGTATCGGGCATGGCTTTCTCCTTTGGAATTGGTGAGGCGAATAGGAAAATCAAACGCTTTTCTTGGACTGACTGCGACTATATGGCCAGTCCGGGCGGCCGTCAATCGCGCCGTGGTGACGGAAAACTCCCCGCGCGCGATGGCTACTCGAGCTGTTCATCGGTGCGAATGGCTTCACTTCGACGCAGTCTGATCGCTTCGCGCGAGCGGGAAGCAAAACTGGATCGTCTCCGGCGTTGTGTGGCGGTAGGCCTTTTGTTAATTTCGACAGCTACGAGTGGGACTTCAACCGCTGTTGTCACGAATCCGAATGTGCTGAGCGACTCCCTACGAAGATGCCCTCACTGCGCTGAGTCAATTCAAGCTGCTGCAAAAATCTGCCGCTTTTGCCAACGGGAGGTGCCCCCACAGAAACCAGAAGAACACTAACGGGGTGGCTGTGCTCGCGATGGAAGCCCAATACTGGCGGTTTGTTGCACCCAATCGGCGAGCTTCTCGGCGGTCAGTGCTCCAGTCGTGACTTGGAAGTAGGTGTTGCGCGCAGTATGGCCTATTACGCGACGATGACGGCGGATAACCCGGATGCCGAATAGCGCAGCAACGCCATCGCCGCCGCCATGGTGCAAATCCGCCGCTCGGCGCGCTTTCTCGGCCAGCAAGTGGTGCAGCTACACGGCGGCATTGGCATCGCGGGAAGGGCTCAGGTCTTTCATTTTCACATCAGTTCTGCCACTCTTTGATGCGCTGCAAGTAAGGATCGCCGGTGTACTTGCGCGCATCGTTCTCCTTCATTGACGTTTACACCACGGCATTGTTTGCGCGCGCGAACTCGCGCGTGCGTCCGCCGTTGGTGGCCTTGAGGTAGGTATGTGCGGCGCACTGAAATTTCACGCGATTGACTGTGCACAGCTTCAATCGCGGTGATGCCCGAAAGCAAAGCGCCAGAGTCAGCCGTATGTTTGAGGCGGCTTGATGCGGGCTGGTTTTGGCCAGCGCCGAGAGGGTGGTTCGGGCTGCGTTGGCGTGAGCGGCAAGTTTAGGCGTTGTAGTTGCGGAGGCTCTGGAAGGCTGAATTTTGCGGGCAGCGAGCAGTTTGGCCAAATGATCTGCAATTGACCGTCCGCCGGGGCGCGGATACATTAGGCTTTGGTCAAAAAGGGTTTTTAAAATTCCTATACACCCCCGACGCGCCATTGGATGCGAGTATTATTGCGCGACGAACAATCAGGAGTGGACATCATGGCCCTGCTCACCCGTTGTGTGGTTTGTGCAATGCATGTGGTTGCCGGCGCAGCCGTGCTCGCGTTCTCGCCTTTCGCCGGCGCCCAGACCTGGCCCACCAAACCCGTCCGCCTGATCGTCAATTTCCCCGCCGGCGGCACCACGGATCTGATGGCGCGCGCGTTTGCGCCCAGACTGGCCGAAGCACTGGGCCAGCCGGTGGTGATCGACAATCGCGGCGGCGCCGCCGGCAACATTGGTCTTGAAGTGGCCGCCAAGGCAGCGCCCGACGGCTACACCATTCTTGCGTCCTCGGGCAGTCCCATTGTCGTCGGCCCGCACCTCTACAAATTGAGCGTCGATGTGGGCCGCGATCTCGCGCCCGTGGCGCCGCTGGGACGTATCCTCACGGTGTTGGTGGTGCGCCCCGGCCTGCCGGTAAAGAGCGTGGCCGAGCTCACCGCTTTTCTGCGCGCCCATCCCGGCAAGCTGAATTACGGCTCGGTCGGCACCGGCAGCACGCTGCACATCCACGCAGAACGCATGCTGTACTCGGGCAAGTTGAAGGCCACGCACATCCCCTACAAGGGCGCGGCGCTGATGGTCACGGCGCTGCTTTCCGATCAGGTGGATTTCGCTTTTGATTCGGGGCTGTCGATCCAGCATGTCAAATCCGGCAAGCTGCGCGTGCTGGCGGTGGCGGCCGCCGCGCGTTCACCGTTGTTCCCCGACACGCCGACGATGGCTGAAACCGGCACCGAAGTGAACGACGCGCTGTTCGGCGTGTATGCGCCCACCGGCACGCCGCGCGCCATCATCACGCGGCTCAATCGTGAAATCGGCCGCATCATGCAGACGCCCGAGGCGCGCGCCGTACTCGCCACCTTTGCCGCCGAAGTGTTTACCGCATCGCCCGAGGAATTCGCCGAGATACAGCGGCGCGACCGCGAGCGTTATAGTGAGTTTATCCGCGCGGCCAACATACGCGCCGATTGAGGTCTTCAACATGACGCATCGACCTGTTGTCACATTCGCCACGCTTCTCATCACCGCGCTATCCGCCACGGCACACGCGCAACAAGACAACTGGCCCATCAAGCCCATCCGCGTGGTGGTGCCGTTCAGCCCGGGCACGCCGATCGAGGTGCCCACGCGCGCGGTCACGCGCAAGATGACGGAGACTTTCGGCCAGCAGTTTGTGTTCGACTATCGCACGGGTGCGGGCGGCACCATCGGCACGGCCATCGTCGCGCGTTCGCCCAAGGATGGCTACACCCTGCTTGCCACCAACTGTTCCCACAGCGCGAACCCGTCGTTCTACAACAAGCTGCCGTACGACACGCTGGGCGAATTCGCGCCGGTTTCGCAGATCAATGCCACCTACGGCAATTTGCTGGTGGTGCATCCGTCGCTGCCGCCCAAGTCCGTGAAGGAATTTATCGCGCTCGCCAAATCACGGCCCGGCGAAATCAAGTATGCCTCGGGCGGCGTGGGCAGCCCGCCGCACGTAAGCGCGGCGCTCTTCGCCGCCATGGCGGGCATCCAGCTCCTGCACGTGCCGTACAAGGGCACGGCCCCCGCCATGGGCGATCTTCTGAGCGGGCAGATGGAAAGCATGGTGATAAGCCCCACTATCGTCGTGCCGTACCTGCGCGCGGGCCGGCTGCGCGCGCTCGGCCTCGGCGGTCCACGCCGCCAGCCGCAAGTGCCTGACGTTCCGACGTTTCATGAAGCGGGACTGACCGGCTTCGACATGACGTGTTATCACGGCCTGTGGTATCCGGCGGGCACACCGCCCGACATCGTGCGCCGCGTGGCGGGCGAGGTGGCGAAAGCCGTCGCGCTGCCCGATACGCGCAAACATCTCGCGGACAACGGGCTGATTCCCGTCGGCTCTTCGCCGGAGGAATTCGCCGAGTTTCTGCGCAAGGATGTCGCGCGGCAAGCGGAGATCGTGAAGCGGATCGGCCTTCAACCACAATGACCCGCAGTAAGCTCATGGCGCGGGACAATTGCGCCCTGCGATGCTGGTAGGATCAAGGTTTCCCAATCCCGGAGTTGTCGCAATGAGCAAACCCGTGTGCGTACTGTGGTTAAACGAAGCCAAGGTGTTTGTGGAAGCGCTGGCGCGCGCGGGACTCGCCGATCAGTTTGAAGCACACAGCCCCGCGCCGGATCAGCCGGTTCCCGCTGATTTGGCTGCGCGCGCGGACGTGCTGGTGGCGTGGCGGCCGGGCGGCTATTTGAAGCAGATGTCACGGCTAAAATACGCGCAGGCGATGACCGCTGGTGTTGAAGCGTGGCTTGAAAGTACGGATGTGCGCGCCGATATCGCGCTGTGCTGCGCGCGCGGCACGCACCGCGTGTCGATGCCGGAAAACATCCTCGGCGCTATTTTTCATCTTACCAAGCCCTAGATGCAGTGCGCGCTGGATCAGCGCGACAGCCGCTGGGCAAAGCGCCAATCCACGCCGCTCGTGGGCAAGACGCTGGGCATCTTGGGGCTGGGCGCGATTGTGCAGGAACTCGCGCGCAAGGCGGCGGCGCTGGAAATGCGTGTGATCGGCACCAAGCGCCGGGTTGAGCCGCTGCCGCATGTGGCAAAGGTTTACCCGCAGGAGGCGACCGACGAAGTACTTGCGGCTTCGGACTTCGTGCTGCTGTTGTTGCCTGTCACGCCGGGCACCGAGAATTTCATCAACGCCCAGCGGTTGAAAGCGATGAAGTCGACGGCGTGGCTGCTCAACTTCGGGCGCGGCGCGCTGATCGTGGATGACGACCTGATTGCCGCGGTCAAGGCCAAGACCATCGCGGGCGCGGTGCTCGACGTGTTCCGCGAAGAGCCGCTGCCGGCGACGCATCCGTTCTGGCAAACCGAGGGCATTTTGGTATTGCCGCATATCGGCGGCGGGCATCCGAAACGCACCGAAGCCGTGGCGGAATTGTTCGCCGGAAATGCGCGGCGGTTTCTTGCGGGCGAAAGGCTGGACGCAGCGGTAGACAGGGAAAGCGAGTACTAAAATCGATTAACCAGGGAGGCAGTCATGTTCGACATCAGGCTGAGCGACGAGCAGCGGGCGTATAGGGATCTGGCGCGGGAGTTCGCGCAGAACGAGATCAAACCCATCGCGCTGGAACTGGACAAGAAGCCGAATTGGGAAGACCGTATTCCGTGGGAGGTGCTGAAAAAAGGCTCCAAGCTCGGCTTTCGCACTTTTGCGCTGAAAGAAGAAAACGGCGGCGCGGGCGCTTCCGATCACTTGACTGCCTGCCTGATCGCGGAGGAACTGGCCGCCGCCGACATCGGCACGGCGTATTACTACATGCTCACGGCGCGGCGCGCGCGCGACTGGTTCGAACTGCGCATGACGCAGGAGCAGCGCGATTATTTTTTGCCGAAATTCCTGAACGACGATCTTTTTTTCACCACGGTGGCGATTCACGAGCCTGACACCGATCTGGGCTTTGACTACTACACCGAGACGCCCGATACCGCGCGCTTTAAAACACGCGCGGTCGAGCAGCCCGACGGCTCATGGATCATCAACGGCGCGAAAAATTTTCAGACCGTGGGCTACCTCGCCAAGCTGCTGGTGGTGATGGCGCAAACGCCCGCCGGGGCCAGGCCGTTTCTGGTCGAGGGCGATTCACCGGGCCTGGTGCGCCACCCGATGTCCAAGATCGGACGGCGTATTGGTGACAACGCGGAAATCTTTTTCGATAACGTGCGCGTGCCCAAGGGCCGCATCCTTGCGCCCAATCCGCCGGGGCGCACCGACATCGGCACGCACGTCACCATCGCCGCGATCACCCTCGGCCTTGGGCGCGCGGCGCTGGAGGAAACCATCAAGTACACACAGGAGCGCGTCTCCGGCGGCAAACCCATCATCCAGCATCAGGCGGTGGGACTCACCATCGCCGAGATGGCGATGAACCTCGAAGCGGCGCGGCGGCTGATCTGGACGGCGGCGTGGGCGAAGGATCACCCGGAAGCGTTCGCCGACGGCAGCGCCGAATCGCAGCCCTACGAAATGATGGCGCTGGCCTTTACCGGCACGGCGGTGCAGCGGCTGACCGAGCAGGGCATGGAGTTCTTCGGCGGCATGGGCGTGGTGCAGGGCATGCCGATCGAAAAATACGTGCGCGACGCGCTGGTGCAAAAACACATCTCGTTCCCGTATCCGTCACGCTACAAGATCACCGAGGCGCTGGTGGGCTACAAGCGGAAGGTGTTGCCGTTTTTGGGGAACACCTGAAGACGGCTACCCCAGCTGGATCGGCCGAATCGCCACGCCATCGTCGATGATGCGCTGATTCAACAGATTGGCGCAGGCGGCGATCACTTCGAGGTTGGGCGTCGCCACGCCTGTCAGTATGCCGACTTCGAGCAGCACATTGAGTATGGCATTGAGTTCCAGCGCACGGCCCGCGCGCACATCCTGCAGGGTTGACGATGCGAGCGACACACGCTGGGCGGTGGCGGCCACCAGCGTTTCGGCCTTCACATCGAGCGTGCTGCCCACCGCATCCGCCAGTGCGATCACCTCGCGCGTCATCGACACCGCCAGCAGCGCCGTCGGCGCATAACTCGCCGCTTGTTTGGGCGAGGCCTGCGTGATGGCCCCCATGGTGTTCCATACCGCGTTCGACAACAGCTTGGTCCATTTGGCCTTGCGGATATCCGGCACGGATTTGCCTGTCCAGCCCGCCGCCGTGGTGATTTTGGCGATGGTTTGCAGCCGCTCGCTCATGCGATTGTCGATCTCGCCCAGCGTGAGCGAATCGGCATCGGAGTCGGCCAGCCGGACGTGCGCCGGCGCCAGCAGGTCGGAGGGTTTGAAGGCGATGCCGCCAACAATGTTCGGCGCTTCAAAGGTGCGCGACAGCACGCCATCGGGATCGAGCGTTTTCAGTTGCGTGCCTTGGTAGCGCGATTCGATGCCGTCAAAAACGAAGGGGTCAAGTCTTTCGTTATCGTACGATAATGAAAGACTTGACCCAATACAGTTCGTTTAGTGTGAGGTATGTCATGATGAGGCTTCGTTATCACGGAGCAAGAAGTCATGGCGCGAACCAAGGCAGTGCTGGGCGCAGGCGCCCGGCTGAGTGACTATCTGAGCGCCAGTTTACTGGCGCGCGTGTACCCGACCGATTT
>CAMBCF010000165.1 GCA_945864585.1 Bordetella parapertussis | reverse complement strand
AGCGTCACGCGCATGCCATTCGTAAACGAAACCATCTCACAAAAGAATACCTATTAACGCAGATTTGTACAACTTATTTCCCTAAGACCCCTGAAAAAAGATGTGTGCATAGATTAGCCCGAGGGGAGAAGGGTTGGGATGAGGGAAGGGGTTTCTCTAGAACCTGAATAGTTAAGGAAAAATAATGTTAGCCCGACAATTAATAAAAGCCGGACGCGAGTATCAAACACTGCATCGCCTGATTCCCCTCGGTGTCATCCGATCTAAGGCGGAATATGAGCGGGCTGTCACAACAATGGATATGATCATCGACGAGATCGGTAAAGATGAGACTCACCCGCTGGCCGATCTTGCGGAAGCGCTTGGCGTATTTGTCGAGGCGTATGACAAGTCGCATTACCAAACACCCAGTCCCTCGCCGCGCGCGATGCTGCGTTTTTTAATGGAGCAACACGACTTGGGACAGTCTGATCTGCCCGAAATCGGGAGCCAGGGCGTGGTGTCCGAAATAATCTCCGGCAAGCGCGGCCTGAATGTTCGTCAGATATCCTGTCTGGCGAAACGCTTTAATGTATCGCCGGGTGTATTTTTGGAAGAATAGAGTCGCGCACATACTTCGGGAGGAATTCCATGATGCGCACGCCAGCACTGTTAGCCGCCCTTTGTTGCTTTACCTGCTTCGCACCAACCGGCGTCGCGCAGAACTACCCGGCCAAGCCGTTGCGCCTCATCGTGCCGTTCGCTCCCGGCGGTACCAACGACATCATGGCGCGTGGTATCGCGCCGGAAATGAGTGCCATCCTCGGCCAGCAGATGGTGGTGGACAACCGCTGCGGCGCGAGCGGACAGATCGGCGCTGAAGCTGCGGCCAAGTCTACGCCCGACGGCTACACACTGATGCTGGCGTCGAGCAGTGTGATGAGCCACGTGCCTGCCGCATATTCCAAGCTGCGCTACGACATGGCGCGCGACTTTGCACCGGTCGGCAAAGTCTCCGAAGTGCCGCTGGTGATAGTGCTGCATCTCTCGGTGCCCGCCAAAACCACCAAGGAACTCGTCGCGCTGGCCAAGGCGCGGCCGGGCGATTTGCGCTTGGCAATCGGCAGCGCCGGCACCACCAGCCATCTCGTCACCGAACTGTTCGCACTCTCCACCGGCATTCGCGTGCTCATTGTGCCGTACAAGGGCGCAGGGCCCGCGCTGGTCGACTTGCTGGGCGGCCACGTCGACGGGCGCATCGACCAGATACCGTCGTCGATGACGCACATTCAATCGAACTGGCTGCGCGCCATCGCCGTCACCACCGTGCGCCGCGCCGAACTGCTACCGCAGGTGCCGACGCTCATCGAATCGGGCGTGCCAGGGTTCGACGCCAGCACCATGGTCGGGGTGTTTGTTCCGGCGGGCACACCGGCGAAGATCGTGCAACGACTGAACGCGGCGCTCAACAAGACGCTGGCAAACCCGGCGGTGCTGGAACGCTTTACCTCGCAGGGCGCTGAAGCGCGTCCCGGCACGAGCAAGGCGTTGGCGCAGTTCGTGCGCGACGACCTGGTCAAATGGAAGAAGGTGGTGCAGCAGGCAAAGCTCCAGTTCGATTGATGTGACAAGCGCGGATCAAGAGTAGCCCGGAAGGAGCGAAGCGTATTCCGGGACTTGCGTTCGTCGCTTACACAAATCTGAACTTAAAGAACAACGCTTCACCTTTTGCGGTGATGAATTTGAAGCATGCTCCGTTGTTATCCCGGAATACGCTTCGCTCCTTCCGGGCTACGTTTACTAAGGCTACTTCTTCGCCAATTCCAGATCAACCAGAATCGCCTTGATCTCGGGGTATTCTTCTTCCATGCGTTTTTTCATGGGCGCGGCGCCCACGAATTGGGTAATGCTGCTGCGCTTGACCATTTCCGTCTTCCACTCGGGCGTCGCCAGCAAACGCTGAAAATTGTTCTCCCAGTAGGCAACCTGCTCCGGCGTCATGCCCTTGGGACCGAACATGGCGCGCCAGTTGAACACCACCGAGTTCGCGCCCTGTTCGCGCCACGTCGGCGTGCCCGAAAAAAATCCCGCCACCCGCTCGGCGGAGGACACCGCGATCACCCGCGCGGCGCCGGTCTTCACGTGAGACTCCCAACTGCCCAACGACACCGGTACGGCGTCGATATGTCCGCCGAGCATCGCGGTAATCGCCAGCGCGCCCGAATCGAAAATCACGTTGCGGGTCTTGCGGATATCAATGCCCGCGATCTTCAACGCGCCCGCCACGCCCTGATGATTGATGTTGCCGATGCTGGTGGCGATGCCGATGCTGTGCGCGGTCGGGTCCTTCTTCAGACGCTCAAGCAGATCGCGTCCCGACTTGATCGGCGAATCCGCCTTCACCGCGATACCGATGTATTCGCCGAAGAGGATCGCCACCGGCGTCAGATCGGTGTAAACGCTCCTGCCCATCGCGTGGTTGGCCAGCACGCCTTGGTCGCCGTGATACAGATAATGGCCGTTGCCTTCGAACTGTTTCAGATAGGTGCGCAGGACCGCGCCCATGCCGCCCGCCTTGTTCTGAATGGTGATCGGCGCGTCGAAATAGCGGTTGGTCTGAAATACGCGCTGCATCACCCGCGCCACGTTGTCAGGGCCGCAGCCCGGCGCACAGCCGACGATGATCTCGACCGTCCGCTCGGGCTTCCACCCCTGAGCTTGCGCGCACAGCGGCACGCCGGCGAACAAGGCCGCTGCAAGCAGTATCTTCAGGTTTCGCACCCGTTCAGAATTTTTCATGAATCCTCCTCTAACGCATTGATGATTTAGATCACTCACTCCGCCCGCGCCCCCGACGACTTCACCACCGGCCCCCACCGCTCAATCTGCGCTTTGACAAACACGCGGCATTGATCGGGGGTGCCGGCAACGTTATCCATGGCAAAACCGTTCAGCTTGTCGGTGACATCCGCGCGCCGCAGTATCCGGGTTGATTCACTGTTGAGGCGCGCCACGATGGCCGCTGGTGTGTTCGCCGGTAAATGCAGTGTGTGAAAATTCAGCGCGTCGTAACCGGGCAGCACGCTGGCGATCGACGGCACATTGGGCAGATGCGGCGTGGTTTGCGCGCTGGTGACACCGAGCGCGCGTATCCTGCCCGCGTTGACCTGCGCCAGGGCGGTTGACACCGCGACCATCGAGTAATCGACCTCGCCCGCAAGTACGCCGGTCAACGCCGGGCCGCCGCCCTTGTAGGGCACGATCACCACTTTGATTTTCGCGAGGCTGTTCATCCACTCGACAAAAATATGCGAGGAGGTGCCGATGCCCTGCGCACCGAAGCGCAACATGCCCGGCTTCGCGCGCCCCTGATCGATGAGGCTTTTCAGTCCGCTAATCGGCGAGCCGGCAGGCACAATCAGCGCCAGCGGAAAGGTCACCCACAAACCGGCATGCGCGTAATCACGCAACGGGTCATACGGCAGCTTCGCGTACAGCGCCGGCGCAATTGCCATGGTGGAAATGGCGCCGATCAGCAGCGTGTGGCCATCGGGCTGCGCTTTCGCCACCAGATCAGCGCCGACGATGCCACCCGCCGCCGGGCGATTGTCCACCACCACCGGCTGGCCAAGGCTTTCGGTCAGCCGCTGTCCGATGATGCGCGCCAGGGTATCGGTCGAGCCGCCCGGCGCGAATGGCACAACCAGGCGCAGCGCGCGGGCGGGATAGGACTGCGCCATGGCGGTGTGCGCCAGTGCAACACTACAAACCGCCAGCGCAATACGAACGATGTAATTCATGTGGCACAGCTTACCGCTATTTAGCGCTATCGGGTGAGCGCGGCCGGGTGCGATTCAAAATGACGTGGGGCATGAGAATTCATGCAAAACAAAGAAACTCCGTATCTTTCAGCGTGAGTGACAAATCAACTTCTTTCCCTCACCCCTAACCCCTACCCGGAGGGAGAGACGCCACGGCACGTGTGTCGCGAATTGCGACCATGAACGTAGCGTCTCTTCCCTCATCCCCAGCCCTTCTCCCGGAGGGAGAGGGGAGCGTCGAGTCCCCGCGCGAGCGGGGAGGTTCATGGGTAGGGGAACAAGCCCTCACCCACCGGGAGAGGGTGGCGCGTAGCGCCGGGTGAGGGAAGATGTTGACGTTGTCGTTCAGGCTGAATAGAGACGAAACTCTTTCCTCTTCAAGGGAAGGGACTTCCCGTGGCAGAGATACTGGTGCTTACACATCAGTTTGAATCGCACTCGCCAGCGTCAGATGGCATTCCACGCCGCTGAAACCGCAACGCTGCAAGCCCAACGCGGATTGCGCGAAATAATTGATTATCGCGCGGATTTCATCCCCGCTCGACGCCTGCACCACCAGCCAGCTCAGATCGTCGTTCCAGCCCCGCGCACGATAGCTCACGTCATGCCTCTGGTGGAAATGCCATCGGCTGGGGCGGGACACCATCAGCAAGACCTGGCTTTCTTACAGGTTTATACATAAGCATATGTTTTTATTGATGTTATTTAGTTAATTCTACTCTGACCCCATTTTTAAGAAAGCCTGCCTGTTGTCCTTGACGCAATCGTGCATAATAAGAGAACGGTGGATTCGGGAAGGGTAATGGGTGCTCGCTATAAACTGCTGGTTGCGCTGGGCGCGGGTTCGCTTGCGGTGGCGGCGCTTGTGGGTTACCTGATCTGGTCGGGCTATCGCGATGCCCTCCACGTCGCCAAGGTCAAGACCAGCGACTATGCCGAAATCCTGGGAGCGCGGCTGGCTGCCACGCTGCGCCGTGCCGACGCCGAATTGCAGCAACTGGCGCGGACCTTTCCGCTTGCGGCGCTGAGCGCGGATGCCGTATCCCGCAATGCCCACATCGATGCCGAATTGAAAGCCAGACTTAACCTTTTCCCGGAACTGGACAGCCTAATCATCACCGATGTCAGCGGCGACGTGCTCTACATGTCCCGTGATAGCGCTATGCGCCCGAATCTTGCCGATCGCAGCTACTTCCGAGCCTTGCGTGACGACCCGCGCGCCGCCAGTGTGTTTTCAGAGGTTATTCTTACGCGCATCACTGGCCGGCCGGGCGTCGCTTTCGCCAGACCTCTGCGCGACGAGCAGGGCGTGTTCCGCGGCATGGTGGCGGTGTTGCTCGAACTCGATCATTTCCAGAAATTGTTCCAGACGCTGGATGTCGGCGTCAGGGGCAACGTCGCGATCTACCGCAACGACGATTTCACGCAGGTGCTGCGCTGGCCGGTGGTTGAAGGCAAGCTCAATGTCGCGTTGCCGCCGAATAGCCCGACACGAGCGGCGTTAGCCGGCGGTGTGCGCACGGCGACGGTCGAACTCCCCTCCGCCGCGGATGGCGCGGTGCGCATTTACAGCTACCAGTCGCTCGAGCGCTATCCCTTTTTCATTTCCGTCGGCGTGGCGCGCGATGAGGTGCTCGCGAACTGGCGCACACGCTCGCTGTTGGTGAGCCTGATCACTTTGTTACTGGGTGGTCTGCTGATCGGTGCAGTGCTGCGGCTGTGGCTTACCGACGCAGCCCGCGCCAGATTGGCGGCGATCGTTGAGAATTCGCACGACGCCGTTATCAGCCGTACCCTCGATGGCACCATCCTCACCTGGAACGCCGGTGCAGACAGGCTGCTCGGCTACACCGCCGCAGAAGCCGTCGGCAAGCCGATCTGCCTGACCCTGCCACCGGGCAGGCCCATAAAATTTCCACAGTACAACGAAGCTTTGATTCGCGGCGAGGTGGTGGTGAGCGAGTTCCAGCGCATGACCAAGGACGGACGGCTGATCGATGTCGCCGCCAGCGCGACCCCCGCCCGAGACGGCGCCGGCAATGTTGTCGGCGCCTCGATCATCATGCGCGATATCACCGAGCGCAAGCAGGCCGAGGCCGTGCGCGCCCAACTGGCGGCGATCTTGGAAACCAGCGGTGACGCGATAGTCGGCCGCGCGCCGGATGACACCATAGTCCACTGGAATGCCGCTGCCGAGCGCATGTTTGGCTGGAGCGCGCAGGAAGCGCTCGGCAAAACATTCAGACGCCTGCTCTCCACCTCACCTGATGTGAGACGGCAGGGGCGCTTCGAAAAAGCTTTGCTCGGAGAAACCGCCCCGCCATCGCTGGAAGATATCCGCCTGTGCAAGGATGGCTCAACCATCCATGTGCATACCACGATGTCGGCGGTCAGCGACGAGCGCGGCGAGATTCTTTTTATCTCCTGCATCATGCGCGACGTCACCGAAAAACTGAAAGCGGAACGCCGCATCGAACAGCTCGCGACCAAGGACGAGCTCACCGGGCTTTCCAATCGCAGCCGGCTGATGGAGCAGATGCAGACCGGCATCGCCCGCGCCGCGCGCGCGCAAGCGCAACTGGTGGTGATGTTTATCGACCTCGACCATTTCAAGTCGGTCAACGACACGCTGGGCCACGACGCGGGCGACGAACTGCTGCGCGAATGCGCGAGGCGGCTTACCGAATGCGTGCGTGAAGTGGATATCGTGGCGCGCTGCGGCGGCGATGAGTTTGTGGTGCTGCTCACCGATGTCACCGATACCGCGCTGGTCGCGCCCATCGCCGGGCGTATGCTTAAGCTGCTGACGACACCCTACCACGTGCTGGGGCATGAAGCGCTGACCTCGGCCAGTATCGGCATCTGCTTCTATCCCACGGACGGCAACGATGTCTCGACGCTGATGAAATACGCCGATATCGCGATGTATCACGCCAAGGCACAGCATCGCAACAACTACCAGTTCTACTCCGAGGAAATGAACCAGCGCATGCTGCAGCGCCTGCAACTGGAAAAGGAATTGCACGCCGCGGTGGAGAACAACGAATTTGTGCTGCACTACCAGCCCCAGGTCGCCTTCGCCGGCGGGGAAATCCTGGGGGCGGAGTCACTGGTACGATGGCAGCACCCGACCCGGGGTCTATTGCTCCCGGCAGAATTCATCCCGGTGGCCGAGGATACCGGGCTGATCGTGCCTCTGGGCGCATGGATACTGAACCACGCCTGCCGCACCATCAAAACGTGGCGGATGCAGGGTGTGGCCATTCCGCATATCGTGGTCAATGTGGCGGCGGCGCAACTGGACGAAGCATTGGTGAAGTCCGTGCAGCAGGCGCTGGTGGATCACGATATCAAGGCCGACTGGCTGATACTTGAAATCACCGAAACCATGCTGATAAAGCAGGTTGAGAATGCGATCACGATTTTAAGCCGTATCCGCGCGCTGGGCATACGCATCGCGATGGATGATTTTGGCACCGGTTATTCCTCGCTCAGCCTGCTGCAACGCTTGCCGCTCGACACGCTGAAGATCGACCGCAACTTTGTCATTGGCATTGACGATGCGGCCGAATGCGCGCGCGCCTGCGCCATCATCGGCGCCATAGTCGCCATCGCCAAGGCGCTCAAACTGAACGTGGTGGCGGAAGGCGTCGAATCAGCGTCGCAGCTTGCCTTCCTGCGCACCCTGAATTGCGATGCGTATCAGGGTTTTTTTTATAGCGAGCCAGTAGACCAGAGCACGCTCGAAGCGCGTCTGGCGGCGCCCGCGTGAGTTGCGTGCAGGAAGGCGGCCAAGGTCAATCTGTAATGCGTCAATCAACCCATGGCGTCTCTTCCCTCATCCCAACCCTTCTCCCCTCGGGCTAATCTATGCACACATCTTTTTTCAGGGGTCTTAGGGAAATAAGTTGTACAAATCTGCGTTAATAGGTATTCTTTTGTGAGATGGTTTCGTTTACGAATGGCATGCGCGTGACGCTGGAGGGATGTCGCCGGCTGAAGGTGCTGCCCGCTGAGCGAGACAGCGGCGCACGGGTAGTTTGTCGCTGACAAAGTTCTCGATTCGTTAACGGTGTCATTGTTAAATTTGTTGTTGCGCAACGCCTTA
>CAMBCF010000164.1 GCA_945864585.1 Bordetella parapertussis | reverse complement strand
CCGAGCTGCCATGGTGGGATCGTCCTGTTCCATCAACCAGATTCAATGCTATCGCAGCGCCGCAATCCTCGCGCCCTGTCCATACCACGTTGTGCCACCCTCCAGGATTATTTGACACGGGCGCACTATTCGAGAGATCGCCAGACTTCCATCACAAAATACCTTGAGAGATTGCCGGTGATATAAACAGCAAGACAACAGACGCCGTATCCACCCACCGAGCCGCTGTACCTCCGCCTGCCGATTGGCATAGCCGAGGTAGTTCCACCAGCCCTCAATGTAGCGTCTCCAGCAGGTCTTGAGTTCGTCCTCCGTCCGGTGCGCTCGCCTTTCCCAAATCTGCCGAACTTTCTCCTTCATCCGCTTGAGTGCACTGGGCGCTATGCTCACTTCGCCCTCGCGGTGTATTCGAAAGCCCAGTAGCTGGGTGTCTTGGCTTGGCCCCGTGCCGCTCTTGTCGCGGTTGACTTCGATCTTCAGTTTTCCCTCAATCCATTTCATCACGCTCGCCAATATCCGCTTGGCCGCCCGTTCGCTGCCCGCAAAGATGGCTATATCGTCAGCTTAGCGTACAAAGGCTACGCCACGTTTTGCCAGTTCGCAGTCCAGCGGGTGCAGGTAGATGTTGGCCAGTAGCGGCGACAGCGGCCCGCCTTGCGGGGTGCCTCGGTTGCGCGCTCTTTTGCCACCATCGACTGCCCGCATCGGTGCCCGCAGGCAGTCTCCGATCAGCTTTAACAGGATTTTGTTTCGCACTTGGATCGACACCGCGTGCATCAGTTTGTCGTGATCATTACGTTGCGTCTCTCGCTTCCTCGCGCCACCGCTTCGACTCGACCGTCAGCCCTGTCCCCCGGATGAGAATCCACTCATCCCGGTTTAAGCGCCGCAGGGGGTAGCTGCCGCAGTTGCAACGCCTCTTGTCTTTCGACTGCCTGCTCGCCTCTTGCAGTGAGTTCGGGTCGTGCCCCGTTCTCGTGACTCTTCGTCCCTTCGCTCCACCCGCCTTTCAGCGGGCATCTTCACTACTACGGACTTTGCTGACTTCTCGCTCACTCTCATGCGCGAGATCTCCCCGGGTAAGGTGCATGTACTTTCGACCCGCGCCGTCAAGCTCTACCTCATGCGTCTTTCGGTGACAGTTGGATTTCGCGTTTGCTAGCACGCTCATCGCCCGCATGCGGCCTCTCTGCTTGTTTCTGTTCGTACGGTCGTGTCTTTGATACCCCCTTCTTTCAGCTTGGCCTCGCGGCTTCCGCCTTGGGGTTCTCTACGGTTGGCGTCACACCTTCCGGTTATCTCCTTTCAGATAACAAGTACATGCCCATGCCGGGCACACTAGCGTGCGCTGCGCGCACGTTCTCGCACGGATTGTATGAATCAGGAATGAATCGCTGGAAAAACTACTAGACCGCCGATGCCAGTTCAGGCGGATGAAGGCTCAGATACTCACGCACTTCCAGCTGCATGCGGTCGATCTCCGCGAGAAATCCGGACACCGCAGCCCTGTAGTTAAGCGGATTCGATTCAGCATTGCGCAGGTGTGCCACTTGAGCCTGAAAGCTGGCGATACGCTCCAGAGTAACCTTGAGTTCCTGGTCATTAGCAATCATGATTGTGTCTCCTTGACTTCCACTATACCTCTTCGAGTTCCATCTCGTTTGATCTGCCAACTTGCGATTGCTTCCTCTTCACCAGACAGGGCAACAAAGCCACGCAACCAGAAAATACTCGCACCAAAATGCGCTTGTGCGGCGGCATGATCAAATAGGAGACGTGCTTCTCCGGTAACTGCGCTGAGATCGAATGCGTCGTGCATGATTAAAAACACATCGACATCGTTTGGTTCAGCTTTGCCTGTCACGAATGAGCCGAACTCAACAAAGCGCTTCACTTGGTCCGAAGACACGGCCAACTCGTAAATTCGAGCCAGTCGCATGCCAACGACCCTTCGTTGAGGCGTGGATTGTGCAAATCGTTCCAATAGTTCCAGCAGCAGCGCATAATAAACGCCCTGTGGTAGATCCCCAGACGACGCAACGAAGGTAGTGGCACGAGCGTAGCGACTCAGATATATGAATTCGCACTTATTGTATCGTGGCGGCAATGGTCAGGTCTCCTGTTTTCCGTTCTGAACCTTCCTCGAAGGTCTGAATATTGATGAACTTCGCTATATGCAAAAACGATTCCCTCAACTGTTTCTGGCGCTCGTGTGCGTAAGAGCGCGTGATATCTGCTGCTTCCCGTATGTAGAGTTCGAGCGGTTTCTCAACCAGCGAAGGAAAGCTAAGGGCGAGAAGGAAATGGAGTATGTTATTGAGGTTTCAGTCCGTCCTCGCAAACAATTTCGCGTTTGGATAAGTCCGCCGCAAAGGAAAGGCCGATGGCTCGCAGAGGCTGTCATCCCCCGGAACGATTTTCCAGCAAAGATTTTTACGAGGTAAAAAAGGTGCGGTCCGTATTTGAAGTGTCAATCCGTGACGGGCGTTCATTACCATTGCTATTGGGGTTTCCCTTTCCGTCGTGCCAGTTTCGGCTATCGGCTCCCGGCGCGCCCTACCCGATGCTATAAGAGAGCACGCAGCCGCACACGCTGCGCTTGCCATTTTGGAGTAGCGATGTATTTTGATTTACAGCTGTGGCGAATGACCGAGGGTTTGCGCGGGCGCATCGTTCTTGCCGTGGCGCTGGGATTGTTCGCACTGGCCGCGGGCATTGCGCGTTTCGCATTTCTGGGGTGGCTGCTGGCCCTGGTGTTTCAGGGTGCGCCATTCAGCCAACTGGCGCTGCCGCTGGCCGGTATCGCGCTCGCCATCATCCTGCGCGCGTTACTCGAGCAAACGCGGATCATGGTGGCGCACCGCACCGCCGCGCGGGTTCAGGAAACACTGCGCGGGCGCCTCTACGACAAGATCGTCACGCTGGGTCCCGGCTGGTTCGCGGGTGAACGCACCGGCGGCGTGATGCTGTCGATGGTCGATGGCGTAGAACAGTTGCAGACTTTTTTCGGCCAGTACCTGCCGCAAGTGATGATCTCGGCGTGCGCGCCGTTCGCCATCTTCGCCTTCATGCTGTGGTGGGACCTGCCGGTGGCGAGCGTGATGCTCGCTGCGGCTATATTTACGCTGATCCTGCCCGCCTTTGTGCAGCGCCAGAATCAGCGTGCGGCCATCGCACGGCAAAAGGCGTTCAAGGCCTACGGTGAAGAATTCCTCGATGCGATGCAGGGCCTGCCGACCTTGAAAGCCTTCGGCCAGGGCAAAGCGTACGGCCGCATGCTGGCAAAAAAAGCGCGCGCACTTTCCGACGAGACCCTGTGGGTGCTTGCCGCCAGCATACTCACGCGCGGCTTCACGGATCTGGGTATAGCACTCGGCGCAGCCCTCGCTTTGGCGCTGGGGGCTTATCGCGTGACACACGGCTTGATGGGGATGGAAGCGCTGCTGGTCATACTCATGGCCGGGACCGAAATCTTCCGCCCGTTGCGTGATCTGCGCACCGTGCTGCATCAGGGCATGACCGGCCAATCCGCGGCGACGGGGATAGTCTCGCTGCTCGGCGAAGCAGGAAACGCGCCGGCGGGCGGCGCCACCACCATCGCCGAACCGAGCCGGCAACCGTCGATCTCTTTTGAGCAGGTTCGTTTTGCGTACCCCGGTGTGCGCAATGCCGCGTTCGAAGATCTGAGTTTTACAGTGGCGCCGGGCGAGCGGGTGGGCATCGTCGGACCGAGCGGCGCAGGCAAGTCTTCGATCGTGCGCCTGCTGTTGCGCGCGTACGATCCACAGTCGGGGAGCGTGCGTATCGGCGCTCAGGATCTGCGCGGCCTCGATCCGGAACAGGTGCGCCAGCAAATTGCCGTGGTGGCGCAGGATACCTATCTCTTTTACGGCACCATCGATGACAATCTGCGGCTCGGCCGGCCCGATGCAAGCCGGCAAGAGGTAGAAGCGGCCGCGCGTGCCGCCAACGCGCACGACTTTATTCAGGCGCTGCCCGACGGCTACCAGACGATGATCGGCGAACGCGGCACGCGCTTGTCGGGCGGCCAGCGCCAGCGTCTGGCGATTGCGCGGGCGGTGCTGCGTGACGCGCCCATACTCATACTGGATGAGGCACTGTCCTCCGTCGATGCGGAGAACGAAGCAGTGATTCAAGAAGCGCTCGACAGACTGATGCGCGGGCGCACCACGCTGATCCTCGCACATCGCTTATCCAGTGTGATCGATGCCGACCGGATACTGGTGCTCGAAGGCGGACGCGTGGTGCAAAGCGGCCGTCACCATGAGCTGATCGACCACGACGGACCGTATCGCCGCCTCATGGGTTCGCAGGCGACGCATGAAAAGCGCAGTTCCTTGAATATCGCGGACCCCGAAATCGCGTTTGATGCGATTGCCGATCGCGCTGAGCCAGCGACGAGTGCCGAAAATCACGATGAAGCCCGCATCGAAGTGCGCGATATTGGTAGCGACGCGGCGGCAGTCGGTTGGCGCGATACTATTTTCATGCTGATGCGCGTGATCCGCCCCTGGTGGCGGCAGCTTACGGTCACTGTCGTCTGCGGCATCGGTCGCGTCGCCGCGTTCATCGGCGTCGGCATTCTGGGCGCACTCATCATTGCGGCGGTAAAAGACGGTGCTTCCACGCAAACGCTGGTGATCGCGCTGCTGGTCGTCGCCCCCCTGGCCGGGTTGCTGCACTGGCTCGAGTCGTGGCTCGCCCACGACATGGCGTATCGATTGCTGGCGGAGATGCGCATCGATCTTTTCGTCAAGCTCGAAGCGCTGGCGCCGGCCTACCTGCTGGAACGCCGCTCCGGCGACCTGGTGGCGCTGGCGACCCAGGACGTCGAGACCGTGGAGTATTTTTTTGCGCATACCGTTGCACCGGCCTTTGTGGCGCTGCTGGTGCCTGCTGCGGTGCTGGCGATGCTGGGCATGACAGCGTGGCCCCTCGCCGTAGCCCTGCTGCCTTTTCTCGCGTACGCGGCGCTCACCCCGGTGCTCGGCCGGCAGCGCATCGATGACTTGGGGTCGCAGGCGCGCGCGGCGCTGGGAGAGCTCGGCGCGCATGTCACCGAGACGATACAAGGGCTGTCCGACCTGATCGCGTTTCAGGCGACGGCACGGCGGCGCGCGGCGTTCATGACGCTGGTGCGCCATTACCAGGAAACGCGGCTGGCGCTGCTCGATGATCTGGCGCGGCAAAGCGAAAAACTGGAGCTCGCGACGGGCCTGGGCGGATTAGCGATTGCAATTGTGGGCGCCCATGCCGTGGCGAGCGGCTGGATCGCGCCGACGTTGTTGCCGCTGCTGATCCTCATTTCCGTAGCCGCGTTTCTACCCATATCGGAGATCGCACAGGTCGGCCGCCAGCTCGCGGACACCATCGCCTCGACCCGGCGGCTGCACGTTGTGCACGCGGAACCGGTGCGCATCAATGATGGTCCGCTCGAACCGTCGAAGCCTGATGGCGGCACTTCGCTGCAGTTCGATCAAGTCCGCTTCACCTACCCGCGGCGGGCAAGGCCGGCGCTGTCAGCGGTGTCGTTCGAGGTCGCCGCCGGATCGACTGTCGCGCTGGTGGGGCCCTCCGGCGCCGGCAAGACCACTGTTGCAAATCTCCTGCTGCGCTTCTGGGACCCCGACAGCGGATCGGTTCGCCTCAAAGGCACGGACCTGCGGCAGTTGTCGCTCGACGGCCTGCGGCAGCACATCGCGCTGGTGGCGCAGGACACCTACCTCTTCAACGATACCCTCGAAGCCAATATCCGTCTGGCCCGACCGGATGCATCAGCAGCCGAGCTCGAGCGCGCACTGCAGCAGGCGGCATTGTCCGAATTCGTCGCGACCCTGCCGCAGGGCCTGCAAACCCGTGTCGGGGAACGCGGTGTGCAGCTTTCCGGCGGCCAGCGCCAGCGCATCGCCATCGCGCGCGCGTTCCTGAAAGACGCGCCGATACTGGTGCTGGACGAAGCCACCTCGCATCTCGACACGGTGAGCGAGAACCATGTGCGCAGCGCGCTCAACGCCCTGATGCTCGATCGCACCACCATCGTCATTGCGCATCGCCTGTCAACGATCCGCGCAGCCAACCTGATTCTGGTGCTGGACGGCGGTCGCATCGTCGAAAGCGGCAACCACACAGAACTGGTGGCGCGGCGCGGTTTCTACGCGCGGCTGGTTGAGCGGCAGATGACCAGCGCGCAGCAGCGGGAAACGAGCGTGGCGGTGTAGAAAAAATTACTTACGATCACCATCCGCATTGCGTTCCAGGAATCCCTGCACCGCCCTCACCCATTCCTCACGCGCAAACACGAAGCCTTGATTGTGACCGCCGCTCAGTTCCAGGAAAGCCTTGGGTTCACGCGCCGCTGCATATAAACGCCTGCCATGCGCGTACGGAATGATTTCGTCGCCGGGGCTATGCGCGATCAGCAGCGGCGCGCGACTGCGTGCAAGATTGGCGAGATTGTCGTAATGAATGCGGCTTAACCAGCGCACCGGCAGCCAGGGATACAGTTCGGCGCCGAGATCCGGTACCGAGGTAAACGTCGATGACAGTATCAGCGCGCGTGGCGCCGGTTGCAACTGTTGCGCCGCAAGCCAGGCCGCTACGCCGCCACCCAGTGATTCGCCGAAGAGCACGATACTGGATGCCTTGATGCCGCGCGTAGCGGTCAGCCATGTCCAGCTTGCCGTGGCATCGCGATAGGTGCCTTCCTCCGTGGGCTCACCGCTGCTTTCGCCATAGCCACGATAGTCCACCAGCAGGGTGTTGTAGCCCAGGTCGTAAAACATTTTGGCGTAACCGATGCGATGCGAAATATTGCCGGCGTTGCCATGAAACAGCAGCACCGTGCCGCGCGCGGGCAACGAGCCCGGTATCCACCATGCGGCGAGTTGCTCGCCATCTTCCGTCGGCACCCGCACTTTTTCGAACGCCAGGCCAGCGGCCAGCGGTGTAATGTCCGCGCCTCCTTTCATTGGAAAGAAAACCATACGCGCCTGAAACACGAACACCAGCGCCAGCAGCGCGATGTAGCCTGCCACCAGCGAGAGCATCACTTTGACCAGGTAGGTCATCAATAAATCTCCAGCGGCGGTTCATCCAGCGCCGCGGCCTGTTCGCGCAGTGCAAGTATGTGATCCTGCCAGTAGCGCTGGGTGTTAAAAAACGGAAAACTCTGCGGGAACGCCGGATCACCCCAACGCCGC
The DNA here is from genome assembly GCA_945864585.1 of Bordetella parapertussis. Classification (GTDB taxonomy): domain Bacteria; phylum Pseudomonadota; class Gammaproteobacteria; order Burkholderiales; family SG8-41; genus UBA5216. Next base: position 719 of record CAMBCF010000164.1, on the reverse strand, counting down.
GCCAGCCAGCCCGCGTAATGCACCATGCGCAGGGTACGCAGCGGCTCGATCAATGCCAGTTCCGACGGATTGAAATCGTGAAACTCGCGGTAGCCCGCGATAATCGCAGCGAGTTGCTGTTGCTGCGCGTCACGCTCACCACCGAGCCACATCCAGATATCCTGCACCGCCGGTCCCGTGCGTGCGTCGTCGAGATCGACGAAATGCGGTCCAGCGTCCGTCCACAGAATATTTCCGGCGTGGCAATCGCCGTGCAGCCGCAGCGTGTTGAAACTGCCTCCGTTGCAACACTGCTGCCAGCGGTTTTTCACCCGCTCGATTACATCCAGCGCTGTGCTCTCGTACGCCACGCGCAGGTCGGCCGGTACGAAGTCGTTATCCAGCAGATAACGAACCGGCGCCACGCCGAACTCGTCCCAGCCCAGCGCCGGGCGATGCACGAATTCCTCCAGCGCTCCTATGGCATGGATGCGCGCGATGAAGCGGCCCAGCCAGCGCAGCGTGTCTTCGTCCTCGAATTCGGGCGTGCGTCCGCCCTGGCGTGGATACAACGCCAGCATGAATCCGGCATGCTCATGCAGCGTGCTGCCGTTGAATACCAGTGGCGCCACCACCGGAATTTCCGCTTGCGCCAGCTCCAGGGCAAACGCGTGTTCTTCCAGAATCGCCGCGCGGCTCCAGCGCTGCGGGCGGTAGAACTTGGCGACCACGCTCGCGCC
>CAMBCF010000163.1 GCA_945864585.1 Bordetella parapertussis | reverse complement strand
TCTACGTTTTCAAAATCTCCATGCCCTCCCTGGCATCGAGTTCAAAGGCGTTTACCGTCATCGCCAGCAGACAATAGTAGCCGATCGAACCGGTCAGCTCGATCATTTCGTGATCGCTGAACCGCTTGCGCATCGCGGCCATGTCTTTGGTGCTGATGCGGTGCTTGCGCAGCAGGTCGCGCGTGAACTTTACGATTTGCAGGTCTGCCGGAGGGATGCCGCGGGAGTGATTCTCGCGGATCGCGGTGATGGTTTTCTCCGGCACGCCCATGCGCCGCGCGGAACCGCTCTGGGCGCCCCACACATAGATCGTCTCAAACTCGCGCGCGGCCACCATCGCGGCAAGCACGCGCACGCGCATATCGAGTTTGCCTTCGAAGCGCACGTAGGCGCCCAGATGCGCGGCACGGCCGGCCAGTTCCGGACAATGCATAAACATCGAGAACGGCCCCGCGAGCCCGCCGCGGCTCTTGACGATGTCGTCTGCAATGCCGCGGCTTTTGGCCGGGACCTGGTTCCTGCTGGTGATAGGCGTAAGTCTAGGCATGATCGTCCTCCGGTGTGGTGATTGGTGTAAGTACGTCCGCTGCAACAGCGAGCTTGACGCCCCTCAGCCTCTTGCGTCAAGCGGCGTATTCCGTATTTTACATGCCCAGTATGCGCCCGATCTCCGCGACGTAACGGCTGGCCTGCAGGCCTTCGGCCATGGCGGCATCCAGCGTGTCCTCGAAACCGTCGCGTATGCCGTGCAGCGCGTCTCTCACCCAGTGATGCCTGCGCACCGGAGACTGGAGCAGGTTCTTCAATGTCTGCACCTCGTCTTTGAGGCGTTGAATGTCCCTGGAGTCGCCCTGGATTTTTTGCAGGTCGCGCTCGAGTGCATCGATCAGCGCGGCGACTTCGTCCAGATCTATCTCGCGGCTTGTGTCGTCGTGCGGTTTTCTGGTAGTCACGGGTGCATGCTCCGGTCGGTGTCAGTCCATGCTACACCGTTCAGCGGCGCAAATCCTGGAAATAGGCTCGCGCCAGACGCCAATGGCTGGCAGCAGTATGGTTCGACGGCGATGCTATTGATGACTACGCTGTTTAAAAGGGGCGGTAGTCGGCAGACGAAAATTCGCGCGATTGACTACCCACCGCGCCATGCTACAGTTCCGTCCGGTAAAACGCGTTTAAAAATACAATTCAGTTACCGAAGGATCACATGACAGAAACACAGCAGTGGCGGTGGCGATGCGCAGCGGCGTTGATGGCGGGCGGTCTGGCAGGACCGCTTGCCGCGCAGGGTTATCCTGCGAAAACTATCCGCATCGTTATCACGTACCCGTATGGCGGCGCCTCCGATTTCACTGCGCGTCCCATCGCGCAAAAACTGACAGAGCGCTGGGGCCAGCAGGTCATCGTCGAAAGCCGGCCCGGCGCCGCCGCGATGATCGGCACCGACTTCGTCGCCAAGAGCGCGCCCGACGGCTACACCATGCTGGTGAGCGCATCGAGCGAAGTGTCGATGAACGTGGTGCTGTTCAAGAAAATGGCCTACGACCCGGTGCGCGATTTGCAACCGGTGACGCTGATCGGCACCACGCCGCCGCTGCTGCTGGCGCACCCTTCGCTGCCGGTGAAGTCGATGAAGGAATTGGTGGCGCTCGCGCGCGCGAACCCAGGCGCGTTGAACTATGCGTCGATCGGATTGGGTTCGCCGCAGCATTTCGCGGGCGAACTGATGAAGACCACCTTCCGCATCGAAATGTCGCATGTGCCGTACAAGGGCGCTGCGCCGGCCTTGATAGACATGGTGGGCGGCCATGTGTCGATCGGACTGGTGGCGCCGACGGTCGCGATTCCGCATGTGAAATCCGGCAGGCTGCGCGCGCTGGCGGTGACCTCGGCGAAGCGTTCCGCCTCGATACCCGACATTCCGACCATCGCCGAATCCGGCGCGCCGGGTTTCGACATCATGCAATGGTTCGCCCTGTGGCTGCCGGCGAAAACACCCCGCGACATCGTGGACAAGATCCACGGCGACGTGGTGCGCATCATCCAGTCGCCGGAATACCGGCAGCGCCAGCAGGATGTCGCTACCGACATCATCGGCACCAGCCCCGAATTTCTAGCCGATTTTCAGAAATCCGAGATCGAGAAGTACCGCAAGATCGGCGCAGCGGCGGGCATCAAGCAGGAGTGAGTCATTTCTATCTGCAATAGGAGGCGCCATGCGTAATTTGCAACGAGCATCTATTCCCATTTGTATCGTAACCGGCATCGCGCTCGCTGCGGTGCCGATTGTTGCGCGCACAGCGGAGAATTTTCCCAACAAGCCGATGCGCATGATCGTGCCGTTCACCGCCGGCAGCGCGACCGACCTCATCGCGCGCCGGGTCGCCTACAAGATGAGCGACAACTGGAACCAACAGGTGGTGGTGGACAACCGTGGGGGGACCGGCGGAGCGGTGGGTTCAAACATGGTCGCCAAAGCCACACCGGATTACACGCTGCTGGTACACTCCATCGCCTTTGCGATGACGGCAGCGCTACACGCGAAGCTCCCTTTTGATCCGATTAAAGACCTCGCCGGTATCAGCCAGCTTACTGTCAGTAGCAGCCTGATTGCGGTGGCGCTGGCGCTCGGCGTTAAATCCTTCAAGGAACTGATCGCGCTCGCCAAGCAAAAGCCGGGGCAGTTGAATTTCAGTTCTTCCGGCGTCGGCAGCGGCATGCACCTGAATGCGGAGGAATTCACCCGCTTCGTGCGCGACGAGATCGAGAAGACCCGCAAGATCGTCAAGCTCGCCGGCATCCGCGTCGGCTAAGCAGCTCCCGGAATTACTGACTTTCAGCGGCGCTGCCGGCCACACCGTAGCCATCTCGAAGAAAAGGGAGAAGTGCATGAACGAACGGCAAAGGGATCGACGCACCATTCTCAAAGCTGCCACAGCGCTGGCAGTGACTGGCGCGGCCTCGGGCATGGGCTGCGCGCAGCCGGGTAGCGGCAGCCGGGGCGCTGAAACCACATTATTGCAATCACTGCCCGGGCGTGGCGAGTTCCTGATTCGCGGCGCCATCGTTCTGTCGATGGACGCCGCGATCGGCGATTTCGAGCACGGTGATGTGCATGTGCGTGACGGCGCCATCGTTGCGGTGGCGAAGCAGATAACAGCGCCAGCAGCTACCGTAATTGAAGCCGGCGGCATGATTTGCATGCCCGGATTTATTGACACGCACTGGCACCTGTGGACCAGCCTGTTGCGGCCGATGATGCGCACTGATGATCCCGGGCGCGGCTATTTTCCGGTGAGCAACAGTCTGGGCCGTCATTTCACGCCGCAGGACAGTTATCGCAGTGTGCGGCTCGGGCTTGCCGAGGCGCTGAGCGCGGGCGCTACTACAGTTCACAACTGGGCGCACAACATTGCCACGCCGGATCACGCGGACGCGGAGCTGCGTGCGATGCGCGATGTGGGCCTGCGCGGCCGCTTTTCCTATGGTCCGGCGCAGGGCATGCCCAACGACCAGTCCATGGATCTTGAGGGTCTGGCCAAAATCAAACAGCGGTGGATGCCCAATGACGGCACGCTGACGCTGGGCATTTGCTCGCGCAATGTCGGTGACTCCACGAATCTTTTGCGCGGCAATATATCGGTTGCAACAGCGCGCAGGGACTGGGGCGGCGCGCGCGCACTCGGTTTGCCCATTACCATGCACACCTCCGGCCCGAGCCCGATCACGTTGTTGGATAGTGCAGGTCTTTTGGGGCCTGATGTGCAACTGGTGCATCCGCTGCTGACCACGGCCGAGGAACGGCAGATTCTAAAGACGCGCGGCGTGAGTTACAGCACGTCACCGGTGGGTGAATCGCAGCGTCCGGCAAGCGCCGGCGTCATCCAGTTGGCGGAACTGCTGGAGGCAGGCGTCAAAGTCAGCATGTCGATCGATCACACCGGCACCTATAATGTTGATTTTTTCCAGTGCATGCGTTTTTTGTACAGCCTGCACCGGCATCGGGTTGGCGCCCGTGTGCCATTGACGGCGAAGCGGCTGGTGCAGCTCGCCACGCTCGACGGCGCGGTGGATCTGGGCATTGCAGATCGCACCGGTTCACTGACGCCCGGCAAACGCGCCGACATGATTCTCGTGCGCACCGGTGACATCAACATGGCGCCACTGGGCGATCCTTATGAATCGCTGGTGTCACTCGGGCAGCCGCGCAACGTCGATACGGTAATCGCCGATGGACGCATCCTGCAACGTGCAGGGCGGTTTATCGCGCTCGATCACGCCACGGTGCTGCGAGAGGCGACTGAATCCGGCGCCGCCCTGCGCGTCCGCGCGAAGCTGAGCTGACGCAGGGCCTGTTAACACTGGGCGGGCCTAACCTATGCACACATCTCTCGTAGCTCGGAAGGAGTCCGAAGGACGTATTCCGGGAAGAAGCACGGCGCATCGACAGCACGCAAGTTCATCCATCCACACTTCCCCGGAATACGGCCATGAAAAGCCATGGCCTTCTTCCGGGCTACATGCTCTCGCACTCAAAGTTGTGTGCATTGATTAGGGCGGGCCCAATCAACGCGGCACCAGATTCACCATCGCGCTCTGCCGCCCTTCAAGAAAACACCGCATATTGGTTTCGATGATCGGCCACATCAGCGCCAGATTGTCGTCGCTGCTGCCGGAGCAGTGCGCGGTGATGAGTACGTTGTCCTTGTCCCAGAACGGGCTGTCTTGCGGCAATGGTTCGGTGCGGAAAACATCAAGACCGGCGCCAGCGATGCGCTTATGCTGTAGCGCATCCAGCAGCGCACTCTCGTCGCACAGGCCGCCGCGCGCGAGATTAAGCAGAAAGGCGCTGGGCTTCATCGCCGCCAGTATTTTGGCGTCGATCAGGTTATCCATTTCCGGCGAGTACGGCGTCAGCACAATAAGAAAATCCGCAAGTGCTGCCGCCTGCGCCAGTTGCGTGTAAGCGTACACGCGGTCGCAACCAACGACTGCGCGCGGCGTTGCGCTGACACCCAGTACCGTCATGCCGAAAGCTTTACAGCGCGGCGCAAGTGACTCCGCGATAAGACCGAGCCCGGCAATGACGACCGTCTTGCCGTAGAGCCGCACCTGCGTCCAGCGCTGCCACCGGTGTTTTCTCTGGTTGTCGTGCATGCGTGGATAGTCGCGCGCGAGATTCAGCATGTACAGAAACGCCATTTCGGCCATCTGCGGGCCATGGATGCCGCGTGTGGTGGTTAGGATCACTTCCGGCGGCAGCATGCGCGAACCCACGATGGCGTCAAAGCCTGTGGTCATCGCGTGTATCCACTGGAGCTGCTGCGCCTTGGCGAGCCGCTCGTCGTTGAAGCCGTGCCCTGCCACCATGATGATGTGCGCCTCGGGGAAACGCGCAACGGATCCGGGCAGATCCGGCGCGGTAATTACCTCGACTGCGGGGAATGTTTGTTTTAGTTTGGGCGCGAAATATTCTGCGTCGCGATGGGCGAATAGTAGGGTTGTCATGGCGCTCAGATTCCATCGCTCTTGAGTCCGGCTACTTTCACCCGCCTGCCGAATTTGGCGAACGCGAGTGGCGCCTGCGTAACTCTAAGCATCAAGGTGTTTGCCGGTATCAATACTCGCCGCGCGAAGCTGGGGGCGACGAAGATGGAATGGGAGACCGCGGCGGCGTAACTTCGGCCGGCGGTCTATACCCGTTCCGGCTCCACGCCGGTTTGTAACCGTCGGTGAGTGTGAACAGGAAGGCCACGATGTCGTCAATTTCCGCATCGTTGAGTTGCGGGCGCTGTTTTGGCTGGCGCTGATAGGGCGGTGTGTCGACATCGACATTGACATGATACTGAGCCGGCAGATCGTTAAATTTTTTGCCCTCTGGAAACCACTGCGCCGGATCGGTATCGCGCGTGGCGTAGAAGGCTACCGCGTCGCGTAAATGGTCGAAAAAACCGTTGTGCATGTACGGCGCGGTTATGGTGATATTGCGCAGCGTCGGCGTTTTGAAAAAACCGCAGGTCGCGGGGTCCTTCGGCAACGGCGCGACATCCGGCAGCGGCGCGACACCCGGCAACGGCTTGGGGGCTGACACCGGCACGCGCTCGCACAAGCCAAGGTCAATAAACGCCGGATCCGCATTTTTCGGAATGCGCATGCTGCGCGGCAAACCCAGCGCGCGAAAACTGAAGTCAGTGAACAGTGATTTGCGCGGATCGCGTGATTCGGCATCGACGGTATGGCACCGCGCGCAATTGCCTTTTTGACGTATGGTAAAAAGACTCAGGCCGCGCTGTTCCTGTTCGGTGAACTGCACTTCCCCGCGCATCACATAATCAAATTTCGAGGTAAACGGCTGGAATACGCGGGTGCGTTCAAAGGCGGCGATCGAGGCCGCCACCGCTTCGAGCGCCGCCTCGGGATGGTCGAAAATGGCATCGCCCCACTCTTTGCGAAACGCGTCGGCGTATGCGCTGTTTGCAACTTTGGCGATCAGCGCCGGCGCATCGGCGTTATTCATTTCCACCGGGTTGAAAAACGGCTGCGTGGCTTGTTCTTCGAGCGTGTCGGCACGGCCGTCCCAAAAGTGACCGCCCGCCGCTACGCGTTTGCCGTCCTGTTCGATGCTGCCAAAGCGCGGCGCGGTGGCCAGGTACATCACGGTAGGCGCATCGCGCGTGCCGAACTGGTCGGACCGGCTACCCAGCGCCACCCCGATCATCGTATTGTTGTTGCCGGTAAAGGCGCGTCGGGGGTCGTGGCACGAGGCGCACGCCGTACCGGCAGGCTCCGACAGGCTCGGGTCGAAAAACAGCCGCAGGCCGAGGCGCTCGCGCGGGGTCAGTGAAGTCTGATCGATGGCGGCGCCCAGCGACCGGATAAATTCGTCATGTGGCTGGTCCTGTGCCCGCGGCGAAGGCGCGAGCAGGAAGAAAAAAAAGCCCGCCAAAACAGAAACGGCCAATGCGAGTTTGGCTAGGCTGGGCCGGATTGAAGCATGGTGGTCGATGTGCAAATTAAGCCTGTCACTAATTTAAATGCGTCCCAGCTTTGCCGGGGCAATTAATTGTCTCCCGTGAACACATACGCCCACAGCGCCTCGATTTCCTCGGGTTTTAGCAACCCTTCCCAAGGCGGCATGCTGTTCTTGCCTTTGCTCACCGAGCGAGTAAAGCGTTCTTTTCCATCCTTGGGAAAAATCAGCAAATCAAACGAACCTTCGGGATTTTTCATGCGCGCACCATGACACGCCGAGCAGTGGCGCGCGTAGGCGTCCGCTCCCAATTTGAGTTGTTCGGCTGCGAACGCTTGTGCGTGCGCTGCTTGTTGTAGTGCGGCGACCACCGCAAAAGCGCTCACTAGGGATAAAACTTTTTTAATAATATCAATTACTAAAGTCATTTTCGTTGAAACCAAAAAAATCCCACTGGCGCGAGCCAGTGGGATTTGCATGCAACAGCAATCAACCGCTCAATCCATCAGCGCGAAGGTCCATACCGTTCCGCCGGGCAGCACTTTGCCCGCCGTTTCGCGGCGTGAGGAAGTGCCGCCACCCAAGCCCGACAAGACCGACACATACTGCTTGCCTTTGTAGGTGTAGGTGATCGGCTGCGAATTGACGCCTGACGGCGTCTTGAATTGCCACACAATCTTGCCGGTGGCTTCGTCCATGGCCATGAATTCACCCGTCGGTACACCGCCAAACACCAGCCCGCCCGCGGTAACCAGCGTGCCCGACCAGCTCGGGAACTCCACCAGCGGCGTGCGCCACGCGGACTTGCCGGTCATCGGGTCCACTGCACTGAAGTAACCCCACGGCTCGCTCTTGTTGCGATCCTTGGTGCCGGTAGTCACGCCTATAAAACGCTCGCCCGGCTTGTAAACCGGCAGGTCCGGGTTCAACTGGTAGATGGCGGTTTCTTCCAGCATTGACATATAAAGCTTGCCGGTGTTGGGGTTGAACGACATGGGGAACCAGTTCTTGCCGCCTGTCCAGCGCGGTTCCAGCTCGACTTTCTCGCCGGCACGCAGGCGTCTGGCCACCTCGGTCTCTA
>CAMBCF010000162.1 GCA_945864585.1 Bordetella parapertussis | reverse complement strand
GAGGCCGGCGCCGCTTTCATTGCGCTGCTTGCCGCCCAGGAAAAAGCCACACAACTCGGCAGCGCACTCGATGAACTGACGCGCCTGCGCAAGCTGGTGTCCACCCGCGCGGATCTGGGCGCGGCAAGCCGTTACGACGTGACGCGTCTGGAGGTTGAGGTCGGCAGTTTTCGCACCAAACTTGCCGACGCCGAGGCCGATATCGCAGACCGCTCGGGTAACCTCGCAGCATTGCTCGGCATCGCGAACTGGCAACCGAAGGCGGAAGGCCAGCTCGTTGCGCTCATGACTGAAGGCGAAATCGCTGATTATTCGAGCGCGCACGCACTGTCCAGTCCGGCAGCGCGCGCCGCCATTGAAGACGAAAAAGTGGCGCACAGCGCGGTCGATCTGGCGCGTCGCGAGCGCGCACCCGGCGTGTCCCTGGGCGCGGGACATTCGTGGACCAGCAATCCCTTCGGCTCCGCGAACTTTCTGGGGCTGACGGTCGAAATTCCCCTGTTCGATACCCGCCGCGGCCCGTTGGCCAAAGTCGAAGCCGAGGCTTCGGCCGCCACACTGCGGCGGGAGCTGGCCACCGCGGAAGCGGCGGCCCAGCTACAGCGCTACGCCAATGTAATTGCCGCGCGTAAAGCGGCGGTGCAGCGGTTCGAAAAGGATGCCGCCGGACGCCTGCCGTTATTGAAAGAGATGTCGGAACACGCCTATCGCCTGGGCCGTGGTTCCATATTTGAATTACTGGACGCCTTGCGTTCACGGCACGAGCTTTATCAAACGCGCATTGACCTGACCAGCGCGCTGTGCGAGGCGCAGTTGCGCTATCTGGCCATCGGCGGCCACTTGCAGCGCGCCACACGCGAGTAGTACCAATTCAGTTCCTGCTCCTCGACCGCGTTACTGTGCCATTCGAATGCTACTGCGGCTCAATGCGGGCGGCTTTGACCGCGGCACTCCAGCGCTCGGTTTCGCGCTTGTGATAGTCCGTAAAGTAGGCCGGTGTGCCACCGCCACCGATCATATCGGTGCGATGCCAGTGCGTTTGCGCTTGCGGCGTCTTCATGAAGCGGTTGATGCCATCGCTCCAGCGCTGCAAGAGCGGGGCAGGCAGCGTTTTAGGACCGTAGATTCCGTACCAGACATTCGCCTCAAATCCGGGCAAGCCGGATTCGGCAATCGTGGGCACATCCGGCGCAAAGTCGGCGCGCTGGGCGCTCGTCATGGCAAGCGCTCGCAGTCTCCCGGTCTTCACGTGTGGCAACAAGGTGCCCGGCGTGTTGAAGTGCACTTTGACCTGTCCACCTATGAGATCCGCGATCGCCGGCGCTCCGCCCTTGTAAGGCACATGCAACAAGTCAATGCGCGACATCGACTTGAACATCTCGAGGGTCAGATGGTTGGTGGTGCCGACACCCGACGAGGCGGCCGCAATCTGCCCGGGCTGTGCCTTGGCAAGCGCGATCAGCTCCTGCACCGACTTCGCCGGCAAACTTGAATTGACGACCAGCATGAACGGGCTGACGGCGACGAGGGCGGTCGCACGCAAATCGCGTATCGGATCGAAACGCATGTTCTTGTAGATGCTCGACAGTATCGCAATGGCCGAGCTGGTGCAAAGCATGGTGTAGCCGTCAGGCTCTGCGCGCACGACGAGCTCGGTGCCGATCATGGTGCCCGCACCCGGGCGATTGTCCACGATGACCTGGTGGCCCCAAATTTCGGAGAGGCCGGCGGCGAGCGCCCTGCCCACCAGATCGACCGACCCGCCCGGCGTAAAAGGATTGACCATACGCACCGGCCGATTCGGAAAGTCCGATTGCGCCTGCACGCCGGCGCCCCAACCGAACAGCGTCGCGGTGCACGCAGCGTACGCCAGCACGAGCAGCCTCAATTTAAACATTGTTCTCAAAATTGCCCCCTTGGCAGGTTCCGTTAGCTTGGGCTGGCATCCAGTTGAACCAAGTCACGCGCATCATTTGTCGAGCCATACGTCTTCCATTCTAAGGTTACTGAACTGGTTGTTCATGCTCGGCACATAACCCTTGACATAGGGGCGCCAGCAGTACGGCAGCGCTGCAAAAGTAATCGTCGGCCGCACCACGTCCATTTGCAGTTTCCGGTCAATCTCCTTCACCAGCTTCTTGCGCTCAACCTGGTCAATCATGGCCGACTGTTTTTCGAATAAGGCCTCCATCTCCTTATTGCAATAGCCGTCCGGATTGCCACGAGAGTTGCAGGTATAACCTTCGTAAAACGACACGTCCGGATCGTCCACAGCCTGCCCGCGGGAGCCTATCGCCACGGTATAGGCGCGCTTGAAGACGATGTTGGTCCAAATTGCTGTATCGATGGCTTTCATCTCGCCTTTCATATAAATCTTGGCGAAATGATCCAGGATCAATACCGACGTATCTCGGTACCGCGCCACGTCGCGCGTGCTTAACACGAAGGTCAGCGGCTTATCTGGACCATAGCCCGCCTCCCGCATCAGCTTGCGCGCCTCTTCCCGGCGCTTCTCGAGATCCTGCCCGTAGCCCGGTATCGACGCGAGATCCGCTTTATCGAGCCCCCAGGCGCCTTCGGGCGGTGGCATCAATTCGCCGCCGAGGCGGTCCAGCCCGGCGCCCTTGACCTTGACCACCGCATCGCGATCGATCGCAAGCGCCATCGCCCGGCGTATGCGCACGTCGTTGAAAGGCGCCACGGTGCGGTTGATGATCAACCGGGTGTACGCATAGCTCAGGCCGACCTCGCATATCGCGTCGGGCCGCTTCGCCTTGACTTCAGCAAGCAGGGTCGCGCTCGGCGTGTAGATGTCGGTATCACCCGCGACGAAGGCGAGGTTGCGCGTGCTGGGAGACGAAATGATCGGCATATCGATGCCGTCGAGGTAAGGCCGCCCCGGTTTAAAGTAATTTGGATTTTTCACCAGGCGTATCATCTTTCCCTGCTCGAAGGACTTCACCATAAACGGGCCAGTACCTATCGGATGCTGCCGCATCTGCCGCCCGTCGACATGGCAGGGATAGACCACCGACCAGGCGGCCGCGAAAAAGCCCAGAAACGAGGGCTGCGGCCGGCCCAGACGGAAACTCACCTGGTCGTCGCCCTCCACTACGATCTCCTGCAGGTTGGAATACCAGGCCTTGCGCGGGCTCCTGCGCCACCCCGCGTCCCGCTTCTCGTTAACGGTATCCCAGGTGCATTTGACATCGGCAGCCGTGAACGGCTTGCCGTCGTGCCACTTCACGCCGCGGCGCAGCTTGAACGTCAGCGTCTTGTTGTCTGCGCTCCACGACCAGCTGGTGGCGAGATCGGGTACGATTGCTTCCGGCCGGTTTATGCTCTTGGTGGGATCAAAAGTAACCAGATTGTTGAACACCGGCACAAACGGCGTAGTCACGATGTTCGAACCTTCTTCGTGGAGCGACCCACTGGGCGGGTTTTCATCGTTGGCACGCCTCAGCACGCCGCCCGGTTTCTGCGCCACGGCTTCAGTTGCAAGGACCATGATCACGATCAGCACCAGCGACTTGGCAAGTGCATGTGCAGGCTTCATTGCGCTCCTCCATCTAACAGTTGGATCAAGAAATTCTCCCGGGGCCAATGCCGTAACAGCGCCAACGAGTCCCTTTTTTCAGGCCTGCTTCAAGCGCCGCGCGCGTGCGCAAGCACCAGGTCGGACGCCTTCTCGCCTATCATGATCGACGGCGCGTTGGTGTTGGAGGCTACCATGGTCGGCATGATAGCCGCGTCGCACACGCGCAATCCCTCGATGCCGTGCACCCGCAACGCCGCATCCACCACCGCCCGCTCATCCTGACCCATGCGGCAGGTGCCGATCGGATGGTAAGAGGTCTGCCCCGTGGCACGGGCATGGTCGAGCAGCGCTTCGTCGTTCGCAGCAAGCGGTCCCGGCCGTGTTTCACGCACGATGTACTGCGCAAGGGCCGGCTGTGCCGCGATCTTGCGGATCATGCGCAGGGCCGCCACGATGGTGCGTATGTCGTGTTCCGCCGCAAGATAGTTTGCGCGAATCTCCGGCGGCTCGCCGGCCTCGGGACCGCGGATATGCACGGAGCCCTGCGACTCCGGACGCAGAACGTAGCAGCCTATCGAAAATCCTGGATACGGGTCCAGCCCCATGCGCTCGGCGATCGAGCGCGCTCCCGCACGCCCGCCGTAATGGCTGCTGGCCATGGACAACTGGTGCAGTTGCATCTTGATGTCGGGTCGCGGCAGGTCGGGGTGGCTGCGCGCGATCGCCATAATCGTTGCCGACGATGTGCTCATCAGCCCACGGCCAAGAAACAACCAGCGCGCCCCCATCTTCGCCTTGAGTAGCGGACTGCGCAGAATAGTATTGAGCGTGGTATTCAGATTCGTTTCAAACCCCAGCCGCACGTGAAGATGGTCGCGCAGGTTCTCGCCGACGCCGGGCAGGTGATGCACCACCGCGACACCGGCCCGCTGGAGCACCTCACTGTTACCGATGCCGGAGAGTTCCAGCAGCTGCGGGGACTGTACCGCGCCGGCGCACAGCAGCACCTCGCGACGCGCCCGTACGGTTACATCCTCGCCGCCCTTGCGGTATACCAGACCCGCAGCACGGCGGCCTTCCATCAGCACGCGCTGTGCCAGTGCGCCCGTTTCCACCGTGAGGTTGGATCGGCCCATCGCCGGCCGCAGGTAGTTGTCGCCGGTGTGACGCCGCCAGCCGTGCCGCGTGTTGTACTGAAGGTAACTCACGCCTTCGAAGCGCGGCCCGTTGTAGTCCTCGACCGCGGGCACGCCGGCTTCCTGCGCGCCCTGAATGAAACCCTGCGACAGCGGATCGCGGTCAAGATAGCGCGTGATGTGCATCGGTCCATCATGCCCGCGGTAGCGCGGATCGCCTTGCGCGAAACTCTCCATGCGCTTGAGGTAGGGAAGAATGTCGCTGCTGCCCCAGCCCGGATTGCCAAGTAGCGCCCAGTTGTCGAGTTCGAGCGGATCGCCACGCACCCAGATCATGCCGTTTACCGCGCTGGAGCCGCCCAGCGCGCGGCCGCGCGGCCAAAAGATGCTGCGCCCTCCCACTTTTTCATCCGGCTGCGTGGCGAAGCGCCAGATTGCACGCTCGCCGGTAAGAATGTGCGCAATGCCGGCCGGAATACGTATCCACATCCAGCGGTCGTCCTTGCCGGCCTCAAGCAGCAAAACACGATGCTCGCCGGAAGCACTGAGGCGATTGGCAAGCACGCAGCCGGCCGAACCCGCGCCGACGATGATGTAGTCGAATTCATTAGGTGTCATTGGACGTGTCACAAGCAATGAAAGAGAAGAGAAGAATACCGGCAGCCTGACGGAGGAAAATTCGTAAGTCAAGCTGCAACCACTGGGCCACCGCCACCGCAGCCAGGAATTTTCATGCGGTTGACGACCCATGCAGCGGGGGATAGAGTGCCGCCTGGTAAAAAAGGGGTTTGAACTTCTTTGGACAGAGCGGGAACATACACCATCGAATGGCTGCGCGAGCGGCTCGCGGACACCCGGGAACCGGCCGCCAGCACGCTCTATTGCGATGAAGAAGCACTGCCCGGCGAGGCACAGCAGCGGCCCGCTTCGGTGCTGATACCTGTCATTGTGCGCGACAATCCCAATGTGTTGTTTACGGTGCGTGCGAAGAACCTCAGGAGCGGTTCCGGGCAGATCAGTTTTCCCGGCGGCAGAGCCGAGCCCGACGACCCTACGCCGGAGCACACCGCATTACGCGAAACATTTGAGGAAATCGGCCTGCCGGCTGAGCGCGTCGAAATCCTCGGTCGGCTTGCGCACTACGTCACCCGCGCGGGCCACTGCATCACGCCGGTGATCGGGCTGGTGCAGCCCCCCTTGGCGCTGCTCTCGAACGACGACGAAGTCGCCGAGGTATTCGAGGTTCCGCTCAAGTTTCTGCTCGATCCACGCAACCACCTGCGCCATTCGCACCGCTCCGACGGGCGACTGCGCCACTACTTCGCGATTCCCTACGGCGACTACTACATCCGCGGCGTGACGGCCGGCTTGCTGGTCAACCTGCACCGACGCGTTGCCGGCGAGGGGTATGACCACTCCTGAGTGCTCGCACAGACTCAATGCGCATCACCCTTCAGACTGACCCATATGGTTTTGGTAATAATGTAGAGGTCGAGACGCAGCGACCAATTGCGCAAATAATCCAAGTCGTAGTCTATGCGTGACTGCATTTTGTCCAGCGTATCCGTTTCGCCACGATAGCCGTTTACCTGAGCCCAGCCGGTGATGCCAGGAGATACTTCGTGACGCAGCATGTAGCCTTTGTGTTCATGGTGCGAACGGAATTGATGAAACGGCTGGGCGGTTTCGATCCCCGGTTCTTTATGTACTGGGAAGAAACCGATGTGTGCAAGCGCAGCGATGATCTGGGATTCGAGACCTGGGCAGTTGGCACAGCGGTGGCTAGCCATCACGGCGGCGCCAGTTCCGTCGACGACGACACGCGCATTTTCGGCTGCATCGGCAAGCATTACTACCAGAGTCGCCGCTATTACATGATCAAACACCACGGCTGGCTGGCAACAACCGTCGCCGATATCGGTGAGATAGTCTTGCTGGCTCTGGGCGCGCTCTATGATGTCATTCGAGGCCGCAGCCGGTCCAGAATTCGCCCGCGTTTGCAGTCTGCGCTGTTGAGTCAACCTGAACGGGAGTGAGCACGGCCAGTCACGGGAGCGCATCTTGCCCGGCGCCTGCAGTAACTGGGAACAAAGCTAACGCTTTCGAAAGTAGCCGAGCGAGTACTCGTTGGCGTAGAGCACAGAGACCTTCTCCGATTTATCCTGGAAGAATTCGTCCGTCGCACGCTTCACCCCCGGCGACTTGTACTGGCTGAGGGTATGCGGGCGGCTGAAGACATTGTCATCATAGTACACGCCGAATACGCACACGGCTCCGGGTGACATGCGCTCGTAGACGCAGGGAAGAACGTGCTTGGTGCTGGTGTAGAGGTCGCCACCCACCAGTGCGAAAGCGATCTTCTCTGGGAGATGCTTGGGCACAGTATCCTCGAACCAGCCTTTGTGCACATGCTCGGGCACTTTTACTTCGGCCGCTTTGAAGTTGTCGTGGAATTGCTACAAAGCGGCGCCCATCGACCCCTTGCCGTACACGCCTTCGCTGGCGTCACGACCCTGGAGCTCGGGAAGCCCTTCGAAGCTGTCGAAACAGTAAAGCATCTTCTTCGGGGCCAGCTCGTTCAGCACCTTCTGCAAGATGATCGAGCTCTCGCCGGAATTGCAGCCCAGTTCAACGAATTCGCCTGGCACCTTGTACGCGGCGCATTGGCTGGCCATGTGGAACAGGTTCATGCGCGCTTCCACGTTCGCCATGCCCCAGGTGAACGCACGAGGCCCCAACTGGGCGTTGATCCGCAATTTGGCCAGCACCTTGTTGATGGGGCGGTGCCAACGACGTGGGGCTCGGTTATCCCAATAAAAAAGCTGCGCGATGAATGCGTTGTGCATGGCGATGCCTCAGCAATAGGAGTGATCGGGTGGACCGAACACGATCTGCAGGAGCGGCGTTCGCGGCGACTGGTGTCGGTGGTCGATCCTCATTTGAAGGCCTCAAAGGCGCTCATCGCACCGCGGGGTCGAAGACGTTGCTCACCTTGGAGAACATCTGGCTGTCCTCCCTGGAATACATGTAGGGCGAGTCGTCAGGATGGTAGAGGATGAACTCCTTCTCGCCGTAGATTTGGGGAGTGGTCATTTTAAAGCCCCTTTTGCACCAGACGGCACTCTATCCAACGCGTAGTGAACCGTCAACCGCAAGCGTTCAAGGAGTTGAAGAACGACCTGAGTATCCGTCCGCTCTACGCCGCCGAATATCTACACGGTTATTTTCGCAAGCTCTGAGCGTCGCCGCTGGCACGGCAATCCGGTCACGACAAATTTTCCGTGGCCCACCGTTGCCAGCGCCAGGTGTGCACACATGGCATCAATGCCCAACTGCGCCTGCCAGCCCAGCAGTTTGCAGGCTAACACGGGATCTGCAAAATATTCCGCGAGATCACCCGGCCGGCGCCCGACCACGCGGTAGGGTACCGCCCTGCCGCTGGCGGCGGCAAACGCCTGCACCATCTCCAGCACACTGTAGCCGCGCCCGGTGCCAAGATTGACGGTCAGCACACCAGCATGATC
>CAMBCF010000161.1 GCA_945864585.1 Bordetella parapertussis | reverse complement strand
GTGCTGTGGCAGCACCCATGCATATATCGATGCCGCACTGCAATTACGCCAGCGTCTCGGCAACGCATGGGAGCCGTTGCGTCCGGTGCAGGTTGGTATGAGCAAGGTGGTCGATGTGCAGTGCGGTTTTGATTACGCACCGAGTACTGCGTTGAATGCGCAGATGAGTCTGCGTTATGTGCTGGCAGCCGCATTCACCGATGGACAAGTGCTGCCCGCGCAATTCAGTGATGAAAAGATGCATAATCCCGCGCTGGGCACACTTGCCGCCAAGCTCGAACTGGTGGATGATCCGGCGCTGGATAAACTTTACCCTGTGCATTTCGCGGGCTGGGTTGCGGCGAAAGTGAACGACGACTGGATGCGCGTCGACATTCTCGATCCTACCGGTTCGCTGGCCGCGCCCATGGATGTTGCCGCCCTTAGCCGCAAGTTCAAAGGCAACAATCCGCAGTTGCCGGTGGATCGCATTGCTGCTGTGGCGTTGGATATTGAACACCACTCGGCACGGGAATTGATCGACTTGCTCGCCCCGGCTCGTGGCGAGCGCGCGGCAGCATAAGCGTAGGTGTAACGTGGGACTGACACAAGAACTGTGCGCGATAATCCATGCGACGCGATACGAATCCTTAGGCGATGCCTGCATCCATCGGGTCAAGCAGGCGATTAAAGATGGCGTAGCGGTGGCCTTGGCTGGCGGCAGCGAGGCGCCGGTCAAAATCATGACGGCGCATATGCTGTCGCTCGGCGGCTCGCCGCAGGCGTCGATCTGGGGCACCAACACCAAGGTGTCGCTGCCGCAGGCGGCCTACATCAATTCGGTGGCGACGCATGTGCTCGACTTCGAACCGATGTGGAGCCCGCCCACGCATTCGGTATCGCCGACGGTGCCGGTGGCGTTTGCGCTGGCCGAAGCCAATCAGCTTAGCGGCCGGCAGATCATTACGGCTGTGGCAAAAGGCATCGAGATACAAGGGCGTCTGCAATACGCGGGCGACCAATATGTGCCCGAGGACTTGATGTTTCATCCGCCCGGCGTAGCGGGGGTGCTGGGCAGCGCGGTTGTGGCAGCCGACTTGCTGCAGCTCGACGTGAACGCGATGCGGCACGCGCTCGGCTTGGCCGCTTCACGTGCCGGTTCATTGCTCGCGAACGTGGGTTCCATGACCAAAGCGACGCATTGCGGCAATGCCGCCGCATCCGGGCTCGACGCAGCGTTACTCGCGCAGCGTGGCTTTACCGCGAACCCGGACGTGCTGGAAGCGCACAAGGGGCTCATCAGCACGTTCTATCCGCATCACTTCAATGCGGATCGCCTGCTGGCATACGGCAAACCGTATCGGGTGGTGGATCCGGGGCTTGCGATCAAGCTCTTTCCGTCGCAGTACGGCACGCACTTCGGCATTACCGCCGGTCTGGATATGCACCGTGTGCTCGGCGGGCGCAAGGATATCCGTCGTGTGCGCATGGTTTCGCCGGTGATGAAATACGTTAATCGTCCGCGGCCGGCGACCGGCCTCGACGGAAAATTCAGCTTGCAGTACACCACGGGCGCCGCGTTGCTTGATGGCGCTGTGAAGATCGCCAGTTTTACCGACGAGCGGCGCTTTCGTGCTGATATGGTTGAGCTGCTGGAGAAAATCGAATTGGTGCAAGATGAATTCATACCCGGCGACTTTCACAAGATGCATGTGCAAGTACAGGTCGAACTCGAGGATGGTGCGACACATACTGTCGTCTGCCGCGCGCCGCGCGGCTCGTGGGGTGTGGAGATGGCGGTGGGGGAGCATGAGGCGAAGTTGCAGGATTGCCTGAAATACGCGCTCTTCGAAACGGATGGCGTTGCGCTACTCGAACTGCTTGAGCGCCTGGATACGCTGGACGCGCCAGGCGTTCAATCACTGCTATCGTTGATGACAACGCAAGCGCCCGTGCGAAGAATCACAGCATAGGCGCTGCTGTAAATAATAAAAGTAGTATAAGTTATTGATTATAAACAACAATATATTATTTCACGGCATTGTATTACATCCCTGACCGTCGTACTGTGTAGTGCGTCATTGGCTTGCCTCGATGCACACGCACAAAAGGACGCACTAATAAAGTAGTGATTTCTTCTTTGAAACGACCGGCGCCCGCTTCGCGGTAAGCGCGCCGGCCCGGCTCACTGCTGGGTTGCCGGCCGGTTAGTGCGGATGCCAAAAGTCAGTACGTCGGCAAGGGCGCGCAGGTCATGGCGGGTTTCAAGCATTTGAATCGACGACAAGACGGCGGTGGCATGCTCGTCTGACAGACAATCGCGTGTGCACTCGCGATACTTCGCGATGATTTCGCGCATGCTCACCGGGTTCTCCCGATCGCCTTTGGGCGCGCCCGCGCTCGCCTCGTGCATGACGCCATCGGTGCAAAAAATCCGCACCTTGCAAGGCAAGGATGACCCGGTTTGCCATTCACTCTTGCCCTCCGGATGTGCTACGCGGACACGCGCGGCCAGTGCCTGTACGCCTGCATCAAGCACCCGTTCCTTGGTGAACTGCCGCAAGCCCGCCTGCCCGTCGCACACCGCTACCGCAACACAGTAGGGCAAGCAAAATTTCGCTTCCAGCGTGTTTGACGCGGACGGATAGGCCATCAGTTGCGTGACGTGGGCGCTGAGTTCGCATTCGATCCGCTCGATGGCGTCCGCTGCAAGACGGTATTTTGCCGCAAGCGAAATAGCGGCATCCAGCGCCCGATGGCCCGCTCTGCAGCAAGGGTACGGCTTGATGCGGATTTCATGCGCCAGCAAATTCCACGGTGCGCCGAAGGTCGCCGCAATTTGCCGCTCGTCGTATTCGCCATCAAAGGCGAATACCTGCAAAAGCCCGAACTTTCCCTCGATGCTATCCGCTGCGCTGGTCATGCCTTGCCGCGCCAAAGTGGCGGCGATGATGCCGTTCGCCGCCGCCGCACCCGCATGGTAGGGCTTGGTCATGGTGCCCAGATTCTGCCGCACGCCACCGGCTTCGGACGTCGCAATCCCCAACGCCATGGCGGTTTGCGCGGCGTCGAGTTTCAGTAGTTTCGCGGCGGCGGCGGTTGCCCCTATCGTGCCGAAAACGGCGTTTGAATGCCAGCCATGCTCATAGTGCCTTGCCGATACGCCTCGCTGTAATTTGGATTGAACTTCATAACCCGCGATATAGGCCTCCAGCCAGTCGCGGCCCCACGCCTGCTCGACCTCGCCCAACGTCAGCAGCACGGGTAGCAGCGGTGTTGGCGGATCAAAATCGAGCGCCTGCCCGATGGTGCCGTTTACGCGGGCGGCTATTTGCGCGGCAGTTTTGAAAGCCCCGCCGATGATGCCCGCATGCAGAGCGCCGCCGGCGCCGCGCTCCCAACGGGTAACAACTTCCGCGGTAGCGCTAGCCGTGCCGGCGACAGCGACGCCCAGCGCATCGATCAATCCGCCTTTAACGACTTCGATCACGTGGGGTGAGAAATATGGGGTCAGAGAGCGCCAGCACAAACTGGCAAGTAGTAGTTGGTGGAAGTCCAATACGAGGAAGAAATGGCGAATCACCTTGGCCCCGAGTCATGCGTACTCTCATCGCGAGGTGAGATGCGAAGCGTTGACAGGGGAAACCGGCAGGCCAGCCATCGAGCCGCGAAATCATAATTCTGGGACGCTGACGCTGTTCAAACAAGCGGAAAGCCACATGAGACATGACGACAATCGCAAGCCATGAATCAGTCCCACGCGGTCGTAGACCCTGAGCATGCCGGGAAGCTACTTGAGCAGGAGCTGGGAGGTCTCATCGGCGCCCGATGGAACATCGTCGGGCGGGGCGGGGAAGGGAAACCGTAATCCCGCCATCCACGCTGATGAGAAGTCGGATATCCTCATAGTAGCGAAGAAGTTGCCGAACAACGGGTGCAGCCCGGCGGAGGCGATGGAGGGAAGGGGGATAGCCACAGGGAATGCCTTTGATTCTCCCGCATGCCGGACACAGAGCCGGGTAAGTGCTTCGAAGGGACTCGAAGGCATACGTGACGTGCCACGCAATCCATCGCAACGCATTCGCGTCATCACCTGCGGCAGGAGCCGTATGCGGTAGTTCCGCGCGTACGGATCTGTGCGGGGGCGGCGGGTAACCGTCGTCCCTACCGCGACCACGATTATGTAATCGTGTCTGACCCCATATTGCTGCGACCACCACATCACGGCAATGCGAGAACGCGATAATCGGCACGTCGATGCCGAACATTTCACATAATTTGGTTTTCATGGACATTTCCCTCGATTCCCGGCTGGCCTCTAAATATCCTCTAAATATTGATATATCGTTAGCCAACTGCACGAGACTCGCGCAGTTTCTGAATCTCGGTTTCTGCGTAACCCAGCGCGCGCAGCACTTCATCGGTGTGTTGATCCATGCGCGGCGGCTCGCGCCGGTTCGCGGGCAGAAAGTCTGCCGCAAACAACGGCCCCGCGAGCGTTAGCGATTTATCTTCGTGCAATTGCAGCTTGTCGAGCACGTGCGCGCGTTCGAGCGTGGCGTCGCTCATGAACTCCGCAACGTTGTTCACCGGCGCACAGGGGATGCCGGCCGCGATCAGCGTATCCAGCACATCCTGCCGCTTGCGCCCGGCTACCGCCGCGCCCACGAGGCTGTTCACCGCATCGCGGTTGGCGATGCGCAGGGCCAGCATCGGGTAGGGCAGATTCCCGGCGGCGGCGTACAGCGCGAGCGCTTCGCACAGCTTCGCCCACAGCCGGTCGTTGCCTGCGGCGATTAGCACCGCGCCATCGGCGCACTGAAAATTGCCGTAGGGCGCCAGTATCTGGTGTCCGCTGCCGTAACGTTGCGGCAACACGTTCGCCAGCGAGTAGCCGGCAATCTGATAGTTGAGAAAATTCGCCGCTGTGCGCAGCAGCGCCGGCTCGACCCACTGGCCCTGCCCGGTGCGATCACGCTCGCGCAATGCCGCTAGCACGGCGATCACCGCTGCAAGCCCGGTGCCCAGATCGACCACGCTGACACCGCAGCGCACCGGCTCGCCGTCATGCTCCCCGGTGAGGCTCATCATGCCCGTGCGTGCCTGCATCGAGGCTTCGTAGCCGGGCAATTTTTCGCCCTCGGTGCCCGCCGGGAACGCGCGGATCGCGCAATGCACCAGCCGCGGATTGATGCCGAGCAGCGTGTCATGGCCCACACCAAAACGCTCCAGCGTGCCGTGGCGGAAGTTTTCGAGCAGCACATCGGCGGTGGTGATGAGTTTCTTGAACACCTCGGCGCCGCCCGCATTGGAGAGATCGATCACCACCCCGCGCTTGCTGTGATTCACCGCCATGAACGCGGCCGACACGCCATCCACCACCGGCGCCCAGGTGCGCACCTCGTCGCGCTGCGTCGGATGTTCGACACGGATCACGTCCGCGCCCAGATCGGCGAGGATCGATCCGCAGTACGGCCCGGCCAGCACGCGCGACAAGTCGACGACACGGATGCCGGCGAGCGGGCCTTTAGTGGTTGGTGATTCACTCATGCCAGCAATCTCATCAGTGGCGCTATCGTATCGAGCCGCTCCAGCCGCGCCACCGCATCGACGATCTGCAGCGCCTGAGGTTTGGCCACCGGCGTCAACGCGGCCGCGGCGCAGTCGACAAACTTGGCGATGCGCTGATCAAGCGTCATCGGATGGTCGGGGTGTCCCAGCGCGACATCGCAGCGCGCGCTGTAATGCTGGCCGTCCGCAGTGGTGATTTCCACGCCTGCGGCTTCGAAGGTGTGCCCGTTGAGCGAGGCATCGTAGGTGCAGCGCACCTTGGGCATCGCGTTCAATATCACGTCGTCCGCCAGCGCTGTTTCGTGATACAGCGCCAGCGGCATGCCGCGATGGCGGATCGCCGCCGCGACCGCAAAATGCATATTGCCGGCCAGATCGATATGGTTTTCCGGCACGCTGCCCAGCGCCACCGGGCGCCAGCGGTCGAGGCTGACCTGGCCCACGTGCAGCAGGACTTCGCGAATGTCGTCGAAGGCGAGGTTGTGCCGGGCCGTGAGTTCCATCACCGCGGTGAGCGCGGTATGCAGATGGCGGATACAGGGCCAGGGCTTGAGCGAAATACGTTCGGTTTCGTAGCGCTGCCCCAAGCCGTCGAGCAATGTATCGCGGCTGTAGTCGCCACGGAAAAACGCCTGATAAAAGCCATACGGGCCGTCGAATACTTCGCGGTCGCCGCGTATACCGGCCAGGGCCAGCTCCGCCGCGAGCACGCCGTTGCGATAGGTGAGTCCGTCACGGATCGAGCGCACGCTCGATCCCTTGTGATGCAGGCTCGCCCAAGTGCCGCTCACTTGCGGCAGCGTCAGACCCAGCGCGTTCAGGTGCTGCTCCACTGTTGCGCCCATGATTTTGGCCGCCGCCGCTGTCGCGCCGAAAATCCCAATCACCGGCGCGCGAAACCACGGGTGATCCCACATACGCCCGTGTGCGGCCAGACCGACACGGCTGGACAGATCGTTGCCCAGCGCCACTGCGGTGATGATGTCCTTGCCGCTGGCGCCGCCTGCCGCCTCGGCCAATGCCAGCGCCGGCGTCAGGCTGGCCGACGACGGATGCATCACCGCGCGATCGTGCGTGTCGTCAAAGTCGAACTGATGAATCGCGCTGCCGTTGCCCAACACCGCGCTGGCCGCGGGCAGCCGCATGCCGCCGCTGCCAATCAGCGTGCTGCTGGCCTGCCCGCCCCAGCCGGCGGCGAGCTTGCGGATCGCGATCACGTCCCCGCACGGCGTGCCCGCGAGGATGCAGCCCAGCGTGTCCAGTATCGACGCTTTAGCCGCTTCGACCGTGGTTGCGGGAAAATCCTCAAAGCGCGTGCGCGCCAGATGCGCGGCAATGGCGAGCGCGGCGTCCGGCTCCCGCGTTTGCGGGGTATTGTGCCTATTGTGCATATCGTGCAGGCTGGTGGTGCTCATTACGGCTCCTGTTGGGCTTTGATGCCCGGCTTGCTGGGGTAGACTTGTGCTACGCTGTACGATGTCAGGGCGCTACACAGCGCAATACTGGCGAGCGTAACCCACGGCCGCTGAAAACTCATTCCGCGCGCGCTCCCGATACCTTGACCACGGCTGCCCACTTGCCCACCTCGCGCCGCACGAACTCCGAAAATTCGTCCGCGCTCATCGACATCGGATACGCACCGATTTCGGCCAGCATTGGCGTGAGTTCCCGGATGGCTTGCGCGGTTTGGGTGTTGAGGCGTGCCACGATATCGCGTGGCGTGCCTGCCGGCGCGAGCACGCCGTTCCACACACTGGCTTCATAGTTGCTGACGCCGGCCTCGATCATCGTGGGCAGCGCGGGAAAATCACTCAGGCGTTTGCGCGTGGTCACCGCCAGCGGACGCAGGCGGCCGATTTTTGCGTTGGATTTCACATGCTCCGCATTGAACACGAACAGCACCTGCACGTGGCCGCCGAGAAAATCGGTGGTCGCCGGGCCGGAGCCTTTGTACGGCACGTGTACGATATTGACGCCGGCAATGGATTTGAACAGCTCCGTCGCCAGATGCGTGGCGCTGCCGCTGCCGGCCGAGCCGTAGGTGATTTCACCGGGGCGCGATTTCGCCAGCGCGATCAGCTCCTTCACTGATTTCACCGGCAGCGACCCATGCACCGACAGAAAACTCGGAATATCCACCACCGGCGTCACGGGCGAAAAATCCTTGGTCAAATCGAAAGCAAGGTTTGAGAACAGGCTGACATTCACCACCAGCGTGCTGGTCATGTAGAGCAAGGTCAGGCCATCGGCGGGTGCGCGCGCCACCCCTTGCGCGGCGATATTGGATGATGCACCGCTGCGATTTTCAACCACAAAAGATTGCCCCATGCTGTCGGTCAGCTTGCGCGATAACAGACGCGCGACGATATCCGTGCTGCCGCCCGGCGCAAAACCGACGACCATGCGTACCGGCTTCGCGGGATAATTTTGCGACAGGGCGCAGGGGCTCGTCATCAGCAAACTTAGTATCGAGAGTATGTATAAGTATATGTTTTTAAACATATTTTTATATACTGGCGTATAAGAATTTCAAACACTATTTTTCACCAACCGGCAATCTATCCCTCACCCGGCGAACAGTCAATCACGTGAATTTTCGCCAAGCCCCGCTGTTTTCCTCAAAATCTTGACCCGCGAAGCGTTCTGCGGCGTCTAAGTTTCGCCTAGTCAGCACGCTTTCACGAGCACAAGCCGAACCAACCCGTCGGCCCCGG
>CAMBCF010000160.1 GCA_945864585.1 Bordetella parapertussis | reverse complement strand
TGCGGGCTGGTTTTTACCGGAGCTGATGCGTCGGCTCGGCCATCGCCCGCGTGAGCGACAAGTTTAGGCGTTAAATCCTGTAGTTGCGGAGGCTCTGGAAGGCTGAATTTTGCGGGCAGCGAGCGGCTTGGCCAAATGATCTGCAATTGACTGCCCGCCGAGGCGCGGATACATTGGGCTTTGGTCAAAAAAGGTTTTTAAAATTTCTATACCTTATGTTCCGCGACAAATTGAGGCCCGACCCAGATGCCGGAACAGTCATTGCAATGATAGAGACCAGTCTCGTGAATATCATCGCGCAGGAGCAGCGTGCGATCATTTGGGCATTGCATTGAGGACTCTACGCCGCCACTGTCGCCCGCACCGACTTCGCCCCGATGAGCCGATGGTCACGCCCGTGACGATGCGCGTGCTTTTGTCGCGGCTGCCGGCGATGGTGACGCCGATAGTGTCGAGCAACCCGACTTTTGCCCAATGCGCGGCTTCCCGAGGCGGGGTTTCATACCGGCTAGCGAGTATGCGTTTGGCGAATTCGGCGGCAATGGTCATGCGGTCTGCTGGTTTGTGGCTTGCGGATATTCTAGCGATTTCGCGTTTCGCACGCGCGGCATGTACCATGTGCCAGATGTATCAATGAAGGGGAGAAACGATGAAGCTCACTGGATCACATTGTTGCGTGGCTTTCGCCGGGATCGCCATGGCGTTTACCTCGGCGGGAGTAGCCGCGCAGAACTACCCAAACAAACCTGTCAGGCTGGTGGTGGGCTTCGTCGCCGGCGGCTCGACCGATCTTGCCGGGCGTTTCATGGCGCAGAAGTTGGGCGAGCAGTTCGGGCAGCAGGTGATCGTCGAGAATCGTCCGGGTGCTGGCACTGCAATCGCTAACGAGCGCGTGGCAACGGCGCCGCCGGATGGCTACACGTTGCTGCTGATGACGGCCTCGGGGGCGGGGCTATCCGCCGCGCGCAGTGATTTGCCGTATGACATCAATCGCGACTTTGTGCCCATTGCGCGCGGCACCGCGACGACGTATGTGTTGATAATTCACCCTTCGGTGCCGGTGCGCGGCGTGAAGGATTTGATCGCGCTGGCACGCGCAAGCCCGGGCAAGTTGAGTTACGCCTCGGAGGGAGTCGCCGCCTCCGCGCACATCAACGGCGAGTTGTTCAAATCGATGGCGAAGCTCGACATGCTGCACGTGCCGTTTAAGGGCGGCACCGAGAGCTCGACCGCGGTTGCGGCGGGGCATGTTGACGTGGGCTTTCCATCGCTCACCGCGTCGTTGCCGATGGCCGACATAGGCAAGGTGCGGCTGCTTGCCGTCACCAGCGCGAAGCGCTCGGCGATGAAGCCCGATCTGCCGACGATCAGCGAATCGGGTTTGCCCGGCTATGACAGGGCAAGTTGGAACGGACTCATGGGCCCCGCGGCCACGCCAAAAGAAATCGTCGCGCAACTGCAAGCCGCGATGGAAAAGCTGCTCAATCATCCGCAGGCGCGCGAGCAACTGATGAAGATCGGTCTCGAACCAAACTACCTGCCGGGCGATCAGTTCGGCGCTTATCTGCGCAACGAGGTGGCGCAGATTTCGCGCTTGATGAAAGCGATTGCATTTCAGCAAAAATAATTTCCATTG
The DNA here is from genome assembly GCA_945864585.1 of Bordetella parapertussis. Classification (GTDB taxonomy): domain Bacteria; phylum Pseudomonadota; class Gammaproteobacteria; order Burkholderiales; family SG8-41; genus UBA5216. The sequence continues at coordinate 6,810 of CAMBCF010000160.1, read as the reverse complement.
TTATGGGGGAAGCATGGCGGACGAACAACATCACTACGAAGCCGATGTGATCGTCGTGGGCGGCGGCGGCGCGGGGCTGGCCGCGGCGGCGGAGGCCGCGCGGCTGGGGCGTAGCGTGATACTCATCGAGAAGAATCCGCAACCCGGCGGCAGCACGTCGTGGTCGGTGGGTTCGATCTCGGCCACCAATACGCCGCATCAGCAGCGTGCCGGCATCAAGGACACACCGCGCGAGCATTTCGAGGATCTCAACCTGCTCGCCGGGCCTTATGCGCCGCGTGACAATCTCGTGTTGCGCCGGCTGCTTACCGAGAACACTACCGATATGGTGGAGTGGCTCACGCGCCTGGGCGTGGTGCTGGTCGGTCCGATGCCGGAGCCGCCGCATCGTTATCCGCGCATGCACAACGTGCTGCCGAACTCGCGCGCGTTTGCGTACCACATTTCGCGCCATTGCCGACGGCTCGGCGTGGATATCCGTTGCAACGGGGCTGCGAGTGCATTGATCATCGAGGGTGGGCGTGTCGTCGGTGTGAAGGCAGCCGATGCGAATGGAGCCGCGCTCACGTTTCGCGCACGCGGTGGCGTAGTGCTCGCCGCGGGTGACTTCAGCAACGCACCCGATCTCAAGCGCAGTCTTGCGTCGGAGACCGTGGCGGACATCGAGGCCATCAACGCCACCGCCACCGGCGATGGCCAGCGCATGGCGCTCGCTATCGGCGCGCAGGTGGTGAACGGCGACATCGTGCGCGGTCCCATACTGCGCTTCGTGCCGCCGCCCGGCGGCAGGCTGATGCTCAAGCTGCCGCCATGGCGCTGGCTGGCGCGCTTCATGGCGTGGGCCATGCAGCACATGCCGCAGGCGCTGTTGCGCCCGTTCATCATGAGTTTTCTCACCACCGCCCTTGGCCCCGCGCCGGAGTTGTTCAAGGAGGGCGCAATATTGGTCAACAACAGCGGCGAGCGTTTCACCGATGAGCTGGGACGGCCCGCGTACGAAGTGCCGCTGCAAAAAGACAAGGTCGCGTACATTCTTTTCGACGACAGCGTCGCGCAAAAATTCCGCGCTTGGCCCTACGCGGTGTCCACCGCGCCCGGCATCGCATGGGCCTACCTCGACGACTACCGGCGCAACCGCAAAGATATCTACCACCAGTCGGCAACGATAGAAGGGCTGGCCGCTTCGATGCGCGTGCTGGCCGCGCAACTCGCTAGTGCACTCGCCAGCTATAACGCCAATGAGCGAGAGATGCGCCCGGCGATTACGCGGGGGCCGTACTACGCGCTGGGGCCGCTGAAGGGCTACGTGGTGTTCACCGACGGCGGGCTGCGCGTGACCGAGCGCTTGGAAGTGACTGGCGCGGATGGCAAACCCATACCAGGGCTGTACGCCGCCGGCTCGACCGGGCAGGGCGGCCTCATGCTAGAAGGTCACGGCCATCATCTCGGCTGGGCTTTTGTTTCAGGGCGCATTGCGGGACGGCATGCGGCGTTTGATGCGCCGCCGCATGGCGCGGCGTGACGCGAATGCCACGCCCGCATGGGATTCCCCGCAGTGCCTGATTTCTGCATAATCAACGTGTGTGTTACGTAACGGAGAAAATACAAATGAAACCATCCACCAAACATGCTTTGTACGTAATCGCCGTGGCGCTCGCCGCCGCTGTAGGGAACGCCTACGCACAGTCCTGGCCGGCGAAGCCCATCCGCTTCATCGTGCCGTGGCCACCGGGCGGCGGCGCCGATGTGCTGGCGCGGCTGCTCTCGCCAAAATTATCCGAAGCGGTGGGCCGCAACTTCATTGTCGAAAACCGGCCTGGTGCTGCTGGCAACATCGGCACGGAAATCGCCGCGCGTGCGCCGGCCGACGGCTACACCGTCGTCTTCGCGTACTCGGGCACGCATGCGATCAACCCCAGCCTCTACCGCCAGATGCCGTTCAAGGCGAGCGACTTTGCGCCGATCTCGTGGCTGTCGCTGGTGCCGCAGGTGGTTGTGGTGCACCCCGCGGTGCCGGTGAAAAATATCAAGGACCTCATCGCGCTCGCGCGCTCACGTCCAGGCCAGGTTGCCTATGCGTCCAGCGGCAACGGCGCGGTGAATCATCTTGCGGGCGAACTTTTTAACACCATGGCCGGCGTGAAGATGGTGCACATCCCTTACAAGGGCGGGGCCGCTGCATCGCTCGCCGTGCTGTCGGGCGAGACGCCGGTGATTCTTGGCGAACCGGCGGGCGTGGTGCCGCACATCGGCGCGGGCAAGTTGCGCGCGATTGCGGTCACCAGCGCGCGCCGCTCGCTGGGCATGCCGAATCTGCCCACGGTGATCGAAACCGGATTGCCCGGCTACGATGTGACTTCTTGGAACGGCGTACTTGCGCCTGCAGGCACGCCGCCCGAGATCATGTCGCGGCTGAATGCGGAGTTCGTGAAGGCCGTGCGCGCGCCGGATCTGCGCGACAAGCTTCTGGCGCAAGGCTTCGAGCCGGTCGGCAGCACGGGCGAAGAGTTCGCCGAACACATCCGTTCCGAATCCGTCAAGTGGGGCAAGGTGGTCAAGGCGACCGGCATGACAATCGACTGAGCGAGCCGCATTGCTGGGTGTAGCGTAAGTATCTGTTTTTAAGAGTTATTGTATTTTGATATCCATCAGCGGCGCATATTGCTGGCCGCCGTGGCCGTGGCCGTCGCTGTCGCGCGGGTCGCCTTGAAAAAACGGGCGCGGGATCGAGGCCTTGATCGCGTACGCTTGATCGCAATAAAAAAACTTCACGTCGCCGGCCGGCAAGTTGTAGCGCTGGGCGATAACTTCGCGCGTGAGCACTCCGGAATTTTTTACGCGTTGATAGGTGGCATCGTCATCGAACATGATGTCGAAGGTGAGTTCAAATGGCCCGGCGTTTTTGCTTCTGATCAGGCGTGCGAGTTCCGCGAGTTGGGTCATGCTGCAAGCCTCCGTTGATTGCCGGCGCTGACTTCAAACATTTCCATCGGAAACATTTCACACGGGTCGTCCGGCTCGACCACGTGATTGACGTTGAATTTGTAAACCGCGCCTCGCTCCATCTGATTGTAGGGGCACGCGATCGCGGTGATGAGTCTGCCGGTGCGCCAGTGGGTGTTGTCGTTCCCGATACCGCTGCGCGTTCCGACCTACTTGCCAACGCCCACGGATTCAGTCTGCATGCAGGGGTGCGCTGTGATGCCGATCAACGCAGTGAGCTTGAACAACTCGCCCGCTACGTCACGCGCCCGGCTATCGCCAACGAACGGTTGAGTGTGAACCACGCGGGGCAGGTAGTGCTCCAACTCAAAACGCCTTACCGCAACGGCACGACCCACATCGTCATGTCGCCGATGGAATTCATGCAGCGGCTCGCCGCACTGGTGCCGCGCCCGCGCTTACATCTCATCCGCTTTCATGGGGTGCTCGCGCCGCATGCGAAATTACGATCCAGGGTGGTGCCGGCGCCAGAGCAAGCAACTACGGCAGGCGCGGGTGATTGCAAGCACGTTCACGCGCACAGCGCGCCGGTGCGCATGAGTTGGGCGCGCTTGCTCAAACGCGTGTACGACGTTGACATTGAGCGCTGCGTGTGTGGCGGCAAATTGAAGATCATCGCAGTGATCGAAGAGCCTGCGGTGATTGAGCGCATTCTCACGCATCTGGGGCTGTGCGCACAGCCGCCGCCACGAGCAACGGCGCGGTGGGTTGATTTGTTTCAGGCGGCTTGATTCGCAAACCCGGACTGGTTTTGGCCAGCGCCGATGGGGTGGTTCGGCTTGCGCTCGCGCAAGCGTGCAGATTTGGCGAAAGCGGACGCTGCGAAGGGCAAGATTTTAGGAAAATCCGCAGGGCTTGAGCGCATTCTTCACGCGCGCGCGATTGCCGCTTCGCCGGGCAGCAGGGGATAGAAGGATAGAATGCCGTTGGGTGAAAAAGGGCGTTTATAATAACTATCCCCTCCCCTACGCGTCGTGCTTGTGTTTTACACTACGGTCAACCACGCGCGCATTGAAATTATAGAATAGCTCAAATAGGTTGGCGCAGGCTTAATAATCTTGGGCAGACAGTGATGAAAATGATGGCAAGGCTATGGGCTGCGCTTTGTGTGGTTCCGTGTGCTGTTGCACAGGGTTACCCAACCAAACCAGTGCGTTTCATCGTGCCGTTTCCGCCCGGCGGCGGCGCCGACGTGATCGGGCGCGTGATCTCGCAAAAGCTGTCGGATAAATGGGGGCAACAGGTGGTGATCGACAACCGCGCCGGCGCAGGCGGCAACATCGCTGCCGAACTGGCCGCTGCCGCACCCGCCGACGGGCACACGATTTACCAGTTCAATATCGCCAATGCCATTGCGCCGGGCTTATACAAAAAGCTGAATTACGATCCAGTGAATGATTTCAGCGCAGTGACGCTACTGGCCTCGTCGCCCTTTATTCTGGTGGTGCATCCGTCGGTGAAGGCAACCACGGTGCAGGAGTTTGTCGCACTGGTGAAAGCGCAGCCGGGCAAATTCAGCTATGCCTCGTCGGGCAACGGCGGGCCGTCGCATCTGGCGACCGAGATGCTGAAATCCATGGCCGGCATCCAGTTGACCCATGTGCCGTACAAAGGCATCGCCACCGTGATCAACGATTTGTTGTCGGGACAAGTGCAGGTGACGTTTACCGTGCCGGGTTCCGGCTTGCCGCACATCAAAACCGGCAGGCTGCGCGGGCTGGCCGTCACCACGGCCAAGCGCAGCGCCGTCGTGCCGGATTTGCCCACGATTGCTGAATCCGGCGTGCCCGGCTACGACATGAGCACCTGGTACGCGGTCACCGTGCCGTCAGGCACGCCGCGCCCGATTGTCGCCAAGCTGCACACCGACATGACGCAAACGCTGCAACTGCCGGATGTGCGCGAGCGGCTGATCGGCGCCGGCGCCGATCTGGTGGGCAGCACGCCGGCGTTTCTGGCGGACTTCATCAAGACCGAAATTGCCAAGTGGACGAGCGTCGTGAAGCAGGCCGATGTGCGGATTGATTAGGGAAGTGAGCGAATGAAAGCAGACGTGGTAGTCATAGGCGGTGGCGGTACCGGCGTAGCGGCGGCCATCAGCGCGCGAAGCAACGGCGGGAATGTCGTGCTGCTGGAGAAAAACGCCACGCTCGGCGGCACCACCGCGCGCTCGATTGGATCGATCAGCGCAACGCAGACCGCGGAGCAGGCGCGCGCGGGCATCACTGACACGCCGGACGAGCATTTCGAGGACATGGGCAAGTTCTCCCAACACCACGCCGATCGGCCGGATAACGACGCGCTCGCGCGCATCCTAGTGGACAACGTGCCCGAGACCGTGCGCCTGCTGTCGGAATGGGGCGTGGTGTTTCTCGGTCCGCTGGAAGAGCCGCCGCACCGCAAGCCGCGCATGCACCAGATTATGCCCAACTCAGCGGCGTATATTTTTCATTGCGAGCGCCATGCGCGAAAAATCGGTGTGAACATCATGACCAGCGCGCGCGCAAAGCGATTGCTGACCCATGAAGGTGAAGTCACCGGCGTGGAGTTTGAACGCAACGGCACGGTGGAAACGATAGACGCCGCGCGCGGTGTGATCCTCGCGGCGGGCGACTACGCTGCCGATCCGGAGTTTAAAGGCAGTTTTATTTCAGCCGCCGTCGGCGCCACCGAAGCGGTAAACCCCACCAACACCGGCGACGGCCACCGTATGGCGCTGGAACTCGGCGCGCGCATCATCAATCAGGACATGTTCGGTGGCGGCATGCGCTTTGTGCGTCCGCCGAAGCCTGCGTGGCAAAGCCGTTTGCCGCCGTCGCGCTGGCTGATGCGCGCGGCGAATTTCGCGCTGCGTATCGCACCGCAATCCGTGGTGCGGCAGTTCCTGATGGGCTTTCTCACCACCGTGGTGGTGCCCGAACGCGGCATGTTCCGCGACGGCGCGATACTCATCAACAAAAACGGCCAACGCTTCGCTGACGAAACGAAGGGCATGGTGTTTGACATGGCCTACCAGCCCGACGGTATCGGTTACATTTTGTTCGATGCGAGCGTGGCGCAAAAATATACTGCCTGGCCGCACTATGTTTCCACTGCGCCCGGCATCGCGTTCGCGTACTTGCGTGATTACGAACACTGTCGTCCGGACTTGTTTCATCGCGGTGAAACGCTGGAAGCACTGGCGGGCAAACTCGGCATGGACGCCGTCGCGCTGCAACACACCGTGCAGGCCTATAACGCCGGCGCCGATGTATTGCCGCGTGGTGCGCGCCCGGAAATTTTGCGTGGCCCATATGTTGCGCTGGGGCCGGTGAAAAATTACATCAACTACACCGACGGCGGTCTGGCTATCAACACCGGATTGCAAGTGCTGGGCAAAGACGACGTGCCGATTCCACGGTTGTACGCGGCGGGCGCGACGGGGCAGGGCGGACTGCTGTTGAAAGGTCACGGCAATCACCTCGGGTGGGGCTTTACCTCGGGGCGGTTGGCGGGGCAAACCGCGGCTCAATTGGCGCCACGTGTAGTTGCGATGTAGTTGATACGTGATGTCAGAAAACGCCAACGTAGTGTCCGAAAACTCCTTCCCCTTCAGGGGGAAGGTTGGGATAGGGGTGGGGCGCAACTGGTTGCATACCCCATCCCCACCCTAGCCCTCTGCGCTGGCCGGGACGTATGTGCCGCTGGCCATCCGGCCCGACGGACTCGCCGCCGCGCTGCGCGCTTTGCATCCGCTGGGTTTCGCGGGCTGCAATCTCACACTGCCGCACAAGCAGCAGGCGATGTCCATAGTAGATGAGGTGGACG
>CAMBCF010000159.1 GCA_945864585.1 Bordetella parapertussis | reverse complement strand
GGAAAGCAGAAACCCCTGTAAATCTTCGCCCACCACCATCTCGCGCACCTTGCTGTCGAGCATTGCCGGACTGGTGGCCGCAATCATCGGCTCGAGAATCTTTGCCTGGCAATGATCACAGTTCAGGCCGCAGGCGCCGGCGGTGATGGAAAACGCGGGAAAGCTGTTTTTGCCGCAGCCGCTGACGTCACAATTGTTGTACGACTTGAAGGTGGGCGTCGAAAACCGTATCTCGCGGCCCGTCACGCGCGACGCGTGGCGCTCGCACTCGGCAACGAATCCGGCATCCAGTCCCGCGTCTTCGAGCTCTTCGATGGCGGTGAGTTGTTGGTTCCAATTGATTGTTGCATCGGTTGCCATGATCGCCATCTCAGTTCCAGCGCGCATTCGATGTCCGGGCCAGCGCCTGCGTGCATAATTCAGAAATTTCCGGGCGTACGGTTCCCGCGTTGGCCTGGTCCGCCACAGTGTTGAGCCATTGCGGGCAAATATCTTCGTCGTCAATCAGATCACAGTGCAGACCGGCAAGTATAATATGAGCGTTTTGCGGCAGCTTCGAAGGAATCATACGCCCACTCAGTCGAGCCCACAGTCCGCTCCAGTAACGTGCCACAGTCCATGGATTGTAGCCACCGCCGCCCAACACCACGGCAGCGGGTGCCAGCGCCACTAATTGTTCCACCACCGACCACAGCGCCGCGTTCGACAGCGCCATCGATGACAGCGGATCACCCGCCAGTGCGTCGGCGCCACAGGTGATCACCAACGCATCGGGCCTAATACGCTGCGCCAGCACCAGCACCACATGTGTGGCGATGACTTCAAGTTCGGCGTCGCAGAATCGCGGCGGCACCGGCAAATTACAGGCACGGCCTGCGCCGCTGTCAGTGGCGGCGCCGGTGTGCGGCCAGCGTCCCTGTTCATGCACGGATATCGTATTCACACGCGCGTCCTGCGCGAACGCATCCTGCACGCCATCGCCGTGGTGCGCATCCAAATCCACGTACAACACGCGGCGCGCGCCGCCTCGCAGCAATACCAGAATCGCGAACACCGGATCGTTGAAATAGCAAAAACCGCTGGCTCTATCGCGGCGACCGTGGTGGGTGCCACCCGCCGGGTGGTAAACGGTGCGTCCTTGCAGCGCCAGCTCCGCCGCTCGCATGGAGCCGCCGACGCTGGTGCTGGCGCGTTCAAACACGCCGGGAAACAGGGGATTTTCCATGGTGCCAATGGCAAAGCTTTGCCGCACGTCGGCTGCAACCGCACCTGTATCATCAGCGTGGCGCAATGCTTCCACATAAGCCGGCGTGTGAAACCATTCGAGTTGCGTCACGCTGGCCCGTGGGCTGGTAATAAATTCGCCGTCGGGCAGCCAATCGAGGGCGCGGCACAAATCCATGACGGGCGCGACTCGGGGAATACCGAGCGGATGATTTGCACCATAGCCGGCATGACGATAGACCTCATGGCCGACAAATAGCGGAGGGAATTCCTTATTTACCACAATGGACTGAGGGGCTGCCAAATCTCAATTCCCCAGTTTCCTTTGCCTGCGATCTTTCGGGGCGACGGCCTTGCTGCGTCGCCGCATCAGCGCGCCGCCGTGTTCAATCATCAAAGTGAAATCCATCCCGCGCGGGCCGTCTCAATTGAGAAGCTGGTTTTTCTTGACAAGTATGAATTAATTGTATCAGACTATCCTAATATAAACAGTACCTAATATATAGCCGCGCAGAGATGCTACACTCAGTGCCTGTTTGCCCTAGGCCCCGTAACTTGAATATGGAAAATAAATGCCGAACGCCCTGCTGGATGCCAAAGGTCTCAATTGCCCACTGCCAATACTCCGAGCCAGGAAAGCGTTACAAGGTTTGGAGATCGGCGACCTGCTGGAAATACAGGCCACGGACCCTGGCTCGGTAAAAGACTTTGAGGCGTTCTGTCGTGCGACCGGCAATGAGCTCGCCTCTTCGAGCCAGGAAGGCAACGTATTCAGGTTCACCATCAAGCGCGTCAAATCATGATCAGCCGTCAAATGACCGTTCAGGCGTTTGCCGGATTCTCCACCCGTCCGGCGCACGTTCACGTCTCCTGCATGATGCGCCAATACTGATACTTCATCGCTGCCACTGCACCGATGACGATGGCGATGAAGGTGAGCATCGAACCTATGGCGAGGGTGGAAATGCCGGTAATCGCCTGCCCCACGGTGCAGCCCATCGACAGCACGCCGCCGATGCCCATCAACACGCCGCCGATGGCGTGGTTGACGAAATCGCCGAATGACGCAAACCATTCGATGCGGAAACTTCTGCTGACCAGCGCGTAGACGAACGATCCGATAATGACACCCGTCAGCGCCATCACACCGAAGTTGAGCAGCGTCAGCTTGCCCGGATTGAGCAGGTAGCGTAGGGAATCGCCCAGCGGACTGATGAAGGTGTAAGACTGCACTTGCACGCGGCTCGGCACATCGGTTGACATGTCGGCGAACTCCTTCCATGCCTGGCCGAGCGCGCCGCCGGTGACATACCAGCCGGCGACGACGGCCGCGCCGATCACCGCGCCACCGAGGATGTTGTCAAAGCCGCCGCGAAAGTCGCGCGACTTGAACACAAAAATCAGTAAGCTGATTGCGACCAGTATTGCTATGGTCATGTTGAATCCGCGCGACGACGCATAGCCAAAGAGGCCGGAGACGACCGTGCCCAGTTCCTGCGATGCGACGCCATGCTGCACCAGGTTGATGGTCAAAGGCTGTATCCATGGCAGGAATGCCTTTTCAAACAACGGCGTCCACAGCATCAGATACGACGCAACCATTGCAATAATCAACACCGTGAGCGATTTGAGATTGCCGCCGCCCACGCGCACCAAGGTCTTGTTGCCGCAGCCGCTCGCAAGCACCATGCCAAGGCCGAACAGCAATCCGCCGACGAGGTAGCGCGGCCACGCGAAATTCGCACTGCGGTACGGCGGAAATGTTTCGCCGGAGAGATTGATCTTGCCCAACGCCTCCAGGGCGATGACGCCTATCAGCGCCACCGCCATCGCGAGTACCCACGCGCGCATGCGGCCGGTGTCGCCCATGTTCACCCAGTCGGATACCGCACCCATGGTGCAGAAGTTGGTTTTGTTCGCCACCGCTCCCATGACTACTGCAATGACGAACACGACGCTTAGCACCTGCACATGCACATTGAATTCCAAGAGCGAATTTCCTTATGGATTGCCGAATACGCCTCACTGCTTCTGCAACACGTCCGCATTCTTCACGTTGGTCGGCGCACCCGCAGCATACGCGAGTATATTACCCACCGCGGCATCGTAGTAAAGCTCATACGTTTCCCACGTCACATAACCCAGGTGCGGCGTGCAGATTACATTGGGCATGCTCACCAGCGGATGTTCGCGATTCACCACCGGCTCGCTTTCGTAGACATCGACGGCGGCAAATCCGGGGCGGCCTTTCTGCAGCGCCTCGACCAGCGCGCCTTCCGCAATAATCGGCGCGCGGCTGCTGTTGACGATGCGCGCAGTGGGTTTCATCAACGCCAGATCGGCGGCGGTTACCAGGCCGCGCGTTTCCTTGTTCAACGGCAGGTGCAGGGTGACAATATCGCTATCCGCAAAAAACGCTGCACGGCTGGCGGCCACCTCAAAACCCTCGGTGCGCGCTTTGGCGGTTGAGGCGTCGCGCCCCCAGCACACCACTTTCATACCGAACGCCTTGCCCACTTTGGCCACACCGCTGCCGATCTTGCCGTAGGCGTAGACGCCCAGTGTTTTGCCGTTCAAGCCGATGCCCGCAGTGGTTTGCCAGCGGCCCGCCTGCATGTTGTTGACTTCCGTCGGCAGATTGCGCACCGACGCGAGGATCAGCGCCCACGTCAGCTCAACCGTCGGGCTGGAATTGCCGCCGCCGCTGGCGCAGATGAGGATACCGCGTTCGCTGCACGCCGCGGCGTCGATGTGCGGCACATTGCGTCCGGTCTGCGCCAGCAGTTTTACCGACGCGGGAAGGTTCTCGATGAACGCGCGCGGCAAAAAGGAACGCTGTTGCGTCAGCACCACCGCCTCGCAGCCTTCCACGCGCTTGCCGAATTTCACCGGGTCTTTTTCGGAACTGGTGTAGGTAATGACTTCATGGCCCTGCAATTTAGGAAAACATTTCATCTTGCGAAATGCGTCCTGATAGTCATCGATGACAGCGATTTTCATGGTCTCTCCGGTTAATGATTACTTGCGCCGCATGATCAGACCGCCGCCGGCGAGCATCAGCGAATTGCACAGGAACACCGGCATCACGCCAAACGCGGTGCCGACGGCGCCAAACAGCAGCGGTGTAATCATATGCGTAAAGTTGTTGAGGGTTGCGCGCAACCCCAATGCCTCGCCGGAACGGCCTCCCGGCGCGCGCTCGTAAATCATGGAAAGCGACAACGGCTGGCCGCAGCCGGTGCCCAGCCCAAGTATAAAACACACCACGCACAGCACCACCATATGCGTGATGTACGGCACCGCGAGGTAGGTTACCGCCGCGACGAACATTGAGGCGATCAACACCTGTTCCCCGCCCACCCGTTTGACGATGGCCGGCATCCAGATGCGCACCACAAACGACGCCGCCGAGAACGTCGCCAGCACAATGCCGATTTGCGAGGCGGAAAGTCCGATGTGATTGCCGTAGATCGGCATGTAAAAATGAAACAGATCAATGCCGGTCAGAATCACCGCGCCGGTAATCAACACGCGCCGCAGCGGATGATGGTCGAAAAATAATTCAAACGGACGTGACGGCGCCGCGCCCTCGCCTTGCGCTTTCGCCGCATCCGCCTTTCGAGCCACGTGGCCGCCCGTCATATGCTTCGCCGACGCCATAATGGCGGCAGTGATCAACGGAAACACGGCAATCAGGAGATAGGTGTACGCGTGTCCGAAGTGATCGATGCCGAAACCGCAAATCAGCGGCCCGATAAGACTGCCGGTGGACATCGCCAGCCCAAAATTGCTGAAATTCTTGGTGCGGTCTTCCGGCGCGCTGATACTGCCGATCAGGTTTTGCACCGACACGTTGTAAAACACCTGCGCCGCGCCCACCAGCGCCGCCTGAAAATAAAGTGTCGTCGTTGACGGAAACAAATACGGCAGCGTCAGACCTAACGCAATGCCGCATGATCCGGCGACCATCGGCCAGCGCACGCCCAGGCGATCGGTGAGCTTTCCGGCATAGATGGCCAGCATCATCGGAAATAGCGAATACAACGCCACCAGCACGCCGATCACTATTTGCGGCGCGCCGAGCTTGATGGAAAACAGCGTGATAATAACCTTGCTGCCCTTCATCGCCAGCATATTGCACACCACCATCAGCATCACCACCCCGATCGACATCAGGCGCGCTCCACCGGGGATGGCGGCGCCGCTGAGGATACGGGCGTGCGTGATGCGGGCTTATCGGGTGCGCAGGTCATGGGATATCAGTCGATTTTACCGCACGCAGCAGCGTACAATCAGGCGCATGGGCGCCCCTTTGGCGCCACGCATCGAGCGACCTGACGCGCCACTATCCTGTATGAAAAATCCTCTGCCCACATTACGGGCATTGAAATCCCGAAACTTCCGCCTGTTCCTGTCAGGGCAAGTGTGCGCACTGATCGGCTACTGGATGCAGAGCATCGCGCAAGGCTGGCTGCTCTACAAAATGACCGATTCGGCGACGCTGCTCGGCCTGCTCGGATTCGCCAGCAGCCTGCCGATATTGCTGTTGTCGCCGTTTGCGGGACTGTGGTCGGATCGCTGCAATCTGCATCGCGTGATGTTTGCGACGCAAATACTGGAGATGCTGCAAGCGATCACCCTCGCCGCACTCGCGGTCGCCGGCATCCTGGCGCCGTGGCACATGATCACGCTGGCGATGTTGCTCGGGGTGCTGATCGCGATTGAACTGCCGGTGCGCCATGCCTACCTGCTGGAACTCGTCGGCAACAAGGCAGACCTGCCCAACGCCATCGCAGTCACCTCGCTGATGGCCAATTGCGGGCGCCTGGTGGGTCCCGTGCTCGCCGGCATAGTGATTGCCGCGCTGGGCGAGCCGGCGTGTTTTGTGATCAACGCGTTCACCTACACCACGGTGATGGTTTCGTTTTTGATGATCAAGGTGAAGCCGACGGTGCGCGAGCCGAACACCACGCCGATGCTGCAAGGCATGCGCGAAGGTTTTCAGTACGCCTGGCAGTCGTTGCCGATACGCTCGCTGCTGCTATTGCTCACCGTAGTGGGATTTCTTGCCACGCCGTACATCAATCTGATGCCGGTACTCACGCGCGAAGTGTTCGCCGTCGGCGCGCGCGAAATGGGTTTCATGATCGGCGCTGCGGGACTCGGCGCAGTCGCCGGCACGCTCTACCTCGCGACGCGCGCAAGCGTGCGCGGGCTGGTACGCCTGCTCACCTATGCCGCACTCGCCGCCGGCATCTCGCTGGCGCTGGTGGCGCATGTCAAAAGCGTGTGGTTAACCATTCCGCTGCTCGCCATCACCGGCTTTGGCATCCTCGCCACTTCGGTCTCGGTCAACATGATCGTGCAGAGCATAGTCGATGACGACAAGCGCGGGCGCGTGATGGCCCTCTACACCGCAAGCTTCATGGGCATGGCGCCGTTTGGCGCGCTATTGGCGGGCGCGCTGGCGGATGTGATCGGGGTGGCTACTACGTTGACGATAGCGGGTACCTGTTGCGCCGTGGGGGCGCTGGTGTTGGCGTCCCGGCATCGGCAGATACGTGAGGAATTACGCGCAACCTACGCGCGGCTTAGCATTAAATAGTGTTTAAAAACAATATGTTACATTTACTCTTTCACTCGTAGCTGTGGAGCAAATACGAACCTGCATTAAGTTAGACTGGTCTATACACGAGTCTAATCGCAATCGTGTTGCCGGAGAAAATCATGAGAACTGATCTACGCCAGCAAAGTGTAAGGGGGAAAAAATGCAACTGCATCATCAGATTTTCGGTACCGTCCGCGTCGTCACAATATCCGAGCGCATTGATCACGACAACGCCGAGGATTTCAAGAACGCGGCAACCGCACCTTGAAAACCGCAAGCAAGGCGGTGAGGTGGTGGTGGTTAATTTCGCGGATGTGAGTTACATCAGCAGCGCCGGATTTCGCGTATTGCTGCTCGCGCACCGCCACGCCGTCACCCACAACAGCGTGTTCGCCGTTGGCGGCGCGCAGCCGCTGGTGATGGAGATTTTTTCCATCAGCCGCTTCGACAAGATTATCTCGTGCCACGGCAGCGTGCGCGATGCCATCGCCACACATGCAGCAGACTCACTGGCGCACTATCCCGCCTGAGGGCAGAGCACGCTGATGCGAATCAGAATCTGGGGTGCGCGTGGATCGCTGCCCATCGCGATGGATGCGAAAACACTGCAGGACAAACTGGTGGCGGCGCTGCTCGCCGCCAACCGCAAAGCGCTCGACTATCATTTTGTGATATCGCACATGCACTGGGATCACATCATGGGGTTCCCGCTGTTCACCCCCATATACATGCCGGGTAACCGCGTGATTGTTTATGGCTGTCACGAGCAACTGGAGGCCGCGTTCCGGCGGTAGCACGGCGCGCCGAGCTTTCCGGTGGCGTTCGATCAACTGGCGGCGGCCATTGAATTTGTCACTTTGAAGCCCGGCGCGACAGCGGAAATTTGCAGCTTAAAAGTCGCGGCCATGCTGCAGGCGCACGGCGGTGACTCGTATTGCTACCGCTTCGAACGCAATAGAAAATCGTTTGTATATTCAACCGATTCCGAACACAAACCGGAAGATGCCGCTGCCACCGACAAGTTCGTAGAGTTTTTTCGTGATGCGGATCTGGTGGTGTTTGACGCGATGTATCCGCTGGCGGATGCGGTGTCGCTAAAGGCGGATTGGGGGCATTCCAGCAACGTGGTCGGCGTCGAGCTGTGCCAGAGGGCGCAGGCCAAACGCCTGTGCCTGTTTCATCACGAGCCGGTATTCGGCGATCAGGAAACTCTCGATATCTGGCGCGAGACCCAGCGCTACGAAGAGATCACCCGGCCCGGCGATTTGCCGCTGAAAGTGCTATCCGCCTACGACGGGCTGGAGATTACGCTTTGAGCAATCCCGCAAGCCGGTGTTTCGATGCGCGTAGCGAGCCGTGCGCGCATGTTCGCGAATGGCTGGAACAATTCCAATACCTCCGCGCACAACACCTGGCAGCTGGCGCTGGTACTCGAGGAATTGTTCACCAACAGCATGAAGCACGGCTATCCGGGGCTGAATGTGACGGCGTCTGAGAGGCTGTGAATTTTTCAATTCCAGCAGTTGCCATTAGTGCGCAGAGGTAATTCACCCCGCTGCGGGATGAAATATGTAATACGCATAAAGTTACTCACTAGCCACCGTTCATTTGACGATTTCCCTGCTTTTTCTACCTTCAGC
>CAMBCF010000158.1 GCA_945864585.1 Bordetella parapertussis | reverse complement strand
AAACCCATTAGTTCGTAACCTTGCCCCGCAATCAGCGGCACGCCAATCCTCTCGACCGCCTTGCGGGGCAATAACGTGACATCCGCTCCGCTGTCGACGAGCAGCAACACGTCAGATATCGTCGCCCCGCTTAGCGGGTTGCGGAGGGTGGCCTGTACGACCGGTGCTGGCGGGCTAAAGCGCGACGCGTCATAGGTTGGCATCGTCGGCGACCTGGATGACCTGCTTGGCAAAGTCGGCAGCTTGCACGGGATGCACCAGACGTGGACTGGGGACGTGCGCTCGCGGCACAGCCTCGAAATCAGGGATGACGACGTAGACCTCTGAGTCTTCCGGCAACGCGACGTTGCCCCGGAGCCGGATCTGGCCGTTCTTTACGACGCCCCCGAACGTTGCAATGGTCATCTTGCGCCTCCTATACCTCTTCCAAAACGCTGCGAGAGCGACATCACGCCCAGCGTCTCTCGTTCCGGCGCTCATTTTACCGGCACTCGTAGCCAGACACCTAACAGCGTCCGCGTTCAGCCGCGCCTGCTCGCAGGCGTCGGCTGCAACGAGTGTTAACGGATTTAGAACGACCCTGCGGGTCGTGTCAATCCTTAAGGGTTAGCCCTAACCGGCCAAAAACCAAAAAGCCCGCGCAAGCGGGCTTTTTTGATCTAAAAACAACTGCCTAGAATAAGGTAGCGCCCGCGCAATTCGGCTCAATGGCGCCTGTGAGTAACCACGCTGTTTCGCCTGTGCCCAAGCATTTAGTAACATCAGGCGCCGCACCCGACCCGACCCCGACTGTGAAGCGGAACGTTCCCGTATGCGGAGCGCCGTCGTCAACTTTTCGGTCAATTTCAGCCAGCAGGTCGGCAGGTACCTGCTGACCGGTCTTCAGATTGTGGCGGGCGGCAGTGCCTGCTCCTTGATAGATAGCGTCGAAGCGCATTACCATAAACGCAGTGTAGGGGTTGGTGGCGGCGCTGGCAGCGGTGTACGCCGTGCCAAACGTGTACGAGCCGGTGATGAAGCCTGCCTTGCTCAAATGGTCCCAAACTGCGATGTCTTCCGTGGCCGGAGCAGTACCTTCAATCTGACCATTGCCGTTGCCATTTGCGCCGGTGGCGACGCCGGCGATGTTGGTAGAGGCTGCGGCATAGTCCCCCGGCAGCGAACGAAACCGGTCGACAAAGCCGAAGTAAGCCGCCTTGGTGCCATCCTGCTGCGCGATCAGGTTGCGCACACGCGCGCTGGTAATCAGTTCCTGTCCTTTCAAAACCCCGCCCAGCAAAAGCCCAATGATGACCAGCACGATCGCAATCTCAATCAGCGTAAAACCGCGTTGTTTGTTCATGATGAAATCTCTCCTTTAGGTGTTCCGGTATTCCAGAGTTAGTCCCAGTTCTAGCGCAAACTCCATGCCTGAATGCTTGACCGCTACTGCATCGCGTGACACGACATCACAAACATATGCAGAAAAACGCTTAACTGACTGTTTTTATTATATTATATATTTTCAGCATACGGCAACTAAAATCCTTTAAAGCGTTTTGGTGTTGGCATATGTCCCGAACCCAGCCACTCCGGCTAACGGGGTTTCGGCGAAGCTGTCGATTTTTCGACGCTTTTTAGTCTTTCCAGCTGCTCGCTCAGAAAATGCAGTTCCTTGGGGTCGCTCACCTCATTGTTGGTTAACAGGCCGCCGAGGAGCACCGCCGCGCGCTCGGCTTCGCCCATATCTTCAAGCAGAAAAATCCGCATCTGCCGCGCCCAGCCGGACGCCTTGCCCGCGTGCTGCGCGATATCCTCGGCGTAGCGCAACGCCAGCGGCAGATCTTTCATGCGGTGGCGCGCCATGATGGCGCAGTGCGCCAGCCAGCGCCAGCGCACATTCGCCCGTTCGATGAACGCGCGATGCACGAATTCGCACATGCTGCGCTGGCGCGCCGCATCGTCAATCTGCCCGTACAGTTGCGAGGCCATCATCAGCGGATATTGCGCCGCAGGGTCCAGCGTCAACGCGGTTTTGAGCCACGCGGTCACGCGCGCGTAGTCGAGCGCGGCAAACGGAATGCTCACCCCGGGCTGGTTGTCGAACGCCTGTAGATACAGCGCGAGCAGTTGCGACAACACCTGCGGCTCGCCCAGGCTCAACACCCGCAATGCCACCAGCGGCAACGGCGGCTCGAGCGCCGAGGCTGTCGCCTGCGGGCGCGCTTCAAAAAAGCGCAGCGTGCCGTGCAGCAACAACGCCAGCACAAACACCGCCAGCACCCAGCGCGGCACGGTGCTGAAACGGCGTTCCGGTTCGAACAGGCCGATGTGCATCAGAAATTCCGCCGCTGAAAATCCACCATCGCCGCCCCTGCCAGCAGCGCCACATACAACAGTGCCTGCAGTACTAACATGCCAAACACTGACCACGGCGCCGGCGCGTCGATCAGCCAGGTGGTTTGCGGCCAGCGATCCAGTGCCGGCATTACCAGCGCCAGCGCATCCACCAGCCAGCGGCCCACCTCATGCGACAGCGTGCCGCTGCCGGTCACGGGGTGAGCGCTGATTAACTGTATCGCGGTAAGGCTGCGCGCGAGCAGATAGAATGCCAGTACCAGCGCCGCAGCCGGTATGAACTGGCCGAAGGCGATCACGCTAAACAGCGAAAACGCCGCCACCACGGATAACTCCAGCACCAGCGCCGCGACCCATTGCAACACCGCCGGCAGCGGCGCCATCAGCAACAGCGGCAGGCCGGTGGCCAGCGCGATCAGCGCCGCCAGCGCCAGAAACCCGCTAAGTTTGCCCAGAATATAATGCGGGCGCGGCAGATCGAGCGCGAGCAAGGTGTCGATGCCTTTGTCGTTGAATTCGCGGGTGATGCTGCCCAGCACATGGGCGCTCACCATAAACACCGCGGCAAAACGCGCAGCCGCGGCATACAGACTCAGGCGCAGGCGCGCGCTTTCGATCACCGCCAGTTCGGACACAAACAACGCCAGCGCCAGCATCACTATCAGCGCGCTGACCAGCAACAACGGCAGCCGCGTGCGCCGCGCTTCCAGCAAGGTGTAAGCCGCGAGGGTCAGTATCTGCTGCATGGCAGGCGTAGTATATAGTGCCCTCGTTCTCTGCGTCGAACCCTCACTCCTGACCTCTCTCCCAACGGGAGAGAGGAAGCTCGAGCCTCCCTTCTCCCTCCGGGAGAAGGGTCGGGGAGAGCGTAGCGAGGGGGCCGAAGGCGGGATGGCGCCTCTGCGGTGAGACTTAGTGGTTTCCTGAGGATTTCGAAAACTCAACTTCATGTCAGACCTCTCCGTCCCTCAGGCACACGGCCTCTTTGCGCGCCACGCACACCGCTGGCTGGGACTGCTGCTGCTGGCGCTGCACGCCGCAACTGCCTGGGACCTGAGCGCTGCTTGGTCAGCGCCCTTTTTGCTGGCGCACTTTGGCCTGTTTTTAATGTGGCAACCGCTGTGGCAGGGCGACGGCAGGTTACGGCCCTCGCAGGCGCTGCTGGTGATTGCGCTCGGCGTGTTGCTCGCCACGCTCAACAGTTGGTGGTTGATCGCGGTATGGCTGGCACTGCTGATCGCGTTAATCGGCGGCAGCGTGC
Source organism: Bordetella parapertussis (assembly GCA_945864585.1). GTDB lineage: Bacteria > Pseudomonadota > Gammaproteobacteria > Burkholderiales > SG8-41 > UBA5216. The sequence goes on along the minus strand of CAMBCF010000158.1, from coordinate 5,180 downwards.
CCGGCATTGCCGGGGGCCGCGAACGCACCGCGTCATTGCTCGCCGCGCTGTATTTGCTCGCTTTGCTGCTGCTGTGGGTGGTGCCGCACCTGTCAGGGCAGGTGCCCGGCGACACGCTGCTGCTTGCCCTGGTGCGCTACGGCCTGCCGCTGCTGGCGCTGGCGATCGTGTTCGTGCGCGCCGGGCCGCCACGTGCGGGTATCAGCGTGGCGGTGGATATTTTCTACAGCGTCACGCTGTTCCTGCTGGTGACGGCGCTGGTGCTGGGCAGCCTGCTCATCGTCACTACCAATCACGGGCAGTATCTGCTGGCGCTGGCGCAAACCCTGATCATCATCGCGCTGGCGCTGATCGGTCTGTCGTGGCTGATGAGTCCAACCGCGGGCTTCGCCGGAATCGATCAAATGCTGTCGCGTTACCTGATGAGCGTAGGCCTGCCGTTCGAGCAATGGGTGCGTCGTCTCGCGGCTATCGCCGAACACGAAAGCGAACCACGGCAATTTCTGGATGCCGCGCTGGCGCACCTGCTGGCGCTGCCGTGGGTGATCGGCCTGCGCTGGAAAACGCTGCGCGGCGCCAACCATCACGGGCGCCTGAATGAACATTACGCGGATTTCGCGCTCGACGATCTCGATCTGCGCATCCACACACGCTGGGCGCTGTCGCCGGCGATGCTGCTGCACGTGCGGCTGCTGGCGCACATGATCGGACACTTTCATGCCGCCAAATTGCGCGAACAATTGCAGCGCAAAAACGCCTACACGCAGGCGATCCACGAGACCGGTTCGCGCCTCACGCACGATGTCAAAAACCTGCTGCAGTCATTGCATGCGCTGTGCGCCGCGGCGCAGGACAATACCCCCGATCAATCCGCCGCAGTGCTGGCATTGATGCAGCGGCAACTGCCGCAGATCACGCAGCGCCTTAACACCACACTCGATAAACTGCGCGCGCCCGAGCACAGCGAAGTCCGCCCCATGGCAGCGGCGGTCTGGTGGCGCGCGCTGCAGCAGCGATACCTTTATCGCAACGTGCGCCTGTCGCTGACGGGTGAAGCGCAGGAAACCGGTGACGCCACCGTGCCGGCAGAGTTGTTCGACAGCGTCATCGACAATCTGATTGAAAACGCGCTGCGCAAAGCCGCCGAGGTTCACGTCGCTTTTGATCCCGCGTGCATGACTTTGAGCGTAACGGATAGTGGCGCGGCCATCGCAAAATCGCTCGCGGCGCAATTATTCAGCGCGCCGCTGCCGTCCAATGCGGGCCTGGGCGTGGGCCTCTATCACGCGGCGCGCTTCGCCGCGCAGCACGGCTATGCATTGTCATTGGCACACAATGCACCGGGGGAGGTTTGCTTCAGGCTTGCGCCCGCGGCTTGAAACAATGGCTTACAATAATTTTTCGCACTGGAGCCGGGATTGCTGCCGACACCGCAGCGGCGGCCGGCAACCACATCACACCCGGCGCGACGGGTGCATTGCGCTTTGATTTTTTTACCTCCAGCAGCAACGGTTCGATAGCCAGTTTGAAATGGGTAAAACCGTGCGCGAGCAGTGGCAGCGCTGTGGTTGCCAGCACACGCACGCCGTAGCGCTTGAGGGCTACTGCTACTTCGCTTGTGTGACTCACTTCCGGCAGCGACCACAGGCCGCCCCAGATGCCTTTTGCGGTGCGCTTTTCCAGTAGAATTTCGCCGGCGTCGCGCAGCACCAGCATCATCGTCTCGCGTTGGGGCAGCACGCGACTTGGCTTCCTGTCCGGCAAGCGCCCGGTAAGTCCGCGCAGATGCGCAACACAATCGACGCGCAGCGGACAGCGGGCGCACTGCGGATCGCGGCGCGCACATAGGCTTGCGCCCAAATCCATCAGACCTTGGGTATAACTCGCAATCCCGCGCCGCGCAGGCAACAATGCCTCGGCCTTGCGCCATAGTTTTTCCTGAACCTTGGCGTCACCCGGATACCCGCGCACGCCGCGGTAACGTGCGAGCACGCGTTTGACGTTGCCGTCCAGTATGGCGTGACGCCCATCGTAGGAGAACACGCAAATCGCCGCTGCGGTGGAGCGTCCGATGCCGGGCAACGCCTGCAGCAGCGCCGGATCAGCGGGCAGGGTTCCACCGTAACAATCCACAACCATGCCTGCCGCCCGGTGCAGATTGTGCGCGCGCGAGTAATACCCCAGCCCGCTCCACAGCGTGAGCACCGCGTCGAGCGGCGCCTGCGCCAGCGCCTGGACTGTGGGAAACTGCTTGAGGAAGCGCTCGTAATACGGGATCACCGTGCCGACCTGGGTCTGCTGCAGCATGATTTCAGAAAGCCAGATGGCGTAGGCATCGCGACTGCGCTGCCACGGCAAGTCGTGGCGGCCGTGACGCTTATGCCACGCGATAAGCCGCGTGGCCGGGCTGCGTGGGGTCATCCGCTCAACGCCCAAAGATCTCTTTAAGCACATCCTTGACCGCATCTTGCTTCGGCGGCGCCGGCGGCGGAGCACCCTTGGCAGCGGTTCCGGGCGCAGCGCCGGGCGTCGCACCGGCACGGTGACACCCGTCAGTTCGTTGACGCCGCGCCCATCCTGCCCCGTCAGCGTGCCGACGACCGCAGCCTTTACCAGATAGTTAACGCTGTCCGCGCCGATGTTGATGTCGCCTTCGCCGCCCGCCCGCAGCAGCGGAGACTTCAGCAACAAATCGTTGTTGTGCGCCACGCCGTTGTTGATGGCAAAGGTGGCGCTCAGTTCCGAGAACTCGGTTTTTTTGGTGTTATCGGCGGCTTGTGTTTGCTGCCCTCTGAGCGATCCCAGTTTTGCTTTGGCGTCGTTGATGGTGCGGGCGATGTCGATGCCCTTGACCGCGCCGTCACGCAGATTAAGCGCAGCGCTGCCGTTCAACGCGCGCTTCAATGCGCCCACGGTCGCGCCACTGGTACGCACGTCTACATTGAGCGTGCCCTTGCCCTCCAGCAGGTCTTTGCTGGCGAGGTCTTTGAGCAAAGGGCCGATCGCAACACCACTCAATTTTTGCCTGATCGCGAACGAGGGCGAGGCTTGCACGGCATTGACCGTCACCGCGCCGTCCATGGCCCCTTGATACAGATTCGCCGACAGCGGGCTCACCGTCATCTGACCGCCGGCTGCTTTGATCTCCAGGCGCACATTGCTGGCCTTGACGTTGGACGCCTTGAGCGTGCCGATGCGCAGCTTGCCGCTGGCGTTGAGCGCGCGCAACGCCGTCAGGTCGATAAGCTTGTCGGCGCCCGCGCCGCCAGCAGCCGCGGGCGTGCCTTGCTGCGGTGCATATTTGTCGAGATCAAGCTGGTCGATTTCGATATCGAAATTCAGTCCCGGCGGCGTGAAACCATTAACGCCGAGTTGCGCCTTGATGGTGCTGTCGGCGACTTTGCCGGACAGATTCGCCTGCACCTGCTGTTTCGCGCCGTTGACACTGGCGTTACCCGTGAGATTGCCGCTGAGGCTCTTGCCGGGCAGGTTGGGCCCGCTTGCGGTGATGTTTACGCCCAACTGCGGCAAACTGATTTGTTGCGTTTGAAAGTTGCCGGAAAGCGGCGAAGTCATACGCGCCTTGATGTTTTGGTCGCCCCGCTTCACTTCGAGATCCAGCGTCATGCCCGCGGACTTGAACGCTTGCGCCGTGCCTTCGATGCCGGGCATCACCAGTGTGGCCAGCGTTTCGCCTTGCGGCTGGGTGATTTTCGCCACCACCATCACTTTATCGCCAGAGGCTTTATCTTTGGTAATCACCAGCTTGGGCGCATCGAACTTCAGATCGAGGTTATCCTTGCCGCTCACCGCCGTGAACGCCAGCGACAAGCCATTGGTGGTCAACTCGCCGGCCTTGAGTCTGGCGGTGATACTGCCCGCCGCTTTGGCGTTGAGATTGCTGATCTCGGCCGCCTGGCCTTTGGCCTCCAGCCCCATGCCATCAAGCGCAAACAGCTGATTTTCGAGATCAAACGTGAGCCGGGTTTTGAGCGCGATGGCCAGGTTCATTTTCGGCTTATCACCCTGCAGCGTAGCCGACAGATCAATCTTGCCCGGCACGTTCGGCGCAATGCGGCCGGTGCTGAGGTTCACTTTCGACAGGGTATACGACGCGCGCTGCGCGTCGTCGCGATAGGTCAGCGTGGCGTTTTGAACTTTGACGTGGGCAACATCGAACTCGACCTGATCCTGTTTCTGCTCGTCCTTGGACAACAGGTCATCGATATTCATGCGGCCATCCTTAAACTTGACTATGGCGGCGCGTACGCCCGTAATTTCGAGCTCATCGACGACGAACTTCTTCGACAGCATCGGCATCACCTTGAGCGATACGCGCGCATTTTCCACCGCGGCAAACTCCGCCTCGCTGTTGAATTCCGACAAGGCCAGTTTGCCCAGATCAGCGCCGATACTGGGCCAGAATTTGAGCTTGATGTCGCCATCGAGCTTGAGCGTGCGTTGTTTTTTATCCTTCACCAGCTGGATGATTTGCGGTTTGTACGAATTCGGATTGAAGGTTGCCGCGATATAGGCCACCGCGCCGCCGATCAGCACCCCTACGGCGGCGACAGCCAGCAACAAATATTTGACGATTTTCATGGCTCTATCCTGCAGCGCGCAACGGTGGCTGGAGCGGGTGAAGGGAATCGAACCCTCGTATGCAGCTTGGGAAGCTTACTTTATTAGTTCACTATCAATGACTTAGACGAAGGTATATCATTACGGTATATCACTTTCTGAGGTTATGCGATGAAAAAAGCTGTCATCTACGCGCGTGTCAGTACGGTCCATCAGACCACAGAAAACCAACTGCTAGAGCTTCGCGCAGTCGCAGAGCGGATGGGATGGGAAATAGTAACCGAACTCACCGACAACGGAATATCTGGCGCGAAGGGCAGAGAGTCACGTCCAGCGCTCGACAAGCTACATCAGATGTTACAGCGTCGCGAAATTGACGTCGTCATGACCTGGAGCATCGACCGACTCGGCAGGTCAATCCAAAATCTAGTCGCGTTGATGTCCGATATACAGTCAGCCAAAGTCGACCTATACGTCCACCAGCAAGCGATAAACACCCAAACCGCTAGCGGGCGAATGGTATTTGGAATCTTCGCGTCGCTCGCTGAGTTTGAGCGCGAGATGATTCGTGACCGTATACATGCGGGTCTTGCTCGCGC
>CAMBCF010000157.1 GCA_945864585.1 Bordetella parapertussis | reverse complement strand
ACGCCCGAGATGAAAGAAGCGATCAACAAGCAGGGCATGGAGACGCAGGCCAACTCGCCTGAGCAATTCGCGGAGTTCATGCGCAGGCAGTCCGGGACGATCGCGAGGCTGGTTGAAAAGGCCGGCATGAAAGCTGAATGATGCCATCTGCCGTCGCGTCTCCAGATGTGGTGATCGCGGGGGCTGGTATGTCCGGTTGTCCCCACCGCCCCCAAACTGACCACCCGTGCCGATTGCGCATTAACCAGTGTCTGTAGAGTGGCGGTGGCGGTCAATCGCAGATCGGCACAACCTGCCGCACCCCCAACTGATCAAATTTGAATCGGCGGTAACACCCTGCTTTTTTATGCAAAATTCAGGATAGAATCAGGATTTCTTTGGACGGCGAACCGTCGGCGGGGCTATCGATCACAGCCAGCGTTGTCGTGAGCGTCTCGGAGGAGGGGCATGCGAGACAGTATTTGCGGGGCCATGGGGTGTGTGGTGCAGCTGGCGGCAGCGACGCCACACATCGTGCATGGGCAAGGTTATCCCAACAAGCCGGTTCGCATCATCACGGCGCCAACCGGCGGCGCCACGGATCTCGTGGTGCGACAGATTGCTCATGGACTCACCGGTACGCTGAATCAGCAAGTGATCGTCGACAACCGTGGTGGTGCGGCCGGCGGCGTCGCTGCGCTGGCCGTGGCCAAAGCGCCTGCCGATGGCTATACCCTGCTCGCTTACAGCAGCAACCTGTGGCTGCTGCCGTTTCTGCGCAAGGACATGCCTTTTGCGCTGTCGGATTTTGCCGCGATTACGATGTTGGGGAGTTCGCCGAATGTGCTGGTGGTGCATCCGTCGTTGCCGACCCAATCGGTGAGGGATTTGATTGCCTTTGCCAAAAGCAGGCCGGGGCAGCTCAGCTACTCATCAGGCGGCTCCGGCAGTACGCTGCATTTGTCGGCGGAGTTGTTCAAATCACTGGCGGGCGTCAATATTCTGCACGTGCCGTACAAGAGCGGCGGCGCGGGGATGCTTGATTTGCTCGGCGGCCGCGTGGAAGTCATGTTTCCAGTTGCGGCTGCGGCAATACCGCATGAGAAGAGCGGACGACTGCGGCTCCTGGCAGTGACGAGCGCGGAGCCTTCTCCACTGGTTCCTGGTGTGCCCACGATTGCAGCAGCCGGGTTGCCCGGCTATGCATCGGAACTGACGGTGGGCCTGTTCGCGCCAGCGGGGACGCCGCCAGCCATTATTGAGCGCGTGAACAATGACGTTGCGCGTTTGCTGAAACAGCAGGATACCCGAGACAAGTTTATTGAGATTGGCCTGAAGACCGTCGGCGGTTCGCCGGAGCAGGTGATGGCGACGATCAAAGCCGAGGTGATCAAGTGGGGCAAGGTGATCAAAGAGGCGGGCATCCGCGCGGATTAGTCAGCATTAATTACGGGCCATGAAAAAAACCAGATCAAGGAAAAGCTCGCCGCCGGCATGCCGGTATACGGCGCGATGGTACAGTTTCCGGATGCCGACCTCGTAGAGATGCTGGGCTACGCTGGATTCGACTGGATACTCATCGATGCTGAACACGGCTCCATTGATGAGAACGATTGCCTTACTGTGGTGCGCGCTTGTGAGTTGGCGAACGCGACCGCCATCGTGCGACCACCGACCAATCATGCTGAAACCATCATGCGGTTTCTGGACTGCGGTGCGCAGGGCATACAAGTGCCGCGCGTCAACACGGCGGCAGAGGCCCGCGCAGCAGTGGACGCGGTCAAGTATTTCCCCACGGGCAAACGTGGTGTGACCAGTTCCAGCCGCTCGGTTAGATATGGATTCGGTGGCAGCATTCCGGATTGCATCGCCGAATCAAATGCGGAAACGCTGGTGTGTATCATGATCGAAGAACTCGAAGCGGTGCGCAATCTGCCTGAGATACTGGCGGTGCCGGGAGTCGATGTCTATTTTGTCGGCGGCGGTGATTTGGCGCAGACTATGGGCTTTCCGGGCAAGAAGAGCGCACCACCGGTGCAAAAGGTGGTTTGTGAAGCGATTGACTGCATCGTCGCGGCGGGTAAGGTTGCGGGGTATTCCTGCGAAGAAGAAACCCAGGAATTTCTCGCAAAAGGCGTGCGCTACTTTCACACTGGCATGACGCTGCTGATGAAATATGCCGCGCGGTACTACTGGGGGCTGGTGGGGGAAAAGCGGGTGTAACGGGAGGGTGTGCTTTGGCGACATCTGCACAGGTTTCGGAATGGTTGTCACCATGAATCGCGCTGCGCAATTATGGGCAGGCGCTGCGTTGTGCCTGCTAATCGGCAGTGCATTGGCTGCTGAAGCCGGCCCGCGGCACTATCCGGCACGTCCCATCCGCGTCATCGTGCCGCAGATTCCCGGCGGCACGGCCGACACGGTGGCGCGCACGCTGGCGCCCGGTTTGTCCGCGACGCTGGGTCAGCAGGTGGTCATAGACAATCGGGGTGGCGCGGGCGGGATCATCGGCACCGAACTTGCCGCCAAGGCATCACCTGACGGCTATACGATATCGCTGAATGGCACCGGGCCGATGACGATTCTGCCCAACATTCAGAAGCAGATGCCCTACGATCCGATCAAGGATTTTTCGCCGGTCAGCCTGATTACCATCAGCCCGTTTGCGCTGGTGGTGCATTCTTCGGTGCCGGTCAAAACGGTAAAAGAGTTGATTGCACTCGCGAAGGCCGAGCCCACGCGACTCAACTATGCATCGGCCGGCAGCGGCAGCGTCGTCTATTTGGGCATGGAGCTGCTCAAGAACATGTCGGGCATCACGATATTGCACGTGCCGTATAAAGGTTCGGCGCAGGGCCTGACGGACGTGCTGGCCGGACACGTGGCCATGATGTTGTTTGCCGTAGCGCCCGCTTTGCAGCACGTGGCCGCCGACAGGTTGCGCCTGTTGGCGATTACCAGCGCGAGGCGTTCGCCCCAACGCCCGGACATACCCACCGTCGCCGAATCCGGCATGGCGGGTTATGAGGTGACTACCTGGACGGGTTTGTTTGTTCCGCCAAAAACGCCGCCGCCGGTGGTTGCCACACTCAGTAGCGCATTGAACAAGACCCTGCGTACGCCGGAGACGCGCCAGCAACTGGAAGCGCAGGGCGTAGATATCGTGGGTGGCAGTCCGGAAGAATTCGCCGTCTTTTTAAAAGCGGAATTGGAAAGACACGCAAAAATCATCAAGGCGGCGGGCGGCCGGAGTTGATATAGATTCGCGGGTAACGCAGTGAGGAGAAATCATCATGCATGTTGAACCGACCGGGGAAATACTCGGCGCCACGGTGTCCGGTATTGACCTGAAACAGCCGCTGTCAGACACAAACTTTGCGACATTGCTGCGCGCGCTGGGCGATTACGGCGTGCTGCGATTTCCCGATCAGTTGATCAGTGCGGCGGCGCAGAAACAATTTTCAGTGCGCTTCGGTGAGCTGCACGTGCTGAGCTCGTCACAATATTTTGAGCCGGACATGCCGGAGGTCACGATCCTGTCGAACGTCCGCAAGGAAGGCAAGCTGATTGGCAAGCCCGATGCCGGACAGTTCTGGCATACCGACATGACGTACAACCGCGTGGTGGGTTTCGTCAATGTGCTGGTGGCCCATGCAGTGCCGCAGCGTGATGGCAAGCCGCTGGGCAATACCGAGTTTACCAATACCCAGGCGGCGTATGCGGATCTGCCCGCCGATGTGAAATCGCGGCTTGCCAATGCCACGGCGATACATTATCTCAACAAGAATTGGGAGCAGATGAGCCAGAAGGGCTCGCGTCCGCCATTGACGCCCGAGCAGATACGCGAGCGACCGCCGGTGTCGCATCCGGTTTTTTTGCAACACCCGATCAGCGGGCGCAGGGTGATTTATGTCAATCCCAGCCACGTGGTGAACATCGAAGGCATGAGCGCGGATGAAAGTCATCAAACGTTGAACTACCTGTTCGATCATGTAATGCAGCCGAAGTACCGCCATGTGCATCGCTGGGCCGTCGGTGATGTGCTGTTGTGGGATCACTTAGGCACGTGGCACAACGCCATAGCGGATTACGGTCCTGATGAACATCGGCTGATGAAACGCTGTCAGGTGATGGCGGACCGGATTTTTGATTCGCAATTTCTGGGGGCCACGCTGGGCGCGCTGGCGTAAATCATGATCCGCATTCAACCCACCGGTAAAATCCTCGGCGCTGATGTTACTGGTGTGGATTTGCGCAAACCGCTGGCGCGCGAGGACTTCGCCGCCCTGCTGCGGGCGCTCGGCGATCATGGTGTGTTGCGCTTTCCCGATCAGGCTATCGATGCGCTGGCGTTGAAACAGTTTTCGCAACACTTCGGCGGCCTGCATGTGCTCAGCGCGGCAAAATACTACGAGCCGGGTTTGCCCGAAGTCACCATCCTTTCCAACATCATGAAGGACGGCAAGCCGATAGGCGCGGCCGATGCCGGGCAATTCTGGCACACTGACATGGCCTACAACCGCACCGTGGGCTTTGTGAATGTGCTCGCCGCGCATGAGGTGCCGATGCGCGACGGCAAGCCGTTGGGGGCGACGGAGTTCGTCAACACGCAGGCCGCCTATGCGGGCCTGCCGGAAGACGTGAAAACGAAGCTCGCCGATGCTGTCGCGATCCACGATTTAAACAAATCGTGGGAGCGCAGCCGCAAGGAGCGCAACAGCACCCGCCCGCCGCTCACCGAAGCGCAGCGGCGCGAGTATCCGCCGGTGCCGCACCCGGTGTTCCTCAAGCATCCGATTACCGGGCGCAAGGTGATTTACGTGACGCCGAGCTACACGGAATTCATTGAGGGTATGCCTGCGGATGAAAGTCAGCGCATGCTGGATTTTCTGTGCGCACATATTCTGAAACCCGAATACCGCTATGCGCATCGCTGGACGGTCGGCGATGTGTTGATGTGGGATCACCTGGGCACATGGCACAATGCCGTGGCGGACTACGGCTCCGATGAACACCGGTTGATGAAACGCTGCCAAGTGATGGCCGACCGCATTTTTGATCCCGCGTTTATGCAAAGTACCATAGCATAAATTATATAAGTAGTTGTTTTTAAACAATAATTTATAGAGAATGCTGTCATGAATGTTACCGCCCCCGCCGCTTACGAGGTTGATATCGAGGACGTCGAATATCTGCGCCACGGCGATAAGCCGTTGCTGATGCGTTTGTTCAAGCCGCGCGGACCGGGTGCGTTTCCGCTGGTGGTGCAGTTGCATGGCGGCGCGTGGTGCAAGTTTGATCGCTTGAGCGATCACGCAATCAATGAGCCGCTGGCCCAAACGGGCGTGGTGGTGGCCGCGCTGGATTTTCGTATGCCGCCCGAAGCGGCGTATCCGGCATCGATGGCGGATATCAATTACGCCGTGCGCTGGCTCAAGCAACGTGCGGGTGATTTACGTACCAGCGCCACGCGCATCGGCATCATGGGCAGTTCGAGCGGCGGTCATCAGGCCGCGCTGACGGGCATGCGGCCGCGCGACAGCCGTTATGCCGCGATACCGTTGGCAGGGAACGGCGCGGCATTCGATGCCAGCGTGCGTGCCGTCATTCTGTGTTCGCCGGTGATTGATCCGCTCGGCCGTTATGAATACGCAAAGGGGCTCGAGGCCATCGGCGCGCATCCGGAATCCGTGGCGCTTTGGTTGTCGAGCCATGACGCCTACTGGAAAACTGAAGCAGCGATGGCCGAAGGCAGTCCCGCGCGCGCCATCGAACGCGGCGAGCGCGTGGAGTTGCCGCCGGTGCTGTACGTAAACGGCACGGTGGACAAAGCGCATCCGCGCCCCGACCTCGACCGCTTTGTGGCGAACTACCGCATGGCCGGTGGGCGGGTGGATTTACACCTGTACGAAGGCGAAGCCGAAGGATTTATGACGCGCAACGCCAACTCGGCGGCAGCCGCGCAGGCGCGTGACAAGGTCGCGCGTTTTGTGCAAGCTCAACTCAGTTAATGCAACGAAGAGAATTGATATGCCGACTCAAATAGAGGCTTACAACATTGCCGATCTGCGCGATATTGCGCAAAAAAAATTACCCAAGGGCTTGTTTGAGTTCGTGGATCGCGGCACCGAGGACGAGGTGTCGCTGCGCAACAATCGCGCGGTGTTTGAAAAAATCCGTCTCAAGCCGCGCATGCTGGTCAATATCGCCAAGCGCACGCAGGCCATCGAGCTGTTCGGCAATACGCACAAGATGCCGATGGTGATAGCCCCGACGGGCGTTGCCGGATTGCTGTGGCACGAAGGCGAGATCGCGCTGGCGCGCGCCGCCAACGATGCGGGCATTCCGTTCACGCTGGCCACCGGATCGATGACGCCGATGGAAAAAGTAGCGAAGGAGGCTGGCGGCGAACTGTGGTTCCAACTTTATCTGTGGCCGGATCGTTCGCTGTCGCACCAACTGGTCGAGCGCGCCCGTCTTGCCGGATTCAAGGCGCTGATCGTGACGGTGGACGGCATAGTGGCGGGTAACCGTGAATTCAATCTGCGCAACGGCTTCACCGTGCCCTTCAGCTTCACGCGCAAGAATGTGACTGACGTGCTGATGCATCCGGGCTGGATCACCGGCGTGCTGGCGAAGTACATGCTGACAACCGGCATGCCGCGTTATGAAAATTACCCGAGCGAGATCAAATACAAAGTGACGGCGGCGCCCATGGGCCGCTCGCAGATGAAAAACGAAACGCTCAACTGGGATGATCTTCGCGATCTGCGCAAAATCTGGCCGCACAAACTGCTGGTCAAAGGCTTGCTGCATGCAGACGATGCGGAACTTGCCGTGCAGTGCGGCGCGGATGGCGTGATCGTCTCCAATCATGGCGGGCGTAATCTCGACGGCGCCATTTCGCCAATGGAAGCGCTGCCGGAAGTCGTCAATGCTGTCGGCAAACGCGTGACCGTGCTGATTGACAGCGGTTTCCGCCGCGGCAGTGATGTGATCAAGGCGCTGGCGCTCGGCGCCAACGCCGTGCAGATTGGACGGCCCGGCCTCTACGGCATTGCCGCCGCCGGCCAGTACGGCGCGGAACGCGCGCTGACCATATTCCGCGAGGAAATCAGCCGAGTGATGGCGCTGCTCGGTTGCAACAGCGTCGCGGAATTGAGCCGGGCGTATCTTCAGGGCGCCGAGCCTACGTTGCGTACCGGCAGTCAGCACGCGCGGCCGGAGCTTCGGGTGGTGGAGGGACACTAAGGAGAGTGGGCGCAGTGCCGGCATCACGCCGGTGAATATGCGTGACGGCCCGCAACGGCCCAGCCTGCGGTAGGGCGGGGAGATACGGTTGTAGGGTGACAGTAATTTTGCCAATCATTTCAAACAAGGGACGCCATCGCATTCTGCCATTGCGTCCCGCGATTGCCTGATCAGCGTTTTCTTTTTACATGGCCATCCGCGGCGGACGATTGATGTAAGCGCGCTGCGTGCGCTCGGCCTCGATGTCACGCAAAGCCTGTGCCGCAGCAGCGTTATTGCGCTCCACGTTCAGTACGCGCAGATACAACAATGTGGCCTGATCGAGATTGCCCTGACGGCGCGCTTGTTCGGCGGCGCGTGCGTAGCCGTCGGCGGCATCGCGAATGCGCTTGCGCGTTTCGGTCAGCGCGTCGCGGTAGGCCTGTGCATCGGGTCTCAGCAGAACGAGCAGTTCCCAATGCACAAGCGCGTCGGCCCAGTTGCGTTCAAGCGTGTACGCCTGCGCGCGCGCATGGTGACGCGTTTCCAGCGCATCGGTGGAGCCGGGGGTGGTTTGTGTCGGTGTCGTCGTGGGCTGGGCGGGCGGATCGCCCACCGGCGGCGTGACGCAACCGGCAAGCGTAACGCACGCTGCAAGCACGATAACGATCCCGATCATGCGGGTGTTTGTTTGCGGGCTCATCGCGGACTCCTGCGCTTTCTCGCCGCAAGGCAGCTTGAGCGTTTGACGTGGCAGGGTGGTGTGCTTCAGCGGTGCGCCATTGTGCCCGATCGTTTCGGCGGTGTTGGCGCGTGGCGTGCTCGCAGAAATTCCGCTGTTTTGTCGGTCAGCGCCGCCTAAAATCGGCATTCACGGCAATAGCAACGCTGTTGGTTTTCCGGAAATCTGCGGCGATGGGTTTTTTGACCATAAGAGGGCAAAGACCTGTTTGCGTTAACGAGTGGGGCAATCAAGAATCCTCATTGTACCAATCACTTGCAGTATTTTTTACTCTTTTTATGCAAAATTCCGGCTTAAGCCCACTCAAATAATTCTGCCCGCCGCCTTGCCGGTGCGATAGGCGGCGGCTGCGCTGCCAACCCCAGGTGCGTCAGAATTTTCTCGATCACCGCAGGCGCTTCAATGACGGCGATCAGCTTCAGCTTGCCGCCGCAAGCGCAACGCTCGATGTCAATGTCGAATACGCGCTTGAGCAACCGCGCCCAGCTCATGCGCACCGGTGCGCTGTGCGCATGCTGGCAATCGCCCTCGCCCGCCGTAGTGCGTTGGGGCGGCACAGGCACTACCTTTGATCTGAGTTTCGCATTCGGCGCGAGCACCCCGTGAAACCGTATCAAGTGCAAGCGCGGCCTTGGCACCAGTGCGGCGAGCCGCTGCATGAACTCCATCGGCGACATCACGATGTGGGTAGTGCCGTTGCGGTACGCAGTCTTTAACTTGAGCACCATGTTGCCTTCACGGTTGATACTCAGCCGTTCGTTGGCTATCGCCGGGCGCGTGATGTAGCGGCACAGTTGTTCGATACCCTTGCGGTCATTGGCGTCACAGCGTACGCCCGCGTGCAGGCTGAAACCGTGGACGTTGGCGCACAACACATCGCGC
>CAMBCF010000156.1 GCA_945864585.1 Bordetella parapertussis | reverse complement strand
CCGCCCCGGCGTCAGCAGCGGTTCGGCAAGCTGCACAAACTCACACAGCAGTTTGCGCGTGTCGCGCGGATCAATGATCTCCTCGACCCAAAACGTTTCTGCGGTGCGAAATGGCGAACGCAGCAGGTTAAGACGCTTCTCGATTTCGGCGAGCTTCGCTTGCGGGTCGGCAGCCGCATCGAGGTCCGCGCGATAGGCCGCTTCAATGCCGCCCTCCAGCGGCAATGAGCCCCAGCGCGCCGACGGCCACGCATAACGCAGCGATAATCTTCCCGGCGGCTGATGCAGGGCGCCGGCCACACCGAACACATTGCGCACGAGGATCGAGCACCACGGCACTGTGGTCTGGTCGATGGCAGCCATCGCGCGCACACCGGCACGAATGGTCGCGGTTTTCTCCGCCTCCAGCCCCACCAGAAATCCGGGGCAATCGACTAAATGCAGCAGCGGCAGGTGAAACGTTTGCGCCAGATCGACAAAGCGGATGATTTTGGTGCACGCGTCCGCGGTCCATGCGCCGGCATAGTGATACGGATCGCCCGCCATCACCGCCACCGGGCGGCCCTCGATACGCGCCAGCCCTGTGATAATGGAGCGCCCAAACATGCGGCCCATTTCAAAAAAGCTGTCGCGATCCACCAGCGTTTCAATGATCGGGCGCATCTGGTACACGCGGCGGCGGTCTTTGGGGATGACTTTGAGCAGCGCTTCATCGTCGCGCTTTGAATCTTCTGCGTACGGCGCCAGCGGCGGCGTGGCGTAGATAGATGACGGCAAGTACGACAAAAAGCGCCGCGCGCACGCGAATGCTTCTGCCTCGGTATCGACGGCGTGATCCACTGCGCCGGCTTTGGTCTGGATTTCCCAGCCGCCGAGTTCCTGCTTGGTGAGTTTCTGACCGATGCGTTCCACTACCGGCGGCCCGGCTACAAACATCGCCGAGGTGGTCTTGGTCATCACCGAGTAGTGACTGGCCGCAACCCTTGCCGCGCCCAGGCCGGCAACCGAACCGAGCCCCAGCGCCACCACCGGCACCGTGCCCAGATTCACCACCGCCCAATGATAGCCCGCGTTACCCGCGACGCGTCCCGGCAGGTTGGCGCGCCCTGTGGTCTCGATGGTCTTTACCGAACCACCGCCGCCCGAACCTTCGATGACGCGGATGAGCGGCAGGCGAAATTCGTTCGCCATCTGCTCCGCCATCACGGTTTTCTCCTTGATGGTGGCATCCGCCGAGCCGCCGCGCACGGTGAAATCGTCGCCGCATACCACCACTGGCCGGCCATCGACTCTACCGCGCCCGAACACACAGTTGGCTGCTTGCAACGCGGTAAGATTGCCATCGCCGTCGTAGCTGGCTTTGCCGGCAACAGCGCCGACTTCATGAAAACTTTCTTTATCGAGCAAGGCGTCGATGCGTTCGCGTACCGTGAGCCGTCCGCCATCGTGCTGGCGCTTCACTTTGTCGGCGCCACCCATTTGCCGCGCGAACGCTTCGCGCCTGCGCAGTTCGTCGAGTTCGGGCTGCCAGGTCATGGCTTGGTGTTTTTCCTATTTAGAATATTTGTTTAAAAACAAACGGTTATATTATAATACGAACAATGAATTCTATTGCATAGCGTATCTTTCCATGAAGCCATACCGGGGTTTGAATTTTTTTCACGCGCTGGCCGTGATAAGCGTGGTGTCAGCAGCGCCCGCCGCAGCCCAAACCGCTGCCAGCGGCTCAGCACAGGCATGGCCCGCCAAGCCGCTCAAATTTGTCATGACCGCACCAGCCGGCAGTTCGATAGACGTGATCGGGCGCATTCTGGGCGACAAGCTCAGGGACACGCTGCGCCAGCCTGTGGTGGTCGAGAATCGCGCGGGTGCCGGCGGCACGCTGGCAACTGATTTTGTCGCCAAGAGTGCGCCGGACGGCTACACCATGGTGCTGTCTTTCAACGGTCCGCTGGCGTTTGCTCCGCACCTGTATGCGAAGCTGCCGTACGAGCCGGCAAAGAATTTGCTGCCTGTGGTCATCACCACCAGCCAGCCTAATGTGCTGGCGGTGAGCGCTGCAGTTGTCGCGACGTCGCTGAAGGAACTGATTGCGCACGCGAGGGCGAATCCGGGCAAGCTGAGTTATGCCTCGGTGGGCAACGGCAGTTCGTCGCACCTGTCGATGGAATTGCTCAAAGCGATGGCGGGCCTGGATATGGTGCACGTGCCGTTCAACGGCTCGCCGCCGGCCATTGCATCGGTGGCGGGTAACGACACGCAGTTGCTGTTCGCGGTGCCGACGGCGATCACGCCGCTCGCCAAGGTGGGCAAGGTTAAGTTGCTGGCGGTGTCGGGCGCTGCGCGTTATGCGCTGACACCTGATTTGCCGACGGTGGCCGAAGCGGGCCTGCCCAAATTCGAAGCGCTGGCGTGGAACGGCGTGCTGGTGCCCGCGGGCACGCCCGCTGAAATCGTGGTGCGTTTGAATCGAGAATTCAATGCAGCACTGGAGGACGCCGGCGTGCGTGTGCGTCTGAACGCTGCCGGCCTTGAGCCGGTAGGCGGCAGCGCCGAAGCGTTCCGCCAGTTGATTCAGTCGGAAAGCGACAAGTGGGGTCGGATCATACGGCGTATCGGCGCGCGGGCGGATTGAGCGCGCACGGCATAGACGCGGCGTGTGCGACAATAAGTCTTGTCACGTAACGCCATGCGGCGTGCGGGTGTTGCGCGCGGGGCGTGGAATCCCTATTACAAGGAGCAGTAATGTCTGACGATGACTTGAAGGCGGAACTCGAACGCTTGCGCAACGAAAACGCCGCGCTGAAAAAAGATGCTGCCACGGGCATTTCCATGAAAGTCAGCGAGAAAGGCGCGGTGTCGATTTACGGCATGGGGCGTTTCCCGGTGACCTTATACAAAGAGCAGTGGCTGAAGTTGCTGGATATGTCCGCTGAAATCCGCGCGTTCATTGCGGCAAATGATGCCAGGTTGAAAACGAAGGGCTAATGGACGGGGGCAGCGTATGAAACACATCTACATACGCGCGCTTGCCCGCAGTTTGGGGAATGTCTTGCGAGTGTGGTCGGGCGCTACCTGTTTGCTGTCGCTGGTCGCGCTGCCAGCGGCAGCCGCCGACTACCCTTCGAAGCCGGTGCGCTTCGTGGTGCCGTATGCGCCGGGCGGCAGCTCCGATGTAATCGCGCGACTGATCGGCCAGAAACTCGGCGAGTCGCTGGGGCAGACCTTCGTCGTCGACAATCGTCCGGGCGCGGGCAGCATGATCGGCACCGACGTGGTGGCGAAGTCGCCGGCGGATGGTTATACGATTCTGCTTTCCGATATGCCGCACACCATCAACCCCAGCGTGTATGCAACCGTGCCGTACGATCCCATCAAGGATTTTTCGCCGCTGACGGTGGTCGGTACTTCGCCGCTGTTTCTGTTCGTTCATCCGTCACAGGCGGCGACGCTGCGCGAATTCATCGCGGCGGCGAAAATACAGCCGTCGAAGCTCGCGTTCGGCTCGGGCGGCAACGGCACCGCGAGCCACCTGATGGGCGAGTTGTTCCAGATCGGCGCGGGCGTGAAGCTCACGCATGTTCCCTACAAAGGGGCCGGTCCGGCGATGGGCGATGTAGTGGCCGGACAAATTCCGGCGACGTTCACCAGCATGGCCACCGCCGCGCCGCATGTGCAGAGCGCGCGCATCCGCACACTGGCGGTGACCAGCGCAAAACGCCTCGCCACCTTGCCCGCCGTGCCGACGTTTGAAGAGAGCGGCGTCAGCGGCATGGTGATTTCGCACTGGTGGGCGGTGATGGCGCCGGCGGGCGTGCCCAAGCCGGTGGTGGAAAAGCTGCGCGGCGCGATCGTGCAGGCGCTGGCGTCACGCGATTTGCGCGAGCGCTATGCCGTGCTGTCGGTTGATCCAGTGACCAGCACGCCCGAAGAACTGCGCAAGCTGCTGGAGACGGATGTGAGCCGCTGGCGCGGCATCGTCAAAAGCGCCGGAGTCAAACTGCAGTGAGGCCGCGATGAGCGATGCTTTCACGCAAGCGCTCGGCGCGCTCGCCGGCGACCGCCAACTGTGGAGTGACTTCAATGCCCTATGCGATTGCGGCGGACGCATGGCGGGCAGCGAATCCGAGCGTCGCGGCATCGACACGGCGCACGCAGCACTCGCGGCGATTGGGCTCGGCGCGTTGTCACTCGAACCGGTGCGTTACGCCGGTTGGCGTCTGAATCGTGCGCAACTGAATATCGCGCCCGACGGGCCGAACCTTGCCTGCACCGCGCTGGTCGGCGCGCAATCCACGCCACCACAAGGCATTGAAGCCGAAGTCATCGATCTGGGCCGCGGTACGCCCGAACAGTTTGAACAGCGCGCTGGAGAAATCGGAGGCCGCATCGTGCTGGTGTCGCACGAGTATCCGTTCATGGCGGGCCACATCCATCGCCGCCGCAAGTATAACGCGGCGCTGGAACGCGGCGCAGCGGGCTTCATCATCGCCAATCCGGTGACCGGCACCGGCACCACCTGCGGCTCGTCCGGCCGCGGCGGACAGGCCGGCATACCCGCGGTGGCGACCGATTGGGAATCCGCCGCTCGCCTGCGCGGCATGACGTGCCCACGCGTGCGCATTGTCATCGACGGCGAGGATTTTGATGCGACGACGCAGGTGGTAATACTCGACCTGCCCGGTGCAACCGATCAACGCGTGGTGTTGAGCGCACACATCGATGGCCACCATCTCGCCGAGAGCGCGATGGACAATGCCACCGGCGTCGCGGGCGCCATCGCCATCGCGCGCGCCTTCGCGCCGCATATCGAGAACTGCCAACGGGGCCTGCGTGTGTGTCTCTTCAGCGCCGAGGAATGGGCGCTCGCCGGATCGAAAGAATACCTCGCGCGCATGACGCCCGGCGAAATCGGCCGCATGGTTCTTAACGTCAATCTCGATACCATCGCCGGCGGCGCGCGGCTCACCGCGCTTACCAGCGAGTTTCCTGCACTGGATGGTTTCGTGCAGGGCGCGGCCGCGGACATCGGCATGCCGCTCGACACCTATCGCCCGATGATGTCGAATTCAGATCATTACAACTTCGCGCTGCACGGCATTCCGGCGCTGCGTCTGGTCGCCGGATTCGACGATCCCGCCAGCAACGTGCGTCACATCCTCACGCCCGCCGACACGCGCGACAAGGCTGCGTCCGGCGAACTCAAAGCGGCGGCGATATTGGCGGCAGCGATCGTGTGGCGCGGCCTCAATGCTACGGATGCGGAGATCGCTGCTTTGAAAAGCGGTCGGCAAGGCTGAGCGGCTTAACTGCGGATCAGCCGCAACTGCCGCGATCAGGCGTCTGTCGTCATCGTCTTCGCCACTTCCCGCGCGGTCTCGATAAAAAGTTTTACCGCCGGACTGAGCGTGCGGTTTTTGAGCGTGAGGATCGCCACGGGCAACTTAAGCGCCATATCCACAGGTAGCGCCTTGATGGGCCTTCCTGCGGCGCCATAGCGGTAAACTGAGCCCGGTATGCAAGAAATGTAGTCACCCGATGCCAACAAGGCGAGACGCAAATTAAAGGATGTAGTGTACATGGCAACCCGCGGCAGCCGCCCGGTCTTGGCCAATATCGTTTCGGATATTCGCGCCTGCGTGGCGTTACCCGGCTCACCATAAAGCCACCCTTCGTCCATCAGATCCGCAAGTGCAACCTTGCACCGGCGCGCCCAGGGATTTTTTTCCCCGGTGACTACGGTAAACGAATCCTCATACAAGGTTTCCGAATGAAGATCGTCATCCCCTTGCGCCCGCGTAGATCTGCCGATCAACAGATCCAGTTTGCGTTCTCTCAGGTAGTGAACATTCTCTGAAGGGTTTACGTCTGTCGCATGCACAATGATCTTCGGTTGCCGTTTCGCAAGCCGTGGAATCACGGCGGGCAAAAATCCATGCAAAAACGGTTCCGCGCATCCCATCCACACGTCACCCGCACCGGATGTCGCATGGAATTCGATGTTGCGCATGCCCTGCTTTAACGCATCGAACGCTTCGGCGCCGCGCTTGAGTAGAATTTCGCCGAAGACCGTCGGCACGACCCCTTGCGTGCTGCGGTCAAACAGCCGCACGCCCACGGCGTCTTTGAGATCAGCGATGGCCTGCGATACCGTGGGTTGCGTGGTCGCAAGATGCGCCGCCGCCTTCGCCATGCTGCCGTGCTGCGCGACACTAGCCAGGATTTGCAGGTCGCGCAGCTTGAGGCGGCGGCCGATGTGGCTGTCGGTGTCTTTAGCATTCTGGGGCATTGCGATTTCCTATAGGGGTATAGCGGCTATAGCCGTATTGCAAAATACTGGGTTCCCAAGGCGGCTGCAGACTGCCATAGTGTTTACACGAGAACCAGAACACAATTCTACGCATGTTTTTCCCTGCCAACGTTGTTACTCAAATCAGGAGGTCTCAAATGAACTTCGATGCCAGCAGCAAACGCCTAATGTCTCCGGCCACACTTAAGCAGGCTTTATCGACAATAAGTTTTATCGCGGCCACCTTTGGTTATACGGCTGCGCAGGCTGCCGCCCAAGAGTGGCCTACCAAACCCGTCAGGGTGGTGGTTACCGGCGCGGGTAACATCCCCGATCTGCTCGCACGTACCATTGGCGAAAAGTTGACGCAATACAACGGCCAGACGTTCGTGATCGACAGCCGGCCCGGCGCCTCCGGCAATATCGCCGCGGGCATCGTCGCGCGCGCCAATCCCGATGGTTACCACTCGTTGTTTACGCCGGGCAGCGTGTTGGCCATGAACCCGAGCCTCTATAGAGAGATGCCGTTCGATGCGCATTCCTTTGCGCCGGTGTCGTTACTTGCGGACATGTCAGTGTTACTGGTCGTGCATGCCAAGAATCCCGCAAAAAATCTCGGTGAGTTCATTGCAGCGGCCAAGCGTGAGCCGGGGAAGATGAATTTTTCTTCACCCGGTGCGGGCAGTTCGCTGCATCTGGCGACCGAACTGTTCCAGCGCACTGCGGGCGTCACCGTTCAGCACATTGCTTACAAAGGCCCCGAGTTTGTGATCGCGGTAATGTCGGGGCAGGCCACCGCCATGTTCGCGAACCCGGCGCCCGTGATACCGCAGATCAAAGCCGGCACACTACGGGCGCTGGCGGTCGCAGGCGCCAAACGCCTGCCGCAGTTGCCCGATGTGCCTACCACCGCCGAGGGCGGACTGGATGGCTTCGATATTTCGTCCTGGTTCGGGACCGTGGTTCCCGCCAAGACGCCGCGCCAAGTGGTTACGCAGTTGAGCACGCAGATTGCGAAGGCGCTGCGCGAGCCAGACGTGCAGCAGCGGCTGGTGGATTTAGGCGTACGCCCGATAGGCAGCACGCCCGAAGTGTTCGCCGAGTTCCTGAAAAAAGATCGTGCCAAGTGGGACGGCATTATTCGCGCTGCGAATATACGTCTCGACTAAGCTGATCCACCACCTGCCGGAGATTGCCAATGACCCTCGATGTCGAAAAACTGAGCGCGGCGATTCTCACTGCGCAGCCGCTCTTATCAGATTAATAGTTTAAAAACAACAAGTTACATAACTTTTACTCCGGCGCCTTACCCCACAGTTCTTTCAACCGCGCATCGCGCCCGCAGCCGTTGCGATACAACTTGTAGCGCACCGGATTATTGAGATAGTAGTTTTGATGGTACTCCTCCGCGCGATAAAATTCGCCGGCCTTGGTGATTTCGGTGACGATCTCGGCTTTGAACGGTTTGGATTTATTCAGCGCGGCTTTCGATGCCTCGGCGAATTTGCGTTGTTCATCGTCATGGTAAAACACACCGCTGCGGTATTGTGAGCCGTGGTCGCAGAACTGTGCGTTTTTTACCGTCGGGTCGATGTTAATCCAGAACACCTGCAGCAGTTTTTCGTAGCTGACTTTTGACGGGTCATATTCGACCTGCACCACTTCGGTGTGGCCGGTGCGGCCGGTAGAAATTTGTTCGTAAGTCGGGTTTTTGAGGTGGCCGCCCATGTAGCCGGATATAGTTGCAATCACGCCCGGCAGTTTGTCGTAGGGCGGCTCCATGCACCAGAAGCAGCCGCCGGCAAAGGTGGCTTTGGCGGTTTTCACGGCGGGCGCTTGCGCAAAGGTTAGCGCCGGGTTGAGCAGCAGCACTGCGGCAATCAATAACAGGCGGTGCAAGTAATTCATGACACTCTCCTTGGTGAATCGCGGCGGTTTGCGCGTGGTGCGGCTTGGTCGGAATTGACAGGCTGAACTTACAGGGGGTAAGGTTTTGCTGGTATGTTCGACTTAGGTTCTGCTTAGTGTATGCAATTATTGCAAAATTCCGTCAAACGCAGAGGAAATTACATGAGCGAAATTCAAAACGGCAGGGAAGTCGCAACGCTGGGCGGTGGATGCTTTTGGTGCCTTGAGGCAGTTTACGATGAACTCAAAGGTGTGATTTCGGTCGAGTCGGGCTATATGGGGGGCAAGAATCCCGATCCGACCTATGAACAGGTATGCAGTGGCCGCAGCGGACACGCGGAGGTGGTGCAGATCACATTTGATCCGGCGCTGGTGTCGTTGCGCGAGATTCTGGAAGTTTTTTTTGTGATCCATGACCCGACCACGCTGAACCAGCAAGGTAACGATAGCGGCACGCAGTATCGCTCGGCGATTTTTTACCATACGCCGCAACAGCAGGCGGCGGCGCAAGAAGTGATCGCCAGATTGAGTGCGGCAGGGCTGTGGCGCGACCCGGTGGTGACCGAGGTCACGCCGGCGACGGTGTTCTACATCGCCGAGGATTACCATCAGGAATACTACGCACGTAATCCTCGCGCGGGTTACTGCGTGGCGGTGGTGGCCCCCAAGGTGGCGAAATTTCGCAAACAGTTTTTGTCGAAGCTGAAGAAGCCGGCCTGAAAACGGCAACGGCAAC
>CAMBCF010000155.1 GCA_945864585.1 Bordetella parapertussis | reverse complement strand
GCACCCATTGAACACGTGCTGCGCAACGCGGTGGTGCATGGCATCGAAGCGCCGCCGCAGCGCCTCGCGGCGGGCAAGCCGGAAGTGGGTGTGTTGCGCATCGAAGTGCGTCAGCAGGGCAATGAAGTGGTGTTGACGTTGGCCGACGATGGCGCCGGCCTGAACCTCGCGTATATCCGCGAAAAAGCCGTCAGTCTGGGATTGATGCGCGAGAACGAACGGCTGACCGATCAGCAGATCGGCAATTTTATTTTTCGCTCAGGCTTCAGCACCGCCGACGCGGTTACCGAAGATGCCGGCCGCGGCGTCGGCATGGATGTGGTGATGAGCGAGATTACCGCGCTCGGCGGGCGTGTCAGCACCACTTCCCTGCCTGGCAAAGGCACCACCTTCACCGTGCATCTGCCGCTCACCCTGTCGGTGCTGCAAGCAGTGGTGATGCGTGTGGGCAGCAACGCCTTTGCAGTGCCGACGATGATGGTGGAACAGGTGCAGCGCCTGAAAGCCGATGTGCTGGGGGCGGCGCGTGCCGGCTGCGTGATCGAATGGCAAAACACAAGCTACCCGTTTCATCATCTGGGCCTGTTGCTCGATATGGGCGAGGGTGCGGCGGCGCAAGCCGCAGCCGCCGGCTCGGTGGTACTGTTGCGCAGCGGCGCCGAGCGGGCCGCGATACAAGTCGATGCTATTGTCGGCAGACAAGAGATCGTGATCAAAAACATCGGGCCGCAGCTGGCACGCGTGCCCGGCGTAACCGGCGCCGCGGTACTCGGCTCCGGCGAGACCGTGCTGATTTTGAATCCGGTGCTGTTGTCGATGCGCCGCATTGAACAACTGTCGCGGGCGCAGGACCATGCGCCGGATGCATCCGCGATGCCTGTGGCGCCCGCGATCGTGGCGCAACCCGAACGTCAGCGCAGTGTATTGGTGGTGGACGATTCACTGACCGTGCGTAAAATCACCGGCCGCCTGCTCACGAGCGAAGGTTATATAGTGCAGGTGGCGAAAGACGGCGTTGAAGCACTGGAAAAAATGCGCGATCAGGTGCCGGATGTGATGATTGCGTATGGATGGCTTCGATCTCACCCGCAATGTGCGCGCCGAAGTAGCGCTGAAAACCCTGCCGATTATCATGATTACCTCGCGCACGGCGGACAAGCATCGCCAGCATGCCAGCGAGCTGGGTGTTGACGTGTTCCTCGGCAAGCCGTACGAGGAAAGTGAGTTGCTGCGGCATATTGCCGCGCTGGCGCGGCGGATTTAGGTCAAAAACTATTTGCCACAGATGAACACAGATTTACACAGATAAGGTCAAAACCAAAAATAGACCGGCACAAAGGGTACAGTCCGCAGGGGGAAAGGGCGCTGCAATTTTCCTGCGATGTCTCAATTTGTTGCACCGGATAAATTGTTCTTTGGTTTTGACCTTATCTGCCCTTATCTGTGTAAATCTGTGTTCATCTGTGGCAAAAAAGGTTTTGATTTTTCTTCACAGCCTTTGCAGCTTAAATATTTATTAAAAACAATTAGTTACGTGAATTTCCCGCAACGCCTTGAATCCCTGCGCGCGGCCCCCATCTTTTATGGCATAGAGATACGCAGGGGCAGAGCATTATGCGATTTGACAAATTCACTACCAAGTTCCAGCAGGCATTCTCCGACGCACAGAGCGCCGCGGTGCGGCATGACAACCCGTACATCGAGCCGCAGCATCTGCTGCACGCGCTGATTCAGCAGCAGGATGGCGGTACGGCTTCGCTGCTGGGACGCGCCGGCGCGAATGTGCCTGCCTTGCGTAGCGCGCTGGCGCAGGCGATTGAGCGGATGCCCAAGGTGCAGGGCGCGGGCGGCGAAGTCAATGTGTCGCGCGATCTGGGCAACCTGCTCAATGTGACCGACAAGGAAGCGCAAAAACGCGACGACCAATTCATCGCCTCCGAGATGTTTTTACTGGCGCTGACAGAGGACAAAGGCGAGACCGGCCGTTTGTTAAAGCAAAGCGGTGTGACGCGCGCGCCACTGGAGCAGGCGGTCAACGCGGTTCGCGGCGGCGAAGGCGTGCAAAGCGCAGAAGCCGAAGGCAGCCGTGAGGCGCTGAAAAAATACACCATGGACCTTACCGAGCGCGCGGGCGCGGGCAAGCTCGATCCGGTGATCGGACGCGACGATGAAATTCGCCGTGTGATTCAGATACTGCAACGGCGCACCAAAAATAATCCGGTGCTGATCGGTGAACCCGGCGTGGGCAAGACCGCCATTGTCGAAGGCCTGGCGCAACGCATCGTTAATGGCGAAGTGCCGGAAACGCTGAAGAACAAGCGCGTGTTGTCGCTGGATATGGCGTCGCTGCTGGCGGGCGCAAAATACCGCGGTGAGTTTGAAGAGCGGCTTAAATCGGCGCTCAAGGAAATTGCGCAGGACGAAGGCCAAACCATAGTATTTATTGATGAACTGCACGCCATGGTGGGCGCGGGCAGGGCCGAAGGTGCGATTGACGCCGGCAATATGCTGAAGCCCGCGCTGGCGCGCGGCGAGTTGCACTGCGTGGGTGCGACCACGCTCGATGAGTACCGCAAATACGTCGAGAAGGACGCCGCGCTCGAGCGCCGCTTTCAAAAAGTGCTGGTGGATGAACCCAGTGTGGAGAGCACCATCGCCATTTTGCGAGGGCTGCAGGAGAAGTACGAATTGCATCATGGCGTGGATATCACCGACCCGGCCATCGTGGCAGCGGCGGAATTGTCGCAGCGCTATATTACCGACCGCTTTTTACCGGACAAGGCGATCGATCTTATCGACGAAGCGGCGTCGCGCGTGAAAATGGAAATTGATTCCAAACCGGAGTCAATGGATAAACTCGACCGGCGTCTGATTCAGCTGAAAATCGAACGCGAGGCAATTAAGCGCGAAAAAGATGAAGCCTCGAAAAAACGACTGCAACTGATCGAAACTGAAATCAAGGCACTGTCGCGCGAATACGCCGACCTTGACGAAATCTGGAAAGCGGAAAAAGCACAAGTGCAGGGCAGCGCGCATGTGAAAGAGGAAATCGAGCGCGCGCGCGCCGATATCGTAAAGCTGCAACGTGAAGGCAAGCTCGACAAAGTGGCCGAGCTGCAATACGGCAAGCTGCCGCAGCTCGAAGCGCAACTCAGGCAGGCGGAAAAGGCAGGCGGTGACATCAAGCACAAGCTGCTGCGCACGCAGGTGGGCGCCGAAGAAATCGCCGAAGTGGTGTCGCGTGCAACGGGCATTCCGGTGTCGCGCATGATGCAGGGCGAGCGCGAGAAGCTGCTCAAAATGGAAGAGCGGCTGCACGCACGTGTGGTGGGGCAGGACGAGGCGACGCGGCTGGTGGCGGATGCGATACGCCGTTCGCGCGCGGGGCTGGGCGACCCCAAGCGGCCGTACGGCTCATTCCTGTTTCTGGGTCCGACCGGCGTGGGCAAAACAGAATTGTGCAAAGCGCTGGCGGAGTTTTTGTTCGATGCCGAAGATCACTTGATACGCATCGATATGTCGGAATTCATGGAAAAACATTCTGTCGCGCGCCTGATCGGCGCGCCGCCCGGTTATGTCGGTTATGAGGAGGGCGGCTATTTGACCGAGGCGGTGCGGCGCAAGCCGTACTCGGTAATTCTGCTCGACGAAATCGAAAAGGCGCACCCGGATGTGTTCAACGTGCTGCTGCAGGTGCTCGACGATGGACGCATGACCGATGGCCAGGGCCGCACCGTGAATTTTAAAAACACCGTGATCGTGATGACCTCCAACATGGGTTCGCACATGATTCAGCAAATGCAGGGCGACGATTATCAGGTGATCAAGCTCGCGGTGCTGGGCGAGGTGAAGGTGCATTTCCGGCCGGAGTTCATCAACCGCATTGACGAGATCGTGGTGTTCCACGGCCTGGATGAGAAGCACATACAGTCGATCGCGAAAATACAACTGGCCCATCTCGAAAAACGGCTGGCGGCGCTGGATATGAAAATCGAGGTCAGCGATGCAGCGTTGCACGAATTGGCGGCGGCGGGATTCGACCCGATATACGGCGCGCGGCCGTTGAAGCGCGCTATCCAGGCGCAGCTCGAAAATCCGCTGGCCAAAGCGATACTGGAAGGTAAATTCGCAGCGCAGGATGCGATCCACGTGGACCTCAGCAAAGGCGGCGCGATCACCTTCGCCAAGCGCGCATTGCACTGACGCGGGAGCTTTACGCCGAGACTTTACGCCACTCAGGCCGGACGGTAAGCTCCCGGCTTATGAACATTCACCAGATCCAGATGGCGTACAACGCGCGGGAAGATCGCATCCTGCTGCGCATTTTGTCCACCGAGCGCGCCGAATTCCGCTTTTGGCTGACGCGTCGTTACGTGAAGCTGTTGTGGACGATGCTGCTCAAGATGCTGGAGCGCGATCCGGCCTCGGCACAGCACGCCGACGAACATGTACGCCGCTCGATCATGGATCTGCAGCACGCCAACGTGGTGCGCAGCGGCGAATTCGCCAAGCCGTTCGAGGAAGGCGTGAGCCTGTTGCCGTTGGGCGTGGCGCCGGTGCTGTTGTCGCGTATCACCGGCAAACAGCCGCATCAAAAGCAACAACTGCTGAGTTTGCATCCGGAGCAGGGGCAGGGCATCGACCTCGGCGTGGATGCCGGGCTGCTGCACATGATTTCCAAGCTGCTGCTGGATGCCGTAGCGCAATCCGATTGGGATATCAAACTCGCCATCGACCCCGATGCGGTGCCGCCGCCGCAAGCGCAGGGCCTGCCGCCGCATAAACTGAACTGAGATCAGCTTGGTCCGCGCAAATCAATGTTCAGCATAACAAACGACAAACTCTTGCCGTGCATGTCCTGCGCCAGCGAAACGGTGACACCGCCACCCAGTGCATTCTCGATAACGAAATTGAGCGCCCTGAGCTTGGGCAGCTCGTAGCGCGTAACCGGGCCTTTCGCAATCTCCGCATAAGCGTGCATCACGCGTTCGACGGTTAATTGCTCGCGCAGGATGTTCCATGCGCGCTCGTCGTAGGCAGTGACCGAAACATTCGAGGTGTTGCCCTTGTCACCCGCGCGGGCGTGGCCGAGGTCGTAGACTTTCACGCTCATAGCGTACCCACCACGGAAACTTCGGTTTTCACCAGTGCACGCGGCATCAGAAGCGATTTGACCGCGAGCACTTCGCGAATGGCGTTCGAGCCGCCCCCGCCGCCGGACGGCCCATTGACGTGCAGCGTACGCACCTCGAAACCCACCGCCAGCGCGGCCTTGCGGTCAGGGCTGCGCGCCGCAATGCGCAGCCGCACTTCGTAAGGCTCGGGTCTGCCTTCTCCCAACCCGTGCAGACTGGAGATGCCGATGTAATCAACGCGGATCTCGGGATAGGTGAAGCCGCGCTGGCGCAGCCGCTGGCGGACAATCTTTTCAGCCAATTTCGCCCGCGCCAGCGCATTGGGGCCGGCGTAGCCGACTTCGCCTTCGCCGATGTAACCGTCGTGATAACCCACCACCACTTTGTAGGTCGGCGTGCGCGGCCGCGCCTTGGCGCCCTGGGCGCGCACCCGGTGCTGACTGTCCTGCGCGAATTCGACATCCGTAATGTCGAGTATGCAGTCGGGCGTGATGTAGCTTGTCGGGTCATGCATCTCATATAAAACCTGTTCGGTGCAGGTCATTCTGTCTAGCCGGCCGCCGGAATCTTCCAGCTTACCGAGCACCAGGCTGCCATCCGCCTGAATGTCGGCATACGGAAAGCCGATGTTGATGGGGTCGTCGCAGTCTTTCTTGCCGGGATCGATAAAGCAGCCGCCGGTCAGTTGTGCCGCGCACTCCATCATATGCCCCGCCAGCGTGCCGATGGCCAGCCTGGGGTAATCGTTGTAGCTCCAGCCGAGGCCATGCAGCATGGTACCGAGGAACAGCGACGGATCGGCGACGCGCCCCGTCATCACTACCGGCGCGCCGGTGGCGAGGCCTTCACAGATGACATCCGCTCCGAGGTAGGCATTGGCGGATGCCATGCGCGGCAACAGTGATTCAACCGGTTCGCCGTTTTCCATCAGCGAAAGCTGCGGATTCCTGCGCACGATTTCTGCCACGTCGTCACCGGTCACCACAGCCACCGGCAGATCGGCGATGCCCAACGCCTTTGCTTCGCGCCGCACTGCGCGCGCGGCGCCCAGTGGGTTGGCCGCGCCCATGTTGGTGACTATGCGGATGCCATTCTTTGTGCAGGCGGGCAGCACCGCGTGAAAACGTTCGACGAGATACGGCGTGTAGCCCAGTTCGGGGTTTTTGAGACGCGTGAGGTTCTCGCGGGCAATGGTGCGTTCGGCGAGACACTCGAACACCAGGTAGTCGAGTTTGCCGCGCTCGGCCAGATCGACGGCTGGCTCGATGCGGTCGTCGGAGAAGCCTGCGCCGGTGCCGACGCGGATAGTACTATTGGAAGATCGCATGAGTCTATGCCCAAGGAAACTCCTTCCCCTTCAGGGGGAAGGCGGGGATGGGGGTGGGGGGAAGGTTCACTTTGTAGCACCAACGGCTCTGGACAGCACCCCACCCCCATCCCAACCTTCCCCCTGAAGGGGAAGGAGCCGTGCGGCGGAGAAGTAAAGATGAATTTTTTGGGGCATCGGTTTGAATCGCACCCCCTGGATTTGCTGTATGCAGGTGCGTGCGCTTCTATCGCCCTGTCCACACCGGCTTGCGCTTTTCCATGAACGCACGCCGGCCTTCGACGTAATCCTGACTGGCAAAACAATCGGCTACTGCTTTGTCGGCCGCTGCTTGATCGCGTTTGTTCGGGTCTTTCACGTATTCGTCGATCACGCGCTTGGCCGAGACGATGGACAGCGGTGCGTTGTCGGCCATGGTCGCGGCATACTGATTGACAAAGGCTTCGAGCATGCCCACCTGTAACACGTGATTGACGAGGCCGATGCGATGCGCCTCGTAGGCGGTGTAGCGGCGCGCGGTAAACAGAATTTCCTTGGCTACCGAAGGGCCGACAAGCTCAACCAATTGGCCCAGCGAGTCGGCGCCGTAGCCGATACCCAGCCGCGCGGCCGGCACGCTGAATTGTGCGTCTTCCGAGCAGATACGGATGTCACAACGCAGCGCGATGGCGAGCCCGCCGCCCAGACACCAGCCGCGTATCATGGCGATGGTCGGTTTGGCGATGCGGGTAAGGGCATCGCGAAAGCCTGACGACATCTGGTTATAGGCTGCGACCTGCTCCGCCGTAGCGCGGTTTTTTTCGTACTGGGAAATGTCACCCCCCGACACAAAGGCCTTGCTGCCCGCGCCGCGCAGCACCACCACGCGCACTGCAGGGTCGGCGCCGAAATCGTTGATGACGGCAGCCGCGGCTTGCGCCATCTCCGGCGACATCGCGTTGTGCTTTTCCGGATAATTAAATGTCAGCGTGCCGATGGCGCCTTTTTTGGTGCCGAGAATCTTGTCAGTTGGTGCGGAGTCCATGTGGATGCCTTGTATTAGAAAAATACGTCAAAATCTGTGCCACAGATTTCACAGATGAACACAGATTCACTACGAAAAAATCTGCGGAAATCCGTGAAGTCCGTGTCAAAAAAGGTTTTCGCTGTTAGATCACGCCCTTAGCCCGCAAATCCGCGAGTTGTTCTTTGGTATAACCGACGCTGGCGAGAATTTCATCGCTGTCGTGGCCCAAATCCTGTGTGGCGCGGCGTATTTTTTTGCTGGTGCCGACCATATTGATCGCCGAACTCACCAGCCGGATATCGCCGAGTTTCTCGCTCTTGACGGTCTGGGCAATGCCAAGATGCTGCACCTGCGGGTCGGCAAAAGTCTTGTCGATGGTGTTGATCGGGCCGCACGGCACACCGGCAGCTTCCATTACATCAACCCAATGTGCGGTGGGTTTGTGTTTGGTGACTTCCGAGATGGCGGCGTTGATTGCAACGCGATCCTTGCTGCGTTTGCCCTGGGTGTTCCATTCTTCGCGGTCTTTCCATTCCGGCTTGCCCAGCGCTTCGGCAAAGCGCGCAAACACACGCGCCGATGAGGCCGCGATGTTAAACAGGCCATCGCTCGCAGGAAACACGCCCGTGGGCACGCCCGTCGGATGATCGTTGCCTGCCTGACCCGCGACTTCACCCGCTATCAAATAGCGCGTGGCCTGGAAGTCGAGCATGAAAATAATCGATTCCAGCAAGCTGGTGGTCACCCAGCGACCGACACCGGTGACTTCGCGGTCGAACAATGCGGTCATCACGCCCAGTGCCAGCAGATTGCCTGCGGTGAGGTCGGCAATCGCCACGCCCACGCGCACGGGGCCCTGACCGGGCAGGCCGGTGATGCTCATCAGGCCGCCCATGCCCTGCACGATTTGATCCACGCCGGCGCGTTTGCCGTAGGGGCCGGTTTGACCAAACCCGCTGATGCTGCCGTAAACGATGCGCGGATTCACTTTTTTCACGTCGTCATACGACACTTTCAGCCGATGCTTGACCTCGGCGCGCATGTTTTCGATCACCACGTCCGCTTTTTCGGCGAGCTTCATAAATGCCGCATGGCCTTCGGGGGTTTTCAGATTGAGCTTCAAAAACTTTTTGTTACGGTGCAGATTCTGAAAATCAAAACCGTCGCGCCGGCCCGAGACATCTTCGCCGCCGGTGTCAGGTGGCTCGATGCGTATGATGTTTGCGCCCCAATCGGCGAGATGGCGCACGCAGGTGGGGCCGGCGCGCGCCAGCGTAAGATCGAGCACGGTGATGCGCGACAAGGGAAGGGCTTGCACCTGAGTTGCGGCTGCTTCTGCGGGATGATTCATGCTGAAACCTCGAGTTCGGATTGTGAATTTTACTGCGCCGGTGTTACGGGGAAGCGAACCCCAAACGTAGCACAGTGCGCGCCGTTGCTGCAATCGCCGCGTGACCCTGGCAGGGTAAATT
>CAMBCF010000154.1 GCA_945864585.1 Bordetella parapertussis | reverse complement strand
GGAAAGCAGAAACCCCTGTAAATCTTCGCCCACCACCATCTCGCGCACCTTGCTGTCGAGCATTGCCGGACTGGTGGCCGCAATCATCGGCTCGAGAATCTTTGCCTGGCAATGATCACAGTTCAGGCCGCAGGCGCCGGCGGTGATGGGCCTTCGCCGGTATGACGATGGTGGTGCAAAATTTCTCGAACGCAATCCCGGGGACGTACCGGCGAACACCTTGAAAGAAGCGATGGATTACGCCAAGTCGCGCAACGGGCAATTGAATTACGGCGCGCCGCTCGGTTCGTATTCGCATCTGGATATGCTGGCGCTGACGCAGCGCGCGAGCGCGAAGTTGCTGCACATCCCCACCAAGGGCGCGGGTGAAACGCTCACCAACCTGATGCGCGGCGAAACGCATATCAATATTTCGAACGTCGCGTCCAAAGCGGGGCCGGTGCGTAGCGGGCAGATCAAGGCGTATGCCGTCACCTCGGACAAGCGTCTGGCGGATTTTACCAACGTGCCGACCATGGCCGAGGCGGGCTTTGCCGGTATCGGCAGCCTTAACTGGAACGGCATTTTCGCGCCGGCAAAAACGCCGCGTGCGGTGATCGACCGGGTGTTCCGCGACAATAAAGTTGCGATTGAGTAAATGCGGTTTAATCTTGTAACAGGAGCGCTCTATGTTCCCCATGCTACCCGTGCGAAAAGTTCTGATCACGGCTCTAACCTTGTTTGCGACGAGTGCGACGGTTAACGCGGCCACACCCGCGCGCCCGATGATTTCCGATGCCGGCAAAGCCGAGATCGCCAAAGTGGCGGCTACCGCCACTGAGCGCGGTGATGTGCCCGGCGTGGTGACGATGATCGTCAATCGCGACGGCGTACTCTACGAAGGCGCTGCCGGCAAACAGGATGTGGCGCGCGGTGTCGCGATGCCGCAGGATGCGATATTCCGCATTGCCTCGATGACCAAGCCAGTAACCTCCGTGGCGATCATGATGATGGCGGATGCCGGCAAGGTGAATCTCGATGATCCGGTGTCGAAATACCTGCCCGAATTCAAGGGCCGCCCGGTGATCGACAAGTTCAATGAGGCCGACGCGAGCTATACCACGCGCCCTGCCAGGCGCGAGATCACCATCCGCCATCTGATTACGCATTCTTCCGGCATCGGTTATGCGTTCACCGATCCGACTGTCAAGAAAATTGTCGATGCCACCAAGAAGAACGAGCCCGAGCTCGCGCTATTGCATGAGCCCGGCGAGAAGTGGACCTACGGTGCCAGCACGCGCGTGCTGGGCTGGGTGGTGGAAAAAGTTTCCGGCGACAAGCTCGAGGTGTATTTACAAAAGCAGATTTTCGCTCCGCTGAAAATGGTGGATACCGCGCATGCGGTGCCCGCCGAAAAAGTATCGCGCGTGGTCACCTTCCATGGCAGAAAAGACGGCAAGCTCACCGAAACGCCGAACGAGGCCAAGCAGGAATTCCCCGTGCGCGGCGATGGCGGCCTGTATTCCACCGCGCAAGACTACAGCCGCTTCGTGCGCATGCTGCTCAACGGCGGCACGCTCGACGGCGCAAAAATCTTGAGCGCCAAAGCCGTGCAGATGATGAGCGCCATGCCCGCCGCCGGCCCGGTAATGCAAACGCAGCCCGACGCCAACCCGGTGCGCACGCGACCGTTTCCCGTCGGCGCGGGCAAGGATAAATTCGGCCTGGGCTTTCAAGTCACCGCGGCTGACCCGCAGTACGCTAAATACCGCAGCCCCGGCTCGTTAAGCTGGGGCGGCATTTACAACACGCATTTCTGGATCGATCCGAAACGGCAAATCGCCGGCATCGTGATGATGCAGGTGCTGCCGTTTTATGACGAAGCCAGCTTGGGCGTGTTGCGCGGCGTTGAAGAAGCGGTTTATCGAAATCTAAAATAATCCTTTGAAAACAGATACTTATATAATAATGTCTACAGCAGATACGACGCCATTGCGGGTTACGCAAACCCAACTCGAAACCTTCATCGCCCCGGCGCCATGGCGCTCGTCAACGGCGACAACGGCATGGGCCATCTGGTGATGAAATTCGCCACCGAAAAAGCGATAGAAAAAGCGAAGACCGCAGGCGTGGCGTGGGTGGGTGCGAAGTGGAGCAACCCTGCGGGGCCGGCGTCGCTTTACGCCAGCATGCCGGTGGCGCACAACATGATCGGCCTGTATCTCGCGGTGGGCAACGCCAACCATCTACCCGCGTGGGGCGGCCTCGACATGCTGCTCTCCACCAACCCGATTGCGATTGCGATGCCGGGCGAAAATGAAGCGCCGGTGGTGCTGGATATGGCGACCACGGTGGCCACTGTATCGTGGCGATCAACATCGAAGCGTTTCAACCGGTGGCGGATTTCAAAAAGAGCGTCGATGCGCTGGTGAAAGATCTGCGTCAATCGGAACGCCTGCCCGGTGTGGATCGCATCCACATCCCCGGCGAAGGCTCACACACCGCACGCGCAGACCGCGTGAAAAACGGTGTGCCGATGCCGCCGTCGTTGATGGCGGCGCTAAATACGTTGGCGGCGGAGTTGGGCGTCACGCCGCTGGGAAAATGAAGCAAAAACCGTAGGTTGGCGATCACGCGCTGGCCGGTGAGCATCATCGGGAACTAGCGGATCGAATTTCCTATGGCGCGGATGTGTCGACGGTGTTACCCGGAACGTAACTCGTTGCTTGTTTGCTACGCGGATTGGTCGCGCGGTACAGCGTGGCATAGCGATTGAGGCGCGCGCCGCCATCCCGCGTCAATGGGTTGTAAACGAGACCGGCCGCGCCGCCGGTGCGAGACGTGGTCATCACATCGAATGGAATTCTGACGTAGATACCCTTGTCGAAACTGCCCTCGCCAAACTGCGCGGCGGTGATATTGGTTTTCGTCGCCCAGGCGCCGATCACGACACCGTTGCTAAACGATCGGCTGATGTCGAGCGTGGCGCCGCTATCCTTCGCGAGATAACGCCCGACTTGCAACTTGACGTGGGTGGATTTCCATCCAGTATCCCAATAGGCCGTGGCATGGCCGGTAACCGTCCGGTAGCCGGTTTGCGTATCTGCCTTGTCGAAACCCAAGTTCTGTCTGAAGCTGCGCTGCCGCACCCAATTCGCGTCGATGCCGACGGCTAACGGACTGTGCCAGGGGCGATAGAGCCATTCGCCGCCCACCCCGCCATACATGGATTCCAGATAGCCGCCATACAAACTATAGAACTGGTTGGCGTCCCATTTACCCACGTGGGTGACTTGCAGATTGGGCAGGGTGAGGGGAGTCGAAGTGGTGTACTCGCGCAGGAAGGTGCGCACGCGCGGCAGATTGCTGGACGCGGTGTATTTGAACTTGTCGTAATTGTCGAGCAGGCCGAGGTTGATCGAGCCGCTGATGGATGTGCTCTCGGCAAGCTTCAACCCGAAGTCGGTGGCTACACCGGCCTGGAACAGCAAAAACCCGTCGGGTCCGCCCAGATTTTGCTGAAATGTCGGCACGAACGCATAGCCGAATCGGGGCCGCTGGGCTTCCCACAGCGATGTGGCGGGCAACGCGTAGGGCGGCGCGGCCTCCCCTGCGGCATCCATGCGGTCGGACTTCGCCTGATACTGAATGTTTTGCTTAACCCAGGGTTCGCGCAGAATGACACGCTGGGTAAGGGGCATGCCCTGCTCAGCGAATATCAGCTCGAAGGCATAAATCGAGGCCGGGGCATCCCGATGCAGCACGGCGGCGATCCGCTCGATGCGCTCGTTCCAGTGAAAGCCCTGCGGACTTTCGATGACCACCTTCAGCACATCGCCTTCGCGGCTGAATTGACGCACCGACCAGTTGGCCATGCTCGCGATATCGCTGGCGGTGGCTGCCCAAATAGGTTCCGCCACCGGGCTGCTCGCAGCGATGCGAGGCGTGGGCGCATCCGATACTTTCGGCGCATGGAGCCGGTTCAGCGGCGCATGCAGGGTGAGGCCCACCATCAGCGTGTTGCCACGCTCGAGGCCGACCGACACATCGAGGTACGGGGTGTAACGGTACACCACGCCAAGGTTTAGCGGCGTACGTTGAGCACGGTTGTTGGCCTGCGGTTCATTCTGGTAGTTGTTGCCGTCGTACTCGGCTTTGACCAGCCACTTGTCCCAAGGGGTGTGATATTGCACCCCGCCGAACAGGGCGCTGGGGCCGCGGAAAAAGGAACCTGCATTCACATTACCGCCAGTCGGAGCCACCGCGCCAGAACGCGTCTCGAAGCGTCT
The DNA here is from genome assembly GCA_945864585.1 of Bordetella parapertussis. Lineage (GTDB taxonomy): Bacteria > Pseudomonadota > Gammaproteobacteria > Burkholderiales > SG8-41 > UBA5216. The sequence goes on along the minus strand of CAMBCF010000154.1, from coordinate 4,811 downwards.
GTCGATCAAGGAGAGCGGATTGCGAATGTTGCCGCTCGACCCCAGGTTGCCCCAGCCCAGCCCCAGGCTCCAGTCGAAATTGCCCATACGCTTGTTGGCGACCACGTATTCGCTGGAGAAAAGGCCGGTGCCGCCGATGTCGGTGATGCCCACCGCAAGTTGCGGCCAAAGCGCGGTTTCCTTGATCAAGCGCACCTTGAAGTCGATGCTCTTGTCCTTGTTCGTTTGGGTGCCCGTGCGGTCAGCCGCGCCATACAGCCGGTTCTTGATATCCGTGTAACGATAACCTGCCTCCAGCCAATCAAACGGCTGCATGAGTATGTTGCCGCGAACGTAAGGGTAGACGCGGCTCACATGAAAGCGCATTTCACCCGCCTCAGCCATCCGTGCCGTCGGCGTTTGCAAGAGGCCGATGACGCCCCAGTCGTTGGCGGTGATTACCGGGTCTCGCGACGGCGTGCCTGGCGCGACTGCCGCTGGCGCTACGGTGGGTAACTCACCAACAGAGACTATCGTGTCGTAACCCTGCGTCGCCAGAAATTGCACGAGCAGGGTAGAAAACTTCGGCGACCAGCCGCTGTCCTGCGCCGGCGACCAGAGGAGTGCGCCCGGCGCCACCTCGTCCTGGGCTTGCGCATTCCATGAGGCAATGCCGAGGTCACGCACGCTGCCGTCGGGTTGTATCAGCCAGACGCGGTCGATCCGGTTGAAGTGCCCAGGCTCGCAGGCTTTGAGATAATCGCGCGCCTCGCTGCCGGGCCGATGCGGCAACGTGCAACGCTGTCCCTCGTTGGTGAGCACGCTCACCGTGTTGGGGCGATGGGGCAACACCACCGTATGATTGCGCTGCAAGACGGGATCATCTTTCGCGTGCGCCTGCAGCCAACGCGCGTCGGCGAGAGGCACAGGCACGCGACCGGTGACGGGCAGCGCTTCGATCAGGCGGGCAATATTCGCGCGCGCGGCAACCGTGACGTTTTCGGAGAGCAGCAACACGGGCAGCTCGCGTTTCACCCACCCCTGGGTGTAATGCTCGCCGGGCACTTGCCATTGCAGGCCGGTGGGGTAGGCACGCGGATCCACGGGTTGACGCAGCAGCCAGTCGCTCAGGCGCTCGCCCGCGCGCGGTGCATCGGCGGGCAGACGCCCAGCTTCGGCGGACACGCTGGCGGCAAGGCGCACACTTTCGCCTGACGTGCCGGCTACGCGTACCCCTTCGCCGGGCGTGGCCACACGGTTGCCTTCACGCGGGTCGGCTACCGCCTCCAGCTTCAACGCCACCTGCGCATGCGTGGCAGGAGTCCACAGTGGCCACAGCACGACGACGCAAGGCAGCCACCGTACGGCCTTTCTCGCGCGGATTGTTCGTCCCTTTATCATCTTGCTGGCCAGATTTGCCAAGCCAGGCAAAACGCCGGTGAGAGACACTGCTCCGCATAAACAACGCGCGATTCGCTGTCTTCGGTGCGCAGCGCGTAACGTGCCGAGGGCAGGCCACCGGGTTGGCCTTGCACCGCCTCTTCGTACCAGCGAAATTCCTGCGCGGGTACGCCCACCAGCAGAGCATTGGTGGGCGTGCGAACGGTATACAGCGATACAGATTCGCGGATACCAAAGCGGAAACCGGGCATTTCGTCGCGTTCACGCTGGTAGGTGATAGACGTGCGCCCGAGCATATCTTTCCAGGTTGGCAGGGCGGCAGGGCGCACGGCACGCCAGTTGATTTCAAGCCCGGCGGTGGCCACCACACGACCGTTTTGCAGGCGGATTACTTCACCCTCGCTGCTGTACCAAGTTTCGAGGGCACCGTCGGGCGAGGCATCCACATAGCCCAGCACCATCAGCGCCACGCGCCCGCGCACCGTTACGCGCAGGTAACGCAGATTCGGGTTAAGTTTGATGGCATCGACGTTTTTTCCCGTGCCCACGGCCTCCCACACGGTACGCGTCACCGGGGTGTGACCGCAAGCACCGATCAACAGTACGATCAGTACAGTCAACGCCAAATGCATCGATCGTAAGGGAAACAGCCGCATGCGTACTGCCCACGGTCGCGTCAATAGAAAAGGCCCCAAGGATCGGCCCTTGGGGCCTTAAGACAAGAACTTGTCAAGAACCTACTGCTGGTGGATTAATTGGTGCCAGTCGTTCCAGTCGTTCCAGTCGTTCCAGTGACGCCGGTCACCACTGGCGCGACTGTACCTGTAGTCCCCAGCGCTGCGAGGGAAGCGGTGTAATTGGTCGCTGCAATGACGGCCGCAGCTTTCGCAGCGTCAGCGGCTGCAGCAGCTGCGGCATACAAAGCTTCAGCTGTCGTAAGGTTAGCGCCAGGTGCAGCGGCAAGAATGGCGCTCCTGTAGGCAAGGACTGCATTGGAAGCGGCTATAGCTGCCTCAGCTGCGGCATCAGCCGCAAAAGCGGCCGTAAAGTTGAGGCCGGCTACCTCTTGCGCAGTGCAGGTGGTGGCGGCAGCGCAGATTAGAGCACCGCCTACGCCATTGACACCAAGCATCGCGAAGTTAGCGGCTGTGTTGACATCAGTTGCGGCGTTTGTGGCGGCAGTAGCCGCTACCGCAGCTGCGGTGGCTGCAGTGTTAGCTGTAGCTGCAGCCGCAACCACAGCGGCATTGCCGGCCACACCTGCGGCTGTAGCAGCAGCGCCCAAAGCCGTATTTGCCAGAGCACTCTGCGCGGCAGCAATAGTGGTTTGAGCCGCAGCCGTAGTAGTTGCGTCTGCAGTGGCCAGAATCGCAGCTGTCGCTGTCGATAGTCCAAAAACCGCACCACCACTACCACTTGACACCGCAGCAGCCACGGCCACGACCGCTACTACTGCTACCACCGCGCCTATAGAAACACCGCCCGCAGCGCCGGCTATTGCCGCGTCAGCACCAACGGGCCCCTGCGCATTAATTGGGCTTACAGCAAACAGCGAAGCTACAACAACAGCAATCAATTTCTTAGTCATGCTTAACTCCGATGGTTTAAATTTAAAGATTCACTAAAAAAATACTAAAAAATCTGGACTTCTTGTCCGCTACGTTTAGCGGGCGATTCATTCTTGCCGGCAAGGTGAGCAGTCTGGAAACGAATACGCCATGCAAATAATATGAATACTACGAATCGGTATTAATACTGGTAGCGCCCTAGTGACATCATCATATCACAATATCTCAAAAAAGGGAGCGCCTACAAAACGATTTTCATTCTAAAACCCGCGATAAATTTTGGGATGTTGCATTAAAACAAATTCCTAACTATTCAGCATCTCTCAGTTGTCGCAAAAGCCTTCCCTGCTACCCCCTCGCCGCCACTGCCACCATTCTACTTTCGGGGGATTTCTCATTCTTCGACCTTCGGATGGCGTATGTAATTCGTTGATTTTAAACAAATTTAATATAAAAATCCGCTCAAAGCCTTACAGAAAAACCCGGGGGGCGCGCCCTACGCATCTTAACCCAAACCCCGTAAACACCACTTCACCTTCATGATTCCCACTCAAAAATGGTAAGCAGCCTTGATACCAAATTCAACGGTATTGTTTTTCGGTTCAACAACGGGTGGCGTGCCGCCAATCTCAGACGCCTTGATACGCCACATGGAGAGCATCGGCCCGACGGACCAGGTATCGAATTTCACCATCGCTCCCAAACGCAAGCCGTACCCGCTGCGTTGCCGCAGGCTGATATCCGTGAAGGCGGGGCCGACATCCGAGAGCTTGGCTTCCTGCTGCCCGCGAAGCAAATGGCTGTATTCCACCGTGGTGTGGAGCTGCGACTGGCTGGACAGCTTCATTTTGTGCAACACGCCTATCGGCAGCGTGGTGTAGTTGCTTTCCCGGCGGTAGCCGCGAGCGCCCGCGGTGCTGACGCCACGCAAATCGTTTTCCAAATGCCGGAAGCCCAGGCCGGCATAGGGGGCGAGGTGGTAGCTGCCCAGGGCGAAGTCTTTGCCGATCAGACCCCGGACCTCGTAGTACCAGTCTTTAGCATCGTCGAGCGAACCGCTGATACCACTGCTGTAGTCAGCTTTTCCGGTTGCGTAGCGTAAATCGCCGCGCACGAACCAGCCGTCGTTGCGATTGGGCCATTGGGAGCCGAAGACATAGGTGCCTGAGTAGTCAAAGCCGACTTTGTTGGCCTTGATCGTTATTAGACCAGGCTCGGTGTATTTGTAATGCGTCGCCGTTACGCCAAGATCGTGCGACATCTTGATGGCCAAGCTGTTGTTTTGCGCAAGCGCCGCCGGCGCCGTGAAACCGCACGCCAATGACGTTGCGGCTGTTACAGCAATCGCCCCGAGCATGCCTTTGATTCGATTAACGTTCATTTGAAATCCTAGAGGGGTTTTTTTACCACTTTTGAGTATGGCTAATGTAAGGTGTACAGTCAACTCTAGCGCCCGGGGCCTGCTGGGGAAGTGATGGAAATAGTGTTGGCGCTGCATACAAGGAGAGATAGCGTCGATGGCTAGCGTATTCTGGTGGCGCTACACCGATGACCTGCGTGTGTATATCTGGGTGCAACTCGCGCCGCTGCTGGCGATACCGTTTATTTTGGGGTTGTTTCCTGGACGTTACACGCACCGCAGCTATCTGCTGTATGGCCTGTTGTTCTACGCGCTCGCCAAAGTGGCCGAGTATTACGACAAGGAAACCTACGCGCTGACCTCACTTTTCGTCAGCGGGCATTCGGTGAAACATCTGCTGGCGGCGATGGCGCCGCTGTATTTACTGCTGATGTTGCGGCGGCGCAGTTCGGTTGCGATCTAAGCGGTAGATACGGGCTTTCCCGCTGCACGGGGTGTCCGTC
>CAMBCF010000153.1 GCA_945864585.1 Bordetella parapertussis | reverse complement strand
CACCTATCACCACCAAAATTTCCATGACCGAATCATGCGATGTCGCGATAGTGGGTGCAGGCTTGGTGGGCACGAGCCTGGCGCTGGCGCTGGAACACTCGGGGCTGAGTGTCGCACTGATTGAACCGCGCGCGCCGGCTGCGCCGGCGGAAGCCTGGGACAGCCGCGTCTACGCGATCAGTCCGGGGTCGGCGGCGTTTCTGGATGCGCTGGCGGCGTGGCAGGGTATCGATACGCTGCGTGTGGCGCGCGTTGAGACCATGCGCATTTTTGGCGACGAGCCGGCGGCGTGGCTGGAATTCAGCGCCTATGACGCTGGCCGGCGCGAGCTGGCATTCATCGTGGAGAATGGCCGCCTGCAACAGGCGCTGTGGCAACGCCTCGCGCACGCGCCGCATCTGCGGCTGCTGTGCCCGGCGCGCTGCGAGGCTTTGCGGCAACATGCGGATTACGCCGAAATCGCGCTGGCCGGCGGCGTGACGCTGCAGGCAAAGCTGGTGGTGGGCGCGGACGGCGCGGATTCCTGGGTGCGCGAACAGGCCGGCATCAAGGCAACGACCCACAACTATCCGCAGTGGGCAGTGGTGGCGAATTTTTCGTGTGCGTTGCCGCATCGGCAAACGGCGTTGCAGTGCTTTGGCGCCGCGGGTGTGCTGGCGTTGCTGCCATTGCCCGGCCAGCGCGTTTCAATGGTGTGGTCCACGCCGCAAACGCATGCGCAGGAATTACTGGCGCTGGATGCCGGCGCACTGGCGCATCGCGTGAGCGCGGCCGCCGAGGGCGCCGCGGGATACGCCATCGGCGCGCTGGAAGTGATCACGCTGGCGGCGGCGTTTCCCTTGCGCCTGCAGCGTATAGAAGCGTTCGTCAAACCACGCCTTGCTCTGGTGGGGGACGCTGCACATAATGTGCATCCGCTGGCGGGACAGGGGGTCAATCTGGGATTTCGTGATGCGCGCGAGCTGGCTGCGGTATTGTGCGCTCGCGGTGCGCAGAATGATTGCGGGGATTACCCTCTGCTCAGACGTTACGAACGGGCACGCAAGGAAGATGTGCTCGGCATGCAGCTGGCGACCGATGGCTTGCAGAAACTTTTTGCGTCGCAGGCGGTCTGGTTGTCACGCAGCCGCAATCTGGGCCTGCGCGCGGTGCAAAGTCAGCTGCTGCTCAAAAATCTGCTGGTGAAACACGCAGTGGCCTGAAACTTAAAAGGAATTCCGATAATGATGCGATGGTTTTCACTGCTGGCGGCGCTCGTCGCGCTGGTTTCCACCGGCGTGCGTGCGCAGGATGCGGATGAGGCCAGGGTGCGGCAGGCGATTCAAGTCAAGTTTCCGAAATTTCAGGTGGAGTCGGTAACCCGCATGCCCTTCGCCGGATTGTTCGAGGTGGTGATGAGCGGCGAAGTCATTTACACCGACAGCAAGGCCGAATTCATGATGGGCGGCACGCTCTACGACCTGCGCACCATGCCCGCGCGCAATATGACACAGGACACCACGCAAAAAATCGTCTCCAAAGCGCTGACCGCATCGCACGACTCGGCGATCAAGATGGTGCGCGGCAATGGCAGGCGCGTGCTCTACACCTTTGAAGACCCGAACTGCGGCTATTGCCGCGAGCTCTACAAAGAGCTGGGCAAGATGACCGACCTTACGGTGTATACCTTCCTGCTGCCCGTGCTGTCGCCGGATTCGACGGAAAAGTCGCGCGCGATCTGGTGCGCGCGGGATCGTGGCAAGGCGTGGGAACAGATGATGCTCAAAGGCGCGCTCACCGAGCCATCGAAACCGTGCGATGCGCCGCTGGCGAAAAACGCCGAAATTGCACAACGCCTGAACATACGCGGCACCCCTGCGATTTTTCTGGTCAATGGTCAGCAGCTCGGCGGCTACGTGCCGGCACAGCAGATCGAGCAGGCGTTCGCAAAAAAGTAAAGCGCCCAGATGACAAAGGGAGCGCATGACACGGACCGCGCCGGGCAGCGATTGCTGTGGGCGCTGGGCGCATCCGCACTGCTGCACGCGTGGCTCGCGCACCACGCGCCGGGTTTCACCGGCGCGCCGCGCGTGACCGTCAGCGGCGGCGCGCCACTCACGGCGATACTCAGCGCGCCGCCCATCGATGTGCTCGCCCCTGCGGCCGAAGCGCCGGCGCAGCCTATACCAATCAGCGCCCCGCTACGGCTTGCGGTCAGCGACGACGACGCCATTACACCCAAGGCGCGCACCGTTGCGACGGTTAATGCGCACGACGATGCGGCATTGCCGCAAGCCAGCGACCCTACCTATTACGGCGCGTTGAGCCTGGACGTGTACCCCAAGGCCACGGGCAATCTTGATCTGGGTGCGCACCTTGCCGGCGCTGCTCACGCAAAAGGTCAGGTGCGCGCGACGGTGCTGATAGATGAAGCCGGCACAGTGAATGAAGTGCGCGCGATTTGGGCCGCTGCGCCCGACATTGAACACGCTGCGCGCGCACTGCTGCTGCAAACCCGATTCACACCAGCGCGCAAGGATGGGCGCATGGTCAAGGCGCAACTACAGGTCAGCCTCGACTACGCCGCAAGTCCCGCGCCATAAAATAATGTAACTTGTTGTTTTTATTGTTAAAATAGTGACGCCTGAACGATGCGCGCTACGGTTTGGTGTGGGGCACGGGATAACCCTTCGGTAACAGCACCCACATGCGCAGCGACTGCTGCATGCGCCCTGCCTCGATGGCGGCTTTATCGCTGGCGCCCCAGAAAAAATCCGCACGCACCGCGCCGCGTATTGCGCCGCCGGTGTCTTGCGCCAGCATCAGGCGTTGCAGCGGCTTGTCGCTATTGGGCCAAGTGGTGGCAATATGCACCGGCGCGCCCAGTGGCACGTAGCGCGGATCAACGGCGATGCTGCGTTCCGGCGTGAGCGGCACGCCCATTGCGCCTGGCGGCCCGACACCCGCGCCCGAGGGCGGCGTAACTATTTGCGGCAGCTCGCGAAAAAAAACATAGCGCGGATTTTGATTGAGCAACTCGCCAAGTTTGCCGGGATTCGCGCGCGCCCACGCCTTGATGCCTTGCATGGAGGCGCGCTCGGCAGCGAGGTCGCCGCGTTCGATCAGCACGCGGCCTATCGAACGGTAGGGGTGGCCATTGTGTTCGGCAAAGCCGATGCGCATCACACCGCCTTCATTAAGCGCGATACGGCCCGAGCCTTGCACCTGCAGGAAAAACAGGTCAATCGCGTCGTCAACCCACGCAATTTCTTTGCCGCGCAACGGTGAATTTTCGCCGTCGATTTGCGCGCGCGTGTAGTACGGCACGACACGGTTGCCTTCAACACGCCCGCGCAGCGCGCTGGATTTCAATTCGGGCGCGAGTGTGTCGAGGTCGAACACCACAATATCGTCCGGCGCGCGGTAGACCGGATAGCGGTTGCGTGCCGAGCGTGTGCGGCTGCCGCGTATGGTCGGCTCGAAGTAACCGGTGATCAACCCTTCGAGCGTGCCATCGGTATTGGCGACACGATGGGGCGTGAAGTAGTGCTCGAAGTAGCGTTGCGCGGCATCGCGGTCCTTGACCGCGGGCGCGGCTTCGCAAGCCTCGCGCCACAGTGCCTGTTTGGCGACGACGCGGCAACCGGCCAGCAATGCCGGCAGCGCCTCGGCATGATTGTCGTGCGCCCACCCGGGTAGTTCAGACCACGCGACGGGTGTCAGCATTTGTGCCGGAGCCTGCGGCGGTGCTGGCGGTGTTTCGGGTAGCGTGGGCGGAGGCGCCGTGTCTGTTGTCACCGCGGGCGGCGTGAACGGTGGTTTGGCGGGCGCCGGCCTGGGCGACTCGCAGGCGCCCGCCAGCGCCATCAGCGCGAGCGCCAGCAGGCGTTTGACACCGCGGCAAAGTTGGATTTTCCGCGCCGGATCATTCATGATGAGCCGCCCGCATAAACGCAACGATCCGGCAACCAGCACACAACTGAGGCTATGGAAATTTTATCGTGGTTCCTGGTGGAAGCGCTGGCCGCTGTCGCGCTGCTGGCGCTGGTGGTGTGGTGGACATGGCCGCGCCCGCCAAAAAATGAAAAAGACGATGTTAAAAAGTAAGGCGCTTTGCGTGCCGCGGTTAATGTAGTACGCGCGGCATCGACAGCGTGAACTCGGGTATCGGCACATCGAATTTTGTGCCATCGTCCGCCACCATCTGGTAGCTGCCGCGCATGGTGCCCACCGGCGTGGCGATGGCCGAACCGCTGGTGTATTCGAAACTTTCGCCGGGACGCAAATGCGGTTGCTCGCCCACCACGCCTTTGCCGCGCACCTCCTGCACCTTGTTGGCGGCGTCGCTGATGATCCAGTGGCGGCTGACCAGCTGTGCCGCGACGCTGCCGCTGTTGGTGATGGTAATGGTGTAAGCGAACACGTAACGGTCGTTGGCCGGATCGGATTGATCAGCGATGTAGACCGTGCGCGTCTTGACCGAAATATCGTGGGGTTTGCTGGACATGAACAGAAGAGCGATTCCGTAGCTCCCTAGTATACGCGAGGATCACCGGCGAACGGCGAAACAGTTACAATATCCGCATGAATTACCGCATTGCACCGAGCATTTTGTCCGCGGACTTCGCGCGCCTAGGGGACGAGGTGAAAAGCGTGGTGGCCGCCGGCGCCGACCTCATTCACTTTGATGTGATGGACAACCATTACGTGCCCAATCTCACCATCGGGCCGCTGGTGTGCGAGGCGATACGCCCGCATGTGCAAGCGCCCATCGATGTGCATCTGATGGTCAAGCCGGTGGATCGCATCGTGCCGGATTTTGCCAAGGCAGGTGCGAATATTATTTCGTTTCACCCGGAAGCCTCCGAACATATCGACCGCACGATCGCGCTGATTCACGATCAGGGTTGCAAGGCGGGCCTCGCGTTTAATCCGGGAACACCGCTGCATTATCTCGACCATGTGCTAGAAAAGCTGGATCTGGTGCTCATTATGTCGGTGAACCCGGGTTTCGGCGGACAGACATTCCTGCCCGAAGCGCTTAACAAGTTGCGCATCGTGCGCCAGAAAATAGACGCCAGCGGCCGCGACATCTGGCTCGAAGTCGATGGCGGAGTGACCACCGGCAACATCGCCGCGATTGCCGGCGCCGGCGCCGATACCCTAGTCGCAGGTTCAGCGATATTTCGAACCACCGACTACAAGGCCACTATTGCCGCCATGCGCGCTGCCCTGGCTGCGCTGTAATATCACCGTTGGAGAACCCCTTGAAATTTACGCCGCCGCTGCGCGTAAAAGCCGTCATGATCGATCTCGACGGTACGCTGCTCGACACCATTCCCGATCTGGCTGCTGCCGCCAACCTGATGTTGACGGAACTGAAGCGGGCCGCACTGCCGGAATCATTGATCCGTAATTTTGTCGGCAAGGGCATCGACAACCTGATTGAGCGCACCCTGACCGGCAGCATGGACGGCAAACCCGACGCGGCACTCTTTCAGCAGGCGCTGCCCATCTATGAACGCAGCTACCGGGCGGTGAACGGAAAACACACCACCCTCTACCCCGGCGTCAAGGAAGGCCTCGACTTGCTGCGTGCGCAGGGCTACCCGATGGTGTGCGTAACCAACAAATCCGAACGCTTCACCTTGCCCTTGCTCGATTACGTGTCGCTGTCCAGTTACTTCAAGATCATTGTCGCAGGCGATACGCTGCCGCAGAAAAAACCTGATCCCGCGCCGCTGCTGCACGCGTGCAAGCAGTTGAACGTAGCGCCCGGCGAGATGCTGATGATCGGCGATTCGATTAACGATGTGCAGGCGGCGCGCGCGGCGGGGTGTCCGATTTTTTGCGTAACCTACGGTTACAACGAAGGTCACGATGTGCGTACTCTGGATGTCGATGCTATAGTGGCGTCCCTGGTCGAGGCTACGCATTTGATTTCAAAGATCTCATGACCGAAGCCGAATTCACGCAGCTCGCGCAAGCGGGCTACAACCGCATCCCGCTGGTACTCGAAACATTTGCCGATCTCGACACGCCGCTGTCGATCTACCTCAAGCTCGCCAACCAACCGTATACCTATTTGCTCGAATCCGTAGTCGGTGGCGAACGTTTTGGGCGCTATTCGTTCATCGGCCTTGCCGCCCACACGCGCATCGAAGTGCGCGGTTATCAATGCACGGAATTCTCAGGGCAGGCGATTACCCGGCAAGACGCGGTTGACGACCCGCTGGATTACGTCGAGAAATATCTCGCGCGTTTCAAGGTGGCCCCGGTTGAAACCGTGGCAAAGTTACCGCGCTTTTGCGGCGGGCTGGTGGGCTATTTTGGCTATGACACGGTGCGTTACGTCGAGAAAAAACTCGCCCGCACGCAAAAGCCCGATCCACTCGGCACGCCCGACATTGCGCTGCTGGTGTCGGAAGAAATTGCGATTGTCGATAATCTGTCGGGCAAGCTTTTTTTGGTGGTGTACGCGCAGCCCGGCGCGCCCGCAGCGTTCAACCGCGCCCGCGCCCGCCTTGCGGAATTGCTGAAAAAACTGCGCGATCCGGTGGTGATTCCACCCGCCAGTACGGCGCCTTCGGAACCCGCGGTGTCGGGCTTTGGCCGGGAGGCGTATTACGCAGCCGTCGAACGCGCGAAAAAATACATTTTTGAAGGTGACATCATGCAAGTGGTGCCCTCGCAGCGCATGGTGAAACCGCTGCATGCAACACCGCTGGCGCTGTACCGTGCGTTGCGCACGCTGAATCCATCGCCGTATATGTTTTATTTTGACTTCGACGATTTTCATGTGGTGGGGGCGTCGCCGGAAATTCTCGCGCGGCTCGAAGGCGGCACCGTGACGGTGAGGCCGATTGCCGGCACCCGCAAGCGCGGCGTTACCGCAGAAGAGGACAAGGCGCTGGCCGAAGAACTGCTCGCCGATCCGAAAGAGCGCGCGGAACACATCATGCTGATGGATCTGGGCCGCAATGATGCCGGACGAGTGTCGCAAACCGGCAGCGTGCATGTCACCGAGCAGATGGTGATCGAGCGCTATTCCCACGTGATGCACATCGTTTCGAACGTCGAAGGCAAACTCAAACCCGGTCTTGGCGCGATTGATGTGCTGCGCGCGACCTTTCCCGCAGGCACCGTTTCGGGTGCGCCCAAGGTGCGCGCGATGGAAATCATCGACGAACTGGAGCCGGTCAAGCGCGGCATCTACGCCGGCGCGGTGGGTTACCTCGGGTTTGACGGCAACATGGATGTGGCGATTGCGCTGCGCACCGGCGTGGTGAAAGACGGCGTGTTGTACGCGCAAGCGGGGGGCGGCGTGGTGGCCGACTCGCAGCCCGAAGCCGAATGGCAGGAAACGCAGAACAAGGCGCGCGCTTTGTTACGCGCAGCGGAGATTGCCGAGGCTGGACTCGATAGTAAAGTTTAAGTTCCATGCCGCCCCGTATTTTGGGCTGGAGGTAGCGGAACAAGCCATTTTGATTTCAGGCGCATTCATGGTTTGAAATGCAAGGCCTTCTTGGTAGAATCTTGGGGTTTTCGATGCTACCCTGATGGACTCTTCGTGTCGTCACGAGTTTTTGTGAAAGCATAGCGCCATGACTCCGTTTACCGTTCGTGCTTCCGGTCCTTTGGGCGCCTTGCGCGCCCGCGGCTCCTTTGCTTCGTTGTTTGGATCGCTGTTCGGCATTGCCGGATTGGCTGCGGCCCTGCTGCTGGTCCCGCACGCACCGCACGCCTACGCGCAAACCGATGAGTTGCAAGACGTTAATCAAATGCTCAAGCTGGGCCAGTTCGATCAGGCTATGACGCGCGTTAACAGTTATCTTGCCACGCGCCCCAAGGATGCGCGCGGACGCTTTCTCAAGGGCCTGATACTCGCCGAGCAAAACAAACCCAACGACGCAATCAAGGTTTTCTCCGATCTTACGCAGGATTTTCCCGATCTGCCGGGGCCCTATAACAATTTAGCGGTGCTCTACGCATCGCAGGGCCAGTACAACAAGGCGCTCGGCGCGCTCGAACAGGCGATACGCACTCATCCGAGCTATGCCACCGCGCACGAAAATCTGGGCGACATCTACGCCAAGATGGCCAGTCAGGCCTACGACAAAGCGCTGCAACTTGACAAGGGTAATTCCTCTGCGCAGTCCAAGCTGAATATGATTCGTGATCTGTTCCCGGCTGATCCGCGCACAGCCAAGGCAGCGGCAACCAGGGTAGAGCAGCCGACGAGGGGCGCTGCGGCGACACCGGCTGCAAGCACGCCCGCTTATGATCCGACAAAAGTGGCGCCGGCTGCCAAGCCGGCGGGTGCGCCCACCGCAGATGCCGTGCTGGCGGCAGTCAACGCCTGGGCAAAATCGTGGTCGGATAACGACATTCCCGGTTACCTCGGCGCCTATGCGGCGGATTTCCGCACACCCGGAGGCGTATCGCGCGCGGCATGGGAAGCCGAGCGCAAACTGCGCATTGCGAAACCGCGCCAGATACAAGTGGCCATCGAGTCACCCAAGGTGGCGTTTGATGACAGTGGCCGCGCCACAGTGACGTTTCGCCAGAATTACCGGTCTGATGCGCTGAAGTCCACCAACGCCAAGACGCTGGTGATGACCAGAGCCGGGGATAAATGGCTGATCCTGCAAGAACGAAGCGGCGGTTGAGCGGACGCGCCTCGCTGATTGCTGTCACCTTGCTGGTGGCGGTTGCCGGCAGCGCTGCTTTTTTCGTGAGCGGTCAGCCACCGTTATCGGCGGCGTTTCTGCCCGTCAATTACGCGCAAAAAGTTACCGCGGCAGGCCGTCCCGCAGCCGCCACCGGCGTGCTCGAGCCCGAAGCGCTGCTGGTCAAAACACTGGCCGAAATCAGCAGCCAGCGGCCCGAGAAGGCGCTGGCCGAAATCGAAAAAGTCATTAACGCCTATCCCAACTTTCGCCTGGCACATTTGATTAAGGGCGATTTGCTGATAGCGCGCACGCGCCCGCTCAATGGCGTGGGCGATGGCAGCGAAGCGCCGCAGGATCAACTCGACGACTTGCGTGATGAAGCGCGTGCGCGTGTGGGCCGCCAGCTGCGGGAAAGGCCCCGGGATCAGGTGCCGCGCTACCTGGTGCAGATGCCGCGCGAACAGCGGCATGCGTTTGTGGTGGA
>CAMBCF010000152.1 GCA_945864585.1 Bordetella parapertussis | reverse complement strand
CGCCGGCGCAGCCGGCGCGCGCGGTTCAATCAGTGCGACACTCAGCCCCGAGTGTTCCAGCGCCAGCGCCAGGCTCGTGCCCACCAAGCCTGCACCCACTATCGCGACATCGCATGATTCGGTCATGGAAATTTTGGTGGTGATAGGTGGATTTGAACCACCGACCTCAGCGTTATGAGTGCTGCGCTCTAACCACCTGAGCTATATCACCAAAGAGCGCGGAATTGTCCGGATTTAGGTGCGCCTTGTCAATTTTCACGGCTGCAAAGCGCGCAGCCGTGCGCCCGGCGCAGGCAGCACGTCCAGACGCCATCGCGCCACCGCGCTTCCAAGGGCGCGCACTGGGTCTATGACACTGCGGCTGTTCAAGGCTTTATGTGACACGCAGCCGCCATGCTCAATCGCCGCCATCGTCACCCAGGCGCACGATGTCAATGACACTGCGCACGCCCATTTTTTCCATGATGTGCGCCTTGTGCACTTCCACCGTGCGGTGGCTGATGCCGAGTTGTTCACCGATTTCCTTCGCGTGCAGGCTGCGCACCAGGTGCTTCATCACTTCGCGTTCGCGCGGCGACAGCGACGACAGCATGGCCGCGCGCCGCGCACAGCCGGCCTGTTGGTTGAGGCGTCCGAGTTCCTGTTCAAACGCGGTTTCAATGGCGCTGATCAGCTGTTCGTCTTCAAACGGCTTCTCCAGAAAGTCGATCGCGTGCCCGCGAAAGGCGGCGCGCGCCGACATGACATCGCCGTGGCCGGTGATGATGATTACCGGCAGTTGCGATCCGCGTTGCGTCAGTGCCGCCTGCATTTGCAATCCGCTGATGCCCGGCATGCGGATATCCGCGATGACGCAGCCGCTCCACGCGGTGTCAAATGACAGCAGGAAATCCTCGGCGCTGGCGAACTGGGCAATGTGATAGCCGCGCAGGCTCAGCGACAGCGACAGCGAATCACGGATCGCGGGGTCGTCGTCCACCACATACACGGTAAACAGCGCGCGTTGCATTTCCGGATTTTTTTCCATCGCGATCGTCGCTTTCGTTATTTCGCTATTTCGCCATCCAGGCTAGCCCCGAGATGCGCGTCCGCCGCGGCATCCAGCGGTAGTGTAAAGCACAGCAGGCCGGCATTGCCCGGCACCGCCCAGATGCGCCCGCCGTGGGCTTCCACGATGGCGCGGCTGATGGCAAGGCCCATGCCCATGCCGCAGGTTTTTGTGGTCACAAACGATTCGAACAATCGTTCCTGCTCGGATTCCGGAATACCGGCGCCGCTGTCGCGTACCGCAACCACCACTTCGCCGGCTTTGGTGGCCTCCATTTCCACGGCAACTGCGCTGTCCGCCGAGCCTGCCGCGCTGTCAATTGCGTTCAGCAACAGGTTGCGCAGCACCACCTCGATCTGCACCGCATCCATCAGCACCGGTGGAATGGGTGCGCGGGCGCCACTGGTGACGGTAACGTGCGCGGCCAGGGCTTGCGCGCGCAACGACTCGCCAACCTGTGTGGCCAGCGCGGGCAGCGCGTATTCGCCCCACAGCACCGCCACGAAAACCAGCGGCAGGTAGCGCCAACCGCGAAACATCAGCAGCGCAATGGCCGCCGCGGCTTCCGGATTGAACGGCGTGATGCCAAAGCGCGCCGGAAATACGTAGGTAAGCCAGTAGAGCGCGATATATAACGCAAAAAACGCCATCGCCATGATGCCCGTGCGATGCGATACCGGCGCTGCCGCCCCGGCAGGGCGCGCCAGTGCGTGCCCGATTACTTTTTCCATGACATAGTGTCCCACAGCTCGCGCCATCCGGCGCGTCGTATGCGATTGCGCCCCCGGCTTCGCCTGTGGTATCGTAAAGTATGCGTAAGATATTGCTTTTATTGATGTTATCGGCTTTCGGTTCGACGCTGTTGTGGGCGCCAGTCAGCGACGCCCAAACCATTCGCCAGTTGCCGGTGAACGGCAAGCGCGGCATCACCGGCGACTCGTTGCCGCGGCCACAAGTGGTGATCTCGCGCCAAACGCTGACCGTCGCGCCCGGCGGGCTGATATTCAATACGTTTAATCGCACCATCGTCCACAGCGCGCTGCCGGCGAACGCGGATGTGTGGTATCAACTGAACAACGGCGGTCAGGTTCAGCGCATCTACATCCTGCGGCCTGAAGAGCAGGATCGCCTCGACCGCGAAAAAAAGTCTTTCTGGTAACCCGGTAACTCAAAAGGTTTTGTTTGGCTAAAGTCTATATCAAGACCTTCGGCTGCCAGATGAACGAGTATGACTCGGACAAAATGGCAGACGTGTTGCGCGCATCGCATGACATGCAGCCGACGGAAAATCCGGCCGAAGCCGATGTGATCCTGTTCAACACCTGCTCGGTGCGCGAAAAAGCGCAGGAGAAAGTGTTTCACGATCTGGGTCGCGTCAGACAATTCAAGCGCGCTAACCCGCACCTGCTGATTGGCGTGGGCGGTTGTGTGGCGAGTCAGGAAGGCGCTGCCATCATTGCGCGCGCGCCGTACGTGGACATGGTGTTCGGCCCGCAAACGCTGCACCGGCTGCCACAGCTGATCGAAGCGCGCCGCAAAACAGGCAGGCCGCAGGTAGACATTTCGTTTCCCGAGGTTGAAAAGTTCGATCACCTGCCGCCGGCGCGGGTCGAAGGTGCAAGCGCCTTTGTGTCGATCATGGAAGGCTGCAGCAAATACTGCTCTTTCTGCGTGGTGCCGTACACCCGCGGCGAAGAAGTTTCGCGGACATTTGACAGCGTGCTGACCGAGGTCGCTGAACTGGCGTTGCAGGGCGTGAAAGAAATCACCTTGCTGGGGCAAAACGTCAACGCCTACGTATCGCGCACTGAAGAAGGTGAAATGGCGGATTTTGCATTGCTGCTCGAGTATGTGGCGGAAATCCCCGGCATTGAGCGCATCCGCTACACCACCTCGCATCCCAGGGAATTCACCCAGCGCCTGATCGACGCCCACGCGAAAATTCCACAGCTGGTGAACCAGGTACACCTGCCGGTGCAGTCCGGCGCCGATCGCGTGCTGGCGGCGATGAAGCGCGGCTACACCGTGCTGGAATACAAATCGATCGTTCGCCGGTTACGCGCCAGCCGGCCGGACATTTCGATTTCATCGGATTTCATTGTCGGCTTTCCCGGCGAAACCGGCGCGGATTTCGAGGCGACGATGCAGCTCATCGAGGACATCCAATTTGATGGCGCGTTCAGCTTTGTCTACAGCCGCCGCCCCGGCACGCCAGCCGCCGATCTTGCCGACGACACGCCTGAAGCGGTGAAGCTCGCGCGCCTGCAGCGCCTGCAAAGCGTGATTGATGCGCAGTCGCAAAGCTACAGCCGCGAGATGTTGGGCACGCGCCAGCACGTGCTGGTCACCGGCCCTGCGCGGCGCGCAGCAAACGAAAATAAGCAACTGGCAGGACGCACCGGCAACAATCGCGTGGTCAATTTTGCCGGCCCGGCGTCGCTGACCGGTCACTTTGCCGAGGTTACAATTACCGAAGCCCTGCATTATTCCCTGCGCGGCGAACTCACCGGGAGCAATCCAACAGTTGCCTGAAAAACATTTGAAAAACAATAACCTGGAAATAAGCTTCACGCCGGTCAACAATCAGCGGCTGGCCAATCTGTGCGGCGCGCTCGACGAAAACCTGCGTCAGATCGAAAACACCTGTGAGGTGGTGATTGCGCGCCGCAGTGAACATTTCACACTCACCGGTGCGCCCGACAAAACACGCATCGCGGCACGCGTGCTGGAATCGTTTTACGGCAAAGCCAGCCACGCGCTCCACCCCGAAGACCTGCAACTCGGCCTGGTGCAGGCGGCGCACACGCCCGGCACGCACAGCGCCGGCGGCGAGCCGGTGCTGATCACGCGCCGCCCCGATTTACAGGGCCGCACGCCGCATCAGGTGGAATACCTGAAAAAAATTCAGACCCACGACATCACTTTCGGCATCGGTCCTGCGGGCACCGGCAAGACCTACCTCGCGGTGGCGTGCGCGGTGGACGCCTTCGAGCGCGACGCGGTAAAGCGCCTGGTACTGGTGCGTCCCGCGGTTGAAGCCGGCGAGCGGCTGGGCTTTCTGCCGGGTGATCTGGCGCAAAAGGTTGATCCATACCTGCGCCCGCTGTACGACGCACTCTACGATCTGATGGGTTACGACAAGGTGGCGAAAATGTTCGAGCGCGGCGCGATTGAAGTGGCGCCCCTTGCATTCATGCGCGGACGCACGCTGAATCATGCTTTTGTGATTCTCGACGAAGCGCAGAACACCACGCCGGACCAGATGAAAATGTTTCTCACGCGCATCGGCTTTGGCAGCCGCGTGGTGGTCACCGGCGACGTGACCCAGGTCGATCTCGCGCGCGGACAAAAAAGCGGCCTCATCGATGCCCACGAAATTCTCAAAACCGTGCGCGGCATTGCGTTTACCTACTTCGGCGCGGAAGACGTGGTGCGCCATCCGCTGGTGCAGCGTATCGTCAACGCCTATGAAGGGCGCAAGCCGCGCAAGGGCACGGACGTGCAAACGCCCCGGGATGCCGCGCCGTCATGACGGCGCGGCGCCTGCCGCCATCAGCGCGTTTGAATCTGGCGGTGCAGTACGCCGTTAGCGCCGCCGGCAAGCCGCCGCGCGTGCAGTTTCGGCGCTGGGTGCGCGCGGCACTGGAACACGACGCGCGCATCGCCGTGCGCATCGTGGGTCAGCAGGAAGGCCGGCTGCTGAACCGCAGTTACCGGGGCCAGGACCATGCCACCAATGTGCTCACCTTTGTGATCAACGGCAAAGCGCCGTTGGCAGGCGATCTCGCGTTGTGCGCGCCGGTGGTCGCGCGCGAGGCGCGCGCGCAGAAAAAGACGCTCGCCGCGCATTACGCCCACCTCACCGTGCACGGGGTGCTGCATTTACAGGGCTACGATCATGAAAACGCCGCCGCCGCTCAAGTGATGGAACAGCGTGAAACGCAGATCATGGCAAAATTGGGGTATGCTGATCCTTACCGCTAGTCCGTACCGCTAGGGTAGCGGGCGCCCCGCGCAGCGCTTATTTTTCCCAAACCTATGGCCAGCGATAACCCCGATAAACCTTCCGTGCTTGCGCGCCTGTCGGCGTTTTTGATGCGCGAGCCGGAAGACCGTGAACAACTGATCCAGTTGCTGCACTCCGCGTACGAGCGCAATCTGCTCGACGCCGACGCGCTGGCGATGATCGAGGGTGTGCTGCAGGTGTCAGAAATGCAGGCGCGCGACATCATGATTCCGCGCTCGCAAATGGACGTGATCGATATCGGCGAGTCGCCCGATCAGTTCATCCCCACCGTGATACAGACTGCGCACTCGCGCTTTCCGGTGATCGGCGAGGACAAGGATAACGTGATCGGCATTCTGCTGGCCAAGGATTTGCTGCGTTACTACGCGGGCGAGGAAGAATTCAACGTGCGTGAAATGTTGCGTCCGGCGGTGTTCATACCGGAATCCAAACCGCTCAATGTGCTGCTGAAAGAGTTTCGCGCCAGCCGCAATCACATTGCCATTGTGGTGGATGAATACGGCGGCGTCGCCGGCCTCGTCACCATTGAAGACGTGCTCGAACAAATCGTCGGCGACATCGAAGACGAGCACGACATCGACGAGCTCGATGAAAAAATTGTGGCCGAGCGCGGCGGCCAGTATCGCGTCAAGGCGCTCACGGAAATTGTTGATTTTAATGAAGTTTTTGGCACGGATTACAGCGACGAGGCATTCGACACCATCGGCGGCCTGGTGCTCAAGCGTTTTGGCCGCATCCCCAAACGCGGCGAGCAAATCAGCTTCGACAATCTGTCGTTCAAGGTGCTGCGCGCCGATAGCCGGCGCATGCATTTGCTGCAGGTCGTGCAGAAAAAGCCTGCTTGATTCGTGCGCTCATGAACCCTGGCGCATCACCGGCACGCACGATTGCGTCATTGTTTCACCCGAGGTCATACACCGTCGCTTTTCTGGCAGGCGCCATTTCGGTGGCAGGTTTTGCGCCGTTTCAGCTGTCGCCCCTGCCTCTGCTCACCCTCGCGCTGCTGTTCTGGCAGTGGTCTCTGGCGGTCACGCCGAAGCAGGCATTTAAAACCGGCTGGTGGTTCGGGCTGGGATTTTTTCTCGCGGGCGTGTCGTGGATTTACGTCAGCCTGCATACCTTTGGCGCGATGCCGCTGCCGCTGGCCGCGGCGGCAACCTTGCTGTTTTGCGCGTTTCTCGCGTTGTTTCCGGCACTCGCGGGTTATGGCGTCGCGCGCAGCCGCCGCGCGCAAGGTATCAAACTTACGCTGCTGGCGCCCGCGCTGTGGGTGCTGATGGAATGGGTGCGTAGCTGGGTCTTCACCGGCTTTCCGTGGAACACCATCGGCTACTCGCAAATTCCCGGCAGCCCGCTCGCGGGTTACGCGCCGGTGCTCGGCATATACGGCGTGAGTCTGGTGGTGGCGTTGATGGCGGGCTGCATCGTGCTGCTGGTGATGCAATGGCGCGTAGCGGCAACGGTGCATCGTGCGGCTGCGATTATCTTCGCCGTCCTCGGCCTGTGCGGCATTGCGTTAAAACAGATCGCCTGGACACAGCCCAGTGGCGCACCCACCAGCGTGAGTCTGCTGCAGGGCAACGTGGCGCAGGACATGAAATGGCGCGAAGACCAGATGCGCGCCACGCTCGATACCTACGCCAAACTGATCGCGAAAAGTGACGCGCGGCTGATCGTGCTGCCCGAGACCGCGTTGCCGCTGTTCTTGCATCAGGTGCCGCCGGAATATCTTGCGGCCATCGCCGCGCACGCCCAAAAACATGGCGGCGACGTGCTGATCGGCGTGCCGGAGCGCACGCCGGGTGGCAGCTATTACAACACCACGATTTCGCTGGGCACGGCGCCACAGCAGTTCTACCGCAAATCGCATCTGGTGCCGTTTGGCGAATTCATTCCGCTGCGGCCGCTGCTGGCGTGGATCGTCAACATCCTTGCCATCCCGTTGCAGGATTTTTCGCGCGGCGCCATCGACCAGCAGCCGCTTAACATCGCGGGCCAGCGGGTGGCGATAAACATCTGCTACGAAGACGTGTTCGGTGAAGAAATCATCCGTCAATTGCCGCAAGCGACCATGCTGGTGAACATGAGCAACGTGGCGTGGTTTGGCCGCTCCATCGCGCCGGCGCAGCATCTGCAAATTTCGCAGGCGCGCGCACTCGAAACCGGCCGCCCCATGCTGCGCGCCACCAACACCGGCATGACGGCCGTGATCAATCCGCGCGGTGAAGTCGAGCGCGTCGCGCCGCCATTTGAAACCGTAGCGCTAACACATACCGTGTACGGCTATCAGGGGGTTACGCCGTATGTGCGCTGGAGCAACCATATGGTGTTGCTGCTGCTGGCGGTGTTTTTGGGTGTGGCGTGGCGGCTGCCTGCGGGCGAATCCATGTAAAATCACCCGATGCAAACATTTCAGCAGTTGATCCTGGCGCTGAATCACTACTGGGATCGCCATCACTGCGCGCTGCTGCAAGCGTACGATATGGAGGTCGGTGCAGGCACCTTTCACACCGCCACTTTTTTGCGCGCCATCGGCCCGGAGCCGTGGAACGCGGCTTACGTGCAGCCGTCGCGCCGCCCCAAAGATGGCCGCTACGGCGAAAACCCCAACCGCTTGCAGCACTACTACCAGTATCAGGTGGTGCTCAAGCCTTCGCCTTCGAACATACTCGATTTGTATTTGGGATCACTGCAGGAAATCGGCATCGATCCGCTGCAACACGACATCCGCTTTGTCGAAGACGATTGGGAGTCACCCACGCTCGGCGCATGGGGCCTGGGCTGGGAAGTGTGGTTGAACGGCATGGAAGTCACGCAGTTCACCTATTTTCAGGAAGTGGGCGGCATAGCGTGCAAGCCGGTGATGGGCGAAATCACTTATGGCCTGGAACGCCTGGCGATGTATCTGCAGGGCGTGGAGAGCATTTTCGATTTGCAATGGGCGCCCGGCGTGACCTATCGCGATGTCTATCACCAGAACGAAGTTGAGCAATCGGCCTACAATTTCGAACACGCCAACGTCGACATGCTGCTGCAGCAGTTCGCACAGTTCGAGTCCGAGGCGAAGCGGCTGTTTGCAGCGGGGCTGGCGCTGCCGGGTTATGAAATGGTGATGAAGTGCTCGCACAGCTTTAACCTGCTGGATGCGCGCGGCGCGATTTCGGTTACCGAACGGGCGGCCTACATCGCTCGCGTGCGCGCGCTGGCGCGGGCGGCGGCGCAGGCGTATTACCACTCGCGCAAACTACGCGGTTTTGAACGCGCCACCGACGAAGCACTGCAAGTATCTGTTTCCAAAGAAGAAATTGACGAAGTAAAAGCCATACGCGCAGGAGCCGCACGGTGACCGGCACAGGCGGCGCGCCGCTGCTGGTGGAATTATTTACCGAAGAATTGCCGCCCAAGGCGCTGCAACGCCTGGGGGAGGCGTTCGCCCACGGGCTGCGCGATGAACTTGCGGCGGGCGGGCTGCTGGCGGCGAATTGCACGACAGAAATTTTTGCCACGCCACGGCGGCTGGCGGCATTGTTGTCGAATGTGTTGGGTAAAGCGCCGGATCGCCAAACCGAAGAACGGCTGCTGCCGGAAAAAGTCGGCCTCGACGCCGCCGGCAAGCCCACCGCCGCACTGCTGAAAAAACTCGCCGCTTTGGGCTGCGACGAAAGCGCGGTGTCCGCCATCAAAAAAGCGAACGACGGCAAGCTGGTGATGCTGTTTCTGCCGCAGCTGGCCGCAGGGCTTACCTTGCAAGCGGGCCTGCTGGACGCGCTGGCAAAAGCCATCGCGCGTTTGCCGATGCTAAAGGTGATGAGTTACCAGGTGCAAAATAACGACGGGAGCACCGAGACCGTCAAGTTCGTGCGGCCCGCGCACGGGCTGGTGGCGTTGCACGGCGCGGATGTTATTGAGGTGCAGGCGCTGGGTCTTGCTGCCGGCCGCACCACGCACGGCCATCGTTTTCTGGGCGCGCGCGACATTGAATTAAAAACCGCCGGTGAGTATGAGGCCCGGCTCCTGAGCGACGGCAAAGTGATCGCCGGCTTTAATACACGCCGCGCCGCTATTGATACTCAACTCAAGGCCAGGGCGGCT
>CAMBCF010000151.1 GCA_945864585.1 Bordetella parapertussis | reverse complement strand
AAGGCCGGCAAGCTTACGTCCACCGCCTCCGAATCGGAAGAGCCACCTTCCCCATCAACCTCATTACCTCACCGCTTCACCCCACTTCGCGGTGATACACACCGGAATAAAAGTGCCGGTGAAACGTAAAATAAACAGCAAGACAACAGCGTCCTCTGTGTGAAAGGCTACACCTTTCGTAGCGCAATGCAATCACCATCGCGTGAGATTTTTGATCTAAATCAAACGCAGGTTACACGAATGCTTACGGTGTCTTCACGCGCGCTCTGAAGAGAATCACGCAACCGTATGAATCGCCGCTATATCCGCTCCGTCGTCAATTCAGTTTGTGCAGCGGGGTGTCCTGCGCCTGCGGCGGCAGCGAGAAATCCGGGGATAGTTATTTTAAGCACCCTTTTTCACCAAACGGCATTCCATCCCCTGCCCGGCGAAGCGGCAATCGCGTGAAAAGTTCGCTCAAGCCCTGCGGATTTCCCTAAAATCTTGCCCCTCACAGCGCCCGCTTTGCCTCAATCCGCACGAGTGCAGGTGTCAGGTCTCCCATTTCCCATTTTAATGCGATGGCAAACGCAATATGGGAGACCCCTGCCCGCGCCTAACTCCGCGGGTCTTCGAGCAGGAGCTCCACAATTAACTGAGTAATTTTGCGGTGATCGCCCCGCATGGATGCAACGGCTGCCGTTCCATAGGGGTGTGCCGGTCTTGGCGACTGGAAGCAAGCGGAAACGGACCAGCACCCAATTCGCAATGAGTCTGGCAGTCCGTCCACTGCCGTTGGCAAAAGGATGGATACGCACCCACGCACCGTGCGCCCAACCCGCGACCTCCGCTATCTGCAGGAGTTGCGGTTTGGATTTATCCTGATTGATCTTGACCGTTGCCGCCAGAGTGCTCAGTCGAGTAATGCGTTGTCCGAAGAAAGCGTCCAACTCACTATTCACTCTATCGGTCGTCCCATAAGTCCGGTTTTCGAGGCCGGCTCATCAGCGGTGAGCGCGGGCGGAATTACCTCTCCTCTTGAGCGCCCTTTGCTTCTCCGAATAATGCTCAACGGAAAAACCTTCCTGCGTATCTTCTGCGGCAACACGCTGTGCCATGGCGAGCATCTGCGCATGGGTCGCGACCTTGCCCGGCAGGTAGCGTTTGGCAATCTTTGCGAGGTCCTTGTTCATCGCATCGAGATTGAACGCCTTGCTGTCTCTGGCGGCTTTCTCCTGAATAGCGAGTTCGACCCACACATTCAGGCTCGTCTCACGAACGGTCGCGCAGGTCTTGGCCGTGCGCTTGGTCGCTGCGGTAACCTGTACGTCAGAGGGAAGGGATACTGGCCTGCGCCAGAATGACGACGCGGGGATTATCTGTGAACTCGGTGCTATCATAAATGCAATTCTGATCCACAGTCATTGCCAGCGCAGCAGCGTTACTCACCAGCAAGGAACCGCCATGCCCATCACTGTTCGGCAACTTACTCCTGTGTTCGGCGCGGAAATCACTCGCGTCGATCTCACACGCCCGCTGGATGGCGCCACCTTTGCGGAAGTCGAAAATGCTTTCGAGACTTACTCCGTGCTGGTGTTCCCCAGGCAAAATCTCAATGACGAAAGCCAGATCGCATTCAGCAGCCGCTTCGGCGCACTGGAAACCACGCAGGGCCATATCGCCAATAACTTTACGGTGAAACAAGTTTCGGTGATTTCGAATCTTGATCCCGAGGGCAAACTGATGGCGGCCGATGACCCGCGCCTGATCTACCGCATCGGCCAGCGCAACTGGCATTCGGACAGCTCGTTCAAAAAAGTGCCGGCCAAAGCCTCGCTGCTGCACGCGCGCGTGCTGCCACCCGACGGTGGACAAACTCAATTCGCCAGCCTGCGCGCGGCCTACGACGCGCTGCCCGAAGCACGCAAGCGTGAAATTGAGAGCATGGCGGCGATACATCATTACGCCTACTCGCGCCGCAATACCGGCATCAAACTTACCAACGAAGAGGAAGACCAGCGCTTTCCGCCGGTGCCGCAGGCAATGGTTCGCAGCAACCCGGTGAATGGACGCAAGGCGCTCTATGTAGGTTCACACGCCTCGCACATCCGCGAATTGCCCGAGGAACAAGGCCGTGCGTTACTCTCCGAACTGCTGGAATTCGCCACGCGCGAAGCACTGACCTATATGCACCACTGGCAAATCGGTGACCTGGTGATGTATGACAATCGCGCGGCGCTGCATCGCGCACGGCCTTATGCCATTACCGAGCATGCGCGCGTATTGCATCGCACGACGGTTGCTGGTGACGGCCCGACGGTGCATTAATGCATTTACGTCCTGCGCAATTCGACGCGCGTACGCAATAACTCGGTTACGATGCGGCTTGCGGCACAAGCTACTGGCTTGAATACGTAACTAATTGTTTTTATTAATGTTTTTAACTACGGAGTCCTCATGAGCCTGACCCCCACCGAACAGCGTCAACGTATGCGCGCCATCCTTAATGGAACCCAATGCCTGTCGCCCGCCAGCGTGTATGACGGCCTGTCGGCGCGTATCGCGCAGGACGTAGGCTACACACTTGGCATCCTCGCCGGCTCGGTGTCGTCGAACAGCACGCTGGCGTCACCCGATTTGATCGTGCTGACACTCACCGAATTCGCCGATCAGGTACGCCGCATCATGCGCGCATCGGATATTTCTCTGCTGGTGGATGCCGATCACGGCTACGGCAATGCACTGAACGTGATGCGCACCGTGATCGAATGCGAGCATGCGGGCGTGTCCGCGATGAGCATTGAAGACACCGCTCTGCCGCTACGCTTTGGCCAGGAAAAAGATGAGCTGATCTCCACCGCGGAAATGGTCGGCAAATTAAAAGCCGCGGTGGCCGCGAAGAAAGACCCCGCCACCGTGATTGCGGGCCGCACCGCTGCGCTGAAAGTCGAAGGCACCGAGGCCACCTGCGCGCGCGCCAAGGCCTACGCGGCCTGCGGCGTGGACTGCATCTTTGCCGTCGGCGTGGAATCGCTGGATCAAGTCAAGGCCATACACGCGGCGTCAAAGCTGCCGATTATCATGGGCTCCGCGCCGGCGTCGATGACGCGCGAGGCGCTTGCAGCCGCCGGCGCACGCGTCATGCTGCAAGGCCATCAACCGCTTGCCGGTGCGGTAAAAGTGCTGCGCGAAATTTACTCGCACCTCTACAACGGCGGTGCGGCGGCCGATCTCAAGTCCAAAATCGCCTCGACCGAAGAGATGGACAAAATGACGCACAACGGCGAATACAGGCAATGGATCAAGACGTTTATGAATTAAAGGCAGAGCCATGGATGAAATCGTTCTGCGCGCCATGGCCAAATGGCCGAACGTACCGGCCGTCTACGGCTGGCTCGCGCTCGATCGCCGCGGCAACTGGCTGATCAAACGCGAAACCATCGGCAACGCAGCTCTGAACGCCTTCATCAACCGCAACTATCTTCAGGACGATGCGGGCTGCTGGTATTTCCAGAACGGCCCGCAGCGCGTGTTTGTCGATCTGGATTACACGCCGTTTGTCTATCGCGTGACGAATGAATTGAATGCGCCGCTGGCGTTGGCCACGCAGGTGGGCGATGCGGTCAACACCCTGCTCGGCGCATGGATCGACGAGCAAGGCACGGTACTGCTGCAGACTGATCGCGGCGTCGGCTTGATACACGATCAGGATCTGGATCCGTTGCTGCTCGCTTCGATGATCAACGTCAACGGCAACGCGGTCGAAGAAAGCGCATTCGACGAAGTGGTGGAACTGATCGAACATCAGCGCCCGCTTCCACCAGCGTTGCTGTCACTCAAGTTCCACGAGCGCCCGGTGCCGTTTGCGACGATGCGTGCCGCGGAAGTGCCGCAGCGTTTTGGGTTTGATCCGCATCCCGCACCGCCGAACGCAATCGGATAAAGGAGCCGCATGCCCTCCGCCGAAGCCGTCCTGATGGACAAATGCATGAAGGCCTGGCGTTTTCTGTATCGCCGCGGATTCATCGAAGGCTTTGGCCATCTGAGCGTGCGCCTACCCGGCACCGACAACTATATGCTCACGCGCCACTCGCTGGGCCTCATCATCGCGCCCGACGACATGCTGGTGTATGACATGAATGGCGCCCAGCTCGCGGGCAAAGGTGACAAGCCCGGCGAAGCGCCGATCCATCATGAAATCTTCCGCGCGCGGCCCGATGTGCACAGCATTATTCACTACCACGGCATGCACGCCACCGCGTTCACCACCAGTGCGCAGCACACCCTGCGTCCGATCCATCTGATGGGAACATTGTTCGCCGACGGCCTGCCGATTTATAAAGACCCGCGACTGGTGAGCACCACCGGGCGCGGCGTCGCACTCGCCGCTGCGCTCGGTGCGCATCGTGCCGCGCTGCTCTATGCGCATGGCAGCGTGGTCACCGGCGGCGACATCGAGGAAAGTGTTGCTGGCGCGTTTTTCCTCGAAGAAAACGCGCATCGCGCCTACCTTTCGTGCACGCTCGGCCAGCCGCAATGGATCGAGCCGCAAATGGCGCAGGACGCTGCCGCAGAGTTGATGCGCACGCGCGGCCCGCTGCGGCGGGTGTGGGCGATGGTGGAAGTGGAAGGCATGGCGTAGCGCCTTACCGTATGAAACCGCTGACGGAATTTCCACTCGATGCGCGGCGCGCCATACGCGGCGTGTTGTGCGATATCGACGACACCTTGAGTAGCGAAGGCCGCATCACTGCCGAGGCCTACAGCGCGATGCAGCGCCTGCAACAAGCCGGGCTGCTGGTGATACCGGTGACCGGCCGACCTGCAGGCTGGTGTGACCACATTGCACGCATGTGGCCGGTGGATGGCGTGGTGGGCGAGAACGGCGCGTTTTATTTTCGCTATGACACTGGCGCACGCAGGATGCGGCGGCATTTTGTAGACGATGCGGCAACGCGCGCTGCGCACCGCACGCGTCTCGCGCAAATCGCGCAGGAGATTCTCAAAGCCGTGCCCGGCACTGCGATTGCCGCCGACCAGCCCTACCGCGAAACCGATCTGGCGATTGATTTCTGCGAGGATGTAACGCCGCTGCCGCAATCCGCCATCGACGAAATCGTGATGCGCATGGAAAAGCACGGCCTCACCGCCAAGGTGAGCTCGATCCACGTCAACGGCTGGTTTGGCGATTACGATAAACTGAGCATGAGCAAGACATTGATGCGCGAAGCGTTCGGCGTTGACCTCGATGCGGCGCGCGCGCGTTACATTTTCGTGGGTGATTCACCGAACGACGCACCGATGTTCGGCTACTTTCCGCACGCCGTCGGCGTTGCCAACATTCTGGAATTTGGCGCACGCGTTGCGCCACTGCCCGCCTACGTCAGCGTGAAACGCTGCGGTGCCGGGTTTGCCGAAGTTAGTGATTATCTTCTGGCAGCGAAAATTTCGTAACGCATTGTTTTGATATAAATAACCAGGGAGAACGTGTGATCAATCTGCAGGAAAAGTTTCGGGTTCCGGCGCCGCCGGACGAGGTATGGCCGCTGCTGTCGGATCCGGCCGTGGTTGCAGCCTGCATACCCGGCGCAGAGCTTACCGAATTGACGCCGGATGGCGCGCATCGCGGCAAGGTGACGTTCAAGTTCGGCCCCACTGTGGCGGTGTTTCGTGGTGAGGCGCGGCTCACCTACGATCATCCCGTCAAACGCTGCCTGATCGAGGCGCGCGGCATCGACCAGAAGGGTGCGTCGCGCGCGCGTGCCCGCTTCGAGCTGGAGGCGCGCGGCGCCGACATCACGGATGTCACCCTGGAGGGTGGGTTCGAGGTTGCCGGCCCCCTGGAGATGTTCGCCTCGGCGGGCGGCGTGCATGTCGCGCGTGCGTTGTTGGCGGAGTTCGCCGCCAATATCGCACGCGTTATCGCAGAGCGGCGCGCAGGCGGAGGCGACGGCGTGCCCGAGCAGGCGCAAGCCGCTTCCGGAACAAGAATATTGGGGCGCGCGTTACTCGACGGCGCGCGCAGCATGGTGGGCAAAAGCGCTGGAAAAAACGACAAGGGGAACGCATGAGCAAGGATAGCGAGCTGAATGGATACGAAGTATTGTCGCAGGCCTTCGTCGCAGAAGGGGTGGATACGATGTTTGCGCTGCTGGGCGACGCCAACATGTACTGGGGCGCGATCATGGCGCAGAAGTACGGCGTGCGCGTGGTGCACGCCCGGCATGAGCATTGCGCCGTTGCCATGGCGGACGGGTATGCCCGCCACACCGGCAAGGTGGGCATCGCAACCGTCACCTGCGGCCCCGGGTTCACGCAAATTATGACGGCGTTGACCACCGCTGCTCGCGGCAGCATTCCGCTGGTGGTGTTCGCGGGCGACTCGCCGACATCAGCCGCATGGTACGTGCAGCAACTCGAACTCGGGCCGCTCGCCACCGCGACCGGCGCGCGCTACTTGCCGGTGAAAAGCGTGGACCGTATGCTCGACACCGTGCGCGAAGCCTTCTACACCGCACGGCAGGAGCGCTGCCCGGTGGTGCTGGGTGTGCCGATGGATTTGCAGAAAGCCCCGTTTCCGTGGGGCGCGGAGTATTCGCCCTCCACCGAACTCATGCCCACGCCGCAGCGCCCCATGCCTGACCCGGTGCTGGTGGAGCGGCTGGCGCTGATGATCGCGGAAGCGAAGCGTCCGATCATCCTCGCCGGGCGTGGCGTGATGCGCGCTGCTGCGGCGCCGGCGCTGGAGGCGCTGGCCGAGCGCTGTGGCGCGTTGCTGGCAACCTCACTCTTCGCCAAGGGACTGTTTGACCACAACCGCTACGGCATCGGCGTCGCCGGCGCGTACGCGAGCCCGCTCGCGCGCGAGGCGTTTGCCGCGTGCGATCTGCTGATCGGTGTCGGCGCGGGCCTGGGCCACTACACCACCGAGGCCGGCTACCTCTACCCGAATGCGAAGGCGGTGCAGATTGACCTCAATCCGCGCGGCCTCTACCAGGGGCTGCGCATCGCCGACATGCACATCAAGGCGGACGCCAAAGCCGCCGCCGAGGCCGTGCTGGCGAAGCTGGTGGAGCGCAACTATGCTTCAGCCGGTGCGCGCTCGCCCCTGCTCGCCAACCAGATCGCGGCGATGGCGGCGCGGCCCGACTCAAAAGAATTTCTGGTGGCGGAAGGCACGGTGGATCCGCGCCCGGCAATGCTCGAACTCGATGCGGCTATCCCCAAGGACTGGACCGTGGTCAGCGGCGGCGCACATTTCGCAGGCATCATGGTGACGCACTTCTATGGTCGCCGCGCCGAGAACGTACACGTGATCAACGACTTCGGCGCTATCGGCTCGGCATTGTCGATTGCGATCGGCATGGCCGCCGCACGCAACGATGGCAAACTGCTGCTGATTGAAGGCGACGGCAGCCTGATGATGCACATTCAGGAACTGGAAACCATCCGCCGCCAGGGCATACGCATGCTGATCTGCGCGGTGAACGACGGCGGTTACGGCGCCGAGGTGCACAAGTTCAGAGCGCAAGGCTACGACGCGCAGGAATCCATGCATGGCCGCGGTGACATCGCAGCCATCGCGCGCGGCTTTGGTTTGCGCGGCGAAAAGATCACCAGCCTGAATCGATTCAAGGCGTTGTTTGCGGCACACGAATCGGCGCGGCAGGCTGAGCTTTGGGATTTGCATGTGGATGATGCCATTGTGTCTGCGCCTTATCGGCGGATACACTACGGCGAGATGTAACGTACCCTCGGGAATTTTCTGGAGTGCTTCCATGATCGATCTACGCAGCGACACCATCACCCGCCCCACCGAAGCCATGCTCGAATCGATGCGCGAAGCGAGCTACGGCGACGATTCCCGCGACGGTGATGAAACGGTGATGAAGCTCGAAGCGCTCGCCGCCGAGCGCACCGGCAAGCAAGCCGGCGCCTTTATGCCCAGCGGCACCATGACCAATCTGGTGGCGGTGCTCGCGCATGCGCAGCGCGGCGGTGAAGTGCTGCTCGAAGCCAGCGCGCACATACTGGTGTCGGAGCTGGGCGGTATCGCGGGGCTTGCCGGCATGTTTCACAAAGGCGTGCCTGGCACCAGGGGCGCAATGGATGTTGACGCCTTGCGTGAAAAAATACGCCCCATAACGCGCAACAACCTCGGCACCGCGCTGGTGTGCATGGAAACCACACACAATCAGGCCGGTGGCGCGGTGTTGCCGCTGGCACATATGCAGGCCGTTCACGAACTTGCGCGCGAAAACGGCGTGCCGGTGCATACCGACGGCGCGCGCTTGTTCAATGCCTCGGCAGCGCTGGGCGTTGATGCGAAACAGATTGCGCAATACACCGACTCCATTGGTTTTTGCGTTTCAAAAGGCTTGAGCGCGCCCGTAGGTTCGGTGCTGTGCGGCAGCGCCGCGTTTATCGAACGTGCACGCACCTTCCGGCGCATGGTCGGCGGCAATATGCGTCAGGCGGGGCCGCTGGCTGCCGCAGGCATCGTCGCGCTGGAGACGATGGTTGATCGGCTGCAGGAAGATCACGCTACCGCCAGGCGGCTGGCCGAAGGGCTGCATCGCATCGATGCGAGCCTGGTTGATCCGCGCGAGGTTGAAACCAATCTCGTGCGAGTCGATGTGAGCGACGGTGGAAGAAAATCGCGTAGCGCCGCGCAATGGTCGGCGGACCTTGAGCGCAGAGGTGTGCGGGTCAGTCCTGCATCTGCAACGACGTTGCGTTTTGTGACACAGCGGCATATCGGCACTGCCGAGGTTGATGCCACTATCGATGCGGTTGCTTCGCTTTGGAACAAAACCTAACCAGGGACAATCATGAAAAATCCCTTAAAAACATATAGTTACATTGTATCTCTATGGTTGTGCTTTGCAACCGCGGTGTGTGCGGCAGGTCTGGAACCCGTATGGTCGCTCGCGCAAAAAGAAAAACCTGCGTTGATGAACACGTTAAAAGAATTGGTCGCTATCGAGTCCGGCAGCCGCGAACCTGAAGAACTCGACAAGATAGCGAACGTGCTCGCGGCCCGTTTGAAAGCGTTGGGGGGCAAGGTTGAATCGTGCTTATCGGGTTGTCACACACACCTACTAGATGTAGTGGGCCGTGATTTTTTGGCATAAAGATCGGCATAGGTTGGCGCGGTAACTTTACCCGCGATGCCAAGCAGGGAGCGGAAGGCGTTGAAGGGGTAGAAGCGTCGATTGAAGCG
>CAMBCF010000150.1 GCA_945864585.1 Bordetella parapertussis | reverse complement strand
GGTATCCAACTGATCAAACAGCGCTGTTATCAGCGCGTCTTTTTCGGCTAAACTCAGTTGCGATAAGTCAGGGCGTTTCAGCATGCCCGGAAGTATCGTATGAATCTACAAAAAGTACAATGCCTCGCTCTAACCTAAATAGTTACGTTGGCGGTCAGAAACGCAAAGTCTTGATGCAGATGAACCGCAACGGCTTTTTGTATGTGATCGACCGTACCAACGGTAAACTCATTTCGGCCAAGCCTTTTGGCAAGGTCAACTGGGCCACACACGTGGATATGGTCACGGGCCGCCCGGTGGAATCGGACGTCTCCAAAAAGCTGCGCGCCGGCGGTGAAATCGAAATGTGGCCCAGCATCCGCGGCACGAAAAACTGGCCGCACGCCGCATTTAATCCCAATACCGGCCTGCTCTACGCCAATACTAATCATCAAGGCTCGTTCTATCGTTTCACCGAGCTTGCGCCGTTCAAGCCGGGGCTGCGTTATATGGGCATGGCGAACCGTTATCCGGCCGTCAATCCAGGTGAGGTGGTGGGGCATGTCGAAGCCATCGATCCACTGACCGCCAAGGCCAAGTGGCGCGTGCCGCTGAAGGATTTTCAGAACTGGTCGGCAATGCTGGCCACGGGCGGCGGTCTGTTGTTCACCGGCAAACACACGGGAGAATTCTATGCGATGGATGCCGACACCGGCGAAACGGTGTGGGAATACCGCTTGAGTTCGGGCGTGAATGCGCAGCCGATTACCTGGACACATCAGGGTAAGCAGTACGTCACGGTGCTGTCAGGGTATGGCGGCCTGTACGGTCAAGCCAGCCGCGCCCGCTTTCCCAACGTGCCGCTCGGCGGATCGGTGTGGACGTTTGCACTGAGGGATTAATTTTTGTTCCACTACATTCGTTTTACTGCAATCGTGGCGTGCGCCCTGGCGCATACCACGATAGTGCAGGCACAAGGCACGCCGTCCCCCGATCAAATCACAAAAGGCTCGGCAATCTATTCACAGAACTGTTCGCCCTGCCACGGCTCGCAAATGCTTGATCCGCAGGGCGCGTTTAATTTACGTGCATTTCCGCGAGATCAGAAAGAACGCTATCTGACTTCGGTAAGCAAAGGTAAAAATCAGATGCCGCCGTGGGGCGGATTGCTGAGCGCGGAGGATATCGAAGCGCTATGGGCATACACTATCGCGGGAGAAAAGTAGCGATGCAGGAGCGCGCGTGAGCAACGCCGTGCGCTATACCCGGGTTGCCGTTATTCTGCATTGGCTGATCGCGCTCGGCGTGCTGGCGCAGATCGCGCTCGGCTGGTGGATGATCGAGATTCCCAAGAGCCCGCCGGGCGTGCGCGCTTACTGGTTCAACCTCCACAAATCCATCGGCTTGACGCTGGGGCTGCTGATTCTGCTGCGCGTGGTGTGGCGCGTAACGCACGGCGCGCCGCCGCTGCCCGGGCATATTCCGGCGTGGCAGCGCATGGCGGTGAAGATCAGTCATTTCGCCATGTATGCGTGCATGATCATCATGCCGCTGTCGGGTTACCTCGGGTCATCGTTCAGCAAATACCCGATCAAGTATTTCGGTAACACCCTGCCGCACTGGGGTTGGGATGCGCCAGCCTACAAGGATATTTGCAGTCAGGTGCATTACGTTACCGTGATTATTTTTATGACGCTGATCGCAATTCACGTCGCGGCGTCGGTGAAGCATATGATCGCGCGCGACGGCGTGATACAGCGCATGTGGCGCTAGGCTGCAAGCGTAACGCCATGCGCACCCAACTCATCACCATTCAAACCGACACCAACCCTATAGATGGCGCGCTGCACGAGCCGGACGGGCCAGCCAAAGGCGCCGCGCTATATTTCCACGGCAACACCATGAATTTTTACAGCGGTGGCGCGCGCTTTTTGCCGCCGCTGCTGACCCGGCTTGGACTCGCGGTGCTGGCGTTTAATCGACGCGGGCATGACATACTCACCACGCGCGCGAGCCGTGCCGCGGAAGGCGGCGCGTTCCAGACCACGGCGCAGGCAATTGCCGATAACCGATACGCCGCGCAGTGGCTGGCCGCGCGCGGCAATGGTAGATACGCGCATCCGGTGATCATCGGCCACAGCAACGGCGGCATGCTTGCCACGCGTCACGTGGCCGATCACCCGCATACGCCGGCACTGGTGCTGCTGTCGGCGGGACGCGGCAGCGTGCGCCAGGATACTTCCGGCGGCAGCGAAAACCTTTTCGCGGCAGGCAAGCTGGACATATTGACGCAGCAGGCGCGCGAACTCGTCGCCGCGGGCCGCGGACGAGAACTCATGTTCATGCCGGGCTGGTGGTATGTGATCAGCGCGGAAAGTTTTCTCGACCGCATCGTATCGGTGCCGGACACCATCGCGCTCGCACCGCAAATCAAATGCCCGGTGCTGGCGATACGCGGCGACAAGGAAGATCGCGAGCGTTATCCGGCAGAAGAATTTCAGGCAGCGTGCGGCGGGCCGTGCGAGGTGAATATCGTTGCCAACTGCGACCATTTTTACAACGATCGCGAGGAGCATGTGGCGGGGATAGTTGCATCGTGGCTGGCGATGACTTTGAAGTTGTAGGGAGGGTTAGGCGACGGGTTTGGTCGCCGTAACCCGCCGTTGTGTGTACGCATCGCGGCATGGCGGGTTAGGCGACCACCGTACGAACATCGTTACAAGCAAGTGGGCGCAAGCAATCAAGGATGCGGGTATGAAGCTGAAGCAATTCGCGCAATGATATTTGGCCTTTTTGGTGGCGCCCAGGCGATCGCGGCCGGCGGTGGCGTGGTCGGTCAGGGATTCAAGGATTGCATCGACTATAACGTCGAAGCCGACGCACTCGGTTATCACAGCACTTTTATGGTTGAGCACCACTTCACCGGCTGGACGCAACTGTCTGCGACGCTGAATCTGCTTACCTGGCTGGCGGCGCGCACCAAGAGCATACGAGTCGGCACGGCGGTGATGGTGCTGCCGTGGCATAACCCTGTTTTGCTCGCCGAGCAGGCCGCGACACTCGATCTGCTGTCGGACGGGCGCCTCGATCTGGGCATCGGCAAGGGCTACCGCTATACCGAGTTCAGCGGGTTTTGCGTGCCGGCAGACGAAGCCGAGGCGCGCTTTGACGAAACACTCGATGTCATGCTCAAGGCCTGGACCAGGACCGAGCGCTTTTCGCACCACGGCCGCTACTGGAATTTCGACAACATCGTGGTCGAACCGCCCAGCGCGCAAAAGCCGCATCCGCCGTTGTGGATGGCGGCAGGCAGTGCTGAATCCATACGCAAGGTGGCCGAGCGCGGCTGCAACCTGTTGCTCGATCAGTATGCGCTGCCCGAGGTCATTGGTGAGCGCATTGCGCTGTTCAAGACTGAAGTCGAGGCGCGCGGCCGTGTGTTCGATCCGCTGAGCGTCGCCCTGGCGCGCGACGTGTATGTGGCGCGTGATGCGGCAGACAAGAACGCCGCGCTCGAACGCAACGCACGCCAGCGTCAGCGCATTATCGATGTGGCGCGCACGCCGGGGCAGATCGGCGGCTCGCATGTGCTCGCCTACGGGGCATCCGCGAGCGGCAATGAGGCGGCTGCGCTGTACGGCAATCCCGACGAAATCGCACGCAAACTCGAAGCCTTGCGCGCTGTCGGTGTCACGTATGTGCTCGCCAGCATGGGCGGCGCTTCACGCGACAGCCTGCGCCGTTTCGCGCATGAGATTGTTCCGGCGTTCTATTGATTTTTTTGCAGGCGTATGCGTGAGCATGGCCTTCATTTCGTAACCCGCGGTTAAGGATTTACAATATGGAACAAAAAGTTGTGCAGCCATCGTTACCGGCGGCAGCGGCGGATTGGGGCAGCGCATCTGCCGCGCGCTGGCGCTGAATGGCGTCGACGTGGTGGTGAACTACGCGGAATCGGAAGCGACGGCGAAAAGCGTAGCTTGATGGATAGCGGCCGCGTGTAGTCGCGCGTTGACCGGGCACGGGCCTGGCGCTATATTGATCGTTCGTGACAACGCACCAACCTTAGCAAGGAGCAACACCATGGGTCGTATTCAGCATCTCGCTATCGCCAGCCAGAACCCCGAAAAGCAGGCGGAATTCTACAAACAGGTTTTTGGCTGGGAGGAGATCCGGCGGCTCGACAACCCGCGCGCGCGGGGCGTGGTGCTGACCGACGGCGCCATCAACATCTCGGTGCTGTACTTCAAGCAGGATCAAATCGACCGTGGCCTCGATTTCACCGGACCGCATCATTTTGGCGTCTATGTGGATGATCTTGAGGGAACTGCGGACAAGTGTCTGGCCCACGGAGCTGTTGCCTATTCCGAGTTGCCGGAGGAAGCCACTGAGGTGAACTACCGTTCGAAGCGCTCGGACAAATTCAAAGGTTTTGAAAAATGCCTGTTCGACATTGCCGACGAACCCTGGATCGGCGCGCCGACAGCGAAGCAAGCCACAAAATAGGCATTGAGACGGCGGGGCAACACGGCGTCCCAGACCAAGTACTTGCGTAGGGCGCAATGCTTCGCTTCAAGTGTTCCCTTGTCCCATTGCGCCGCATGGCTACACTGCAATTCGCATTTGGCGCAATGGGATTACGCCCTACGCGGGTTGTTCTCTGCGACTTTGCGCCTCTGCGGTGAGGTTTTTTGGGAATGCACTTCGGTTTTTTACGTTGGGGTGAGCGTATGAATCCCGGTATACAACGGCTTAAGATAGCGCCATTAAACGCAGTCGCCTTACTGCTGACCGGCATGTGCGCTGTCACGCAGGCCGCTGAGACATCCTATCCGAACCGCCCCATTCGTGTAGTCGTCGCGACCGCGCCCGGCGGCGGTCTCGATGCGGTAACGCGTATTGTGGCCCCGAAGCTGACCGACAGCATGGGCCAGACCTGGGTAGTTGATAATCGTTCCGGCGCCAGTGGCAACCTGGGCGCCGAGATCGTTGCTCGCGCGAACCCGGATGGCTACACCGTGCTCACCTCGACCAGCACTTTGCTTACGGTGAATCCCAGCTTGTACCGCATGCCCTTCAGCATCGAGAGGGATTTGCAGCCGATAACCGTGCTCGCCACCGGCGAGCAGGTGGTGGTGGTGCATCCCAGTGTGCCTGCCAGAACGTTAGCGGAACTCATCGCGCTGGCCAAACAAAAACCCGGCGTGTTCAATTATGCTTCGGCGGGCCAGGGCACCGCGATACACCTGGGCGCGGAGTTGTTGAAACTGCGCGCGGGGATCGACGTAACGCAGGTCCGTTACAAAGGCGGCGGCCCGGCTGCTGTCGCCGTGCTGGGCGGCGAGGTGCAGTTACTGGTCGGCACCGTTGCCTCGACCATAGCGTTCATCCAGGCGGGGCGCCTGCGCGCGCTGGCTACCACGGGGGCAAAGCGCTCGAAGCTACTCGCGGAACTACCGACAGTTGCAGAGTCCGGTTATCCCGGGTTTGAGGCCGGCCTGTGGTTCGCGATGACAGTGCCTGGCGCCACGCCGAAAATCATCGCGCAGCGCATCCACAGTGAAACGCTGAAGGCGCTGCGCGCAAGCGACGTGCAGACCGCTATGGCGCGCCAGGGCCTGGAACCCGAGCCGGGCACACCGGCGGATTTGGCCGCACGCATCAGGAAGGAGACAGCCACCTGGGCCGCACTGATCAAGAGCACCGGCATCCGCGCGGAATAGTGGTGCAGGGCATGACTTCCACATCACCTTGATGCGCACGCAATGCCGGGACGGCACTGGCGCGGCGGTCCATTTCGGAGTAAATTTTCCGTCCCGAGTGTGTGAACGGAAGCGATGCAGCTATGATCACGAAAATTGCGAACGCAGTGTTCCAGCGGATGCCGGCCGTGGTGAGACCGTTGTTGGCGGCGCTGATCGCCATCGTCACCAACGCCGCGCATCTACCAGTCCAAGCGCAAACATGGAAGCCCGACAAGCCGGTGGAAATCATCGCCACCAATGCGCCCGGCGGCGGTTCCGACCGCATTATCCGCATCATGCTGAACGTGATGCAGGAGCGGCGCGATTTTGCGGTGCCGGTGTCGATCACCAACAAACCGGGCGGCGGCGGCGCGGTGGCCTACGCCTATCTCAATCAGCATCCCGGCGACGGACACTATGTGGTGCTCGGCGGCAAGGCGCTGCTCACCAACAACATCAGCGGGCGCGGGCCGGGCTATGCCGAATTGACGCCGGTGGCGCATTTGTTCGGTGAGTATGTGTGCGTGACGGTGAGGCCCGACTCGCCGTTGAAAAGCGGGCGCGATCTGGTCGAGCGCATCAAGAAGGATCCGGCGGCGCTGATCTTCGGCATCGCCACCAGCGTCGGCGGGCCCAATCATCAGGGCGTGGCGGCGGCATTAAAGTCCGCCGGAGCGGATGCGAAGTCGGCGCGCAATGTGATCTTCCCTTCCGGGGGTGCGGCGAGCACGGCGATGCTCGGCGGGCATGTCGATGTGGTGCCGATCAGCGTGGCCTTTGGCGCCTCGCTGATGCGCAACGGGCAGGTGCGCATACTTGCGGTGGGCGCGCCCAAGCGCCTCGGTGGCATGCTTGCCGACGTGCCGACCTGGCGCGAGCAGGGCTATGACGCGGTGGTGTCCACCTGGCGCGCCATCATAGGCCCCAGGGGCATGACGCCGGCGCAGGTCGCGTTCTGGGAGGAAGCGCTCCGGCGCTTCACCGAATCGGCCGAATGGAAAAAAGAACTCGAAGCCAATTTCTGGGTCAGCGATTTCATGAACCGCGCGGAGACCCTGAAATTTCTTGAGCGTGATCATGCAGCGGTAAAGGCGTTCTTGATCGATTTGGGGTTAGCTAAATGAATAACACACGCACCGCTGTACACGCGCTCGCTTTTGCGGCAGCGTTGTGTGCGCTACCAGCAGGCGCCCAGGAATTCCCGCGTCAGATGCGCATCGTCGTGGGCAGCGCCGGCGGCACCGGGCCGGATTTTATCGCGCGGCTGATCGCGCCCAGGCTGGGCGAGAGTCTGCGCAGCAACATTATTGTGGAGACCCGCCCCAGCGCCAATGGCCTTATCGCCGCGCAATCCACCGCGCGCGCCACGCCGGACGCATCGGTGCTGATGATGGGCAATGCCGGCACGCACGCCATCAACGCTGCCTTGTACAAGAAGCTCGAGTACGATCCGGTGACCGACTTTGCCGCGATCAGCGAGATTGCAACCATCCCGCTGGCACTGGTGATCCATCCTTCGGTGCCGGCAAAGTCGGTGCGCGAGTTGATCGCGCTGGCGCAACGCGCGCCGGGGAAAATCAATATCGCCATCGCCGGCGCCGCCGGTGAACTGATGGGCAATGCGTTGAAGCTGCAGGCGAAGGTAAGCATGACCAACATTCACTACAAAGGCGGGGCGGCAGCGGCGATCGCCGTGATGTCGGGCGAATCGGACATGACGTTTACCTCATACGT
This sequence comes from Bordetella parapertussis, assembly GCA_945864585.1. Lineage (GTDB taxonomy): Bacteria > Pseudomonadota > Gammaproteobacteria > Burkholderiales > SG8-41 > UBA5216. The sequence continues at coordinate 1,879 of CAMBCF010000150.1, read as the reverse complement.
GGTGATCGCACCGCATGTGGAGTCCGGCAGGCTGCGCGTGCTCGGTGTAAGCAGCGCCACGCGCATGCCGCAACTGCCCGACGTGCCCGCGATCGCCGAAAACGGACTGCCCGGCTACGAACACGAACAATGGTACGGGTTGTTTGCCCCCGCCAAAACGCCGCCGGCACTGGTGCAGGCCCTGCATCGCGAAGTGGTGCGCATAGTAAACACGGCTGAGGTCAACGAGCGCCTGGTCAGCACCGGACACCGCGTGATCGCCGGTACGCCGCAGCAACTCGCCGACAAAGTGCGGCTGGATATCGAAAAAACGCGGCGCATTATGCAGGCTTCCGGCATGCAGCAGCAGTGATGGGCAGGTTGCCGTCGTTTGGTGTCTTGTAAAACGTCGCCAATAATGGCGACTTCAAGTTGACCGCATGACCTCGCCCGCATCCCTCGTTTTCGATCTTGATGGGACCATCAGTGACCCAGCGGTCGGTATTGCCCGCTCCCTCAACTATGCCCTTCAGTTCTATAGCTACCCGGCGATTTCCGAAGACCAGGTTTCCCGGTTCATCGGCCCGCCGCTGGACATGACCTTCCAGTCAATCACCGGCAATTCTTCACCAGTTCACGTCGCCGCCTTGGTTTCAAAGTACCGCGTCACAACCTGGTGCCGCCGCAGTGGGACATTCAGCATCCCGGTGTCTATCGCGTGACGCCGGACCTCGGCACGCTGACGCTGGTGGCCGACAGCTTCGTCGGCCCGAACGGCCTTACCTTTTCACCCGATGAAAGCGTGCTGTATATCAACGACATCCGGCGCAATCACATTCGCGCTTTCAACATGCTGCCCAACGGTCTGCCCGCGAAACAAAGCGACCGCGTATTCGCCGATCTGAGCGGAGCGGAACCAGGAGGGGCCGACGGCATGAAGGTTGATATCGAAGGCAACGTCTATTGCGGGGGATCAGGCGGTCTATACATTCTCGATGCCAAGGGCAAGAAGCTCGGCCGCATCGTGCACGGGCAACCCGTCACCACCAACGTGGCGTTTGGCGGCGACGACTGGAAAACGCTGTTCATCACCACCCGCTCGCATCTGTTGGTGGTCAATGTGAATATTCCCGGCATGCCGGTGCCGACCACGGCGACGGTGAAGAAGTAACGGCAACGTTACCGTTCTTGTTCATCCCCGCGGCCTGTTGTAGAGCGCAGGGTAGTAGCGTGCGCTGTGCGCACGTAGCCGCTGCTTGATCGTAACCGGTCCCCTGTCGGCGTTATGTAAATCCCAGCCGAAGCCCGGCACAATCCCGCAACGTTTAACGACAGGGGGAAGACATGAGCGCGAGCATAAACCCAAGCACCCCAGTGACGGGGCAGATGAATCCACACTGTTCTTCGACGACAGACGCGTGCCGGTCGAAGTTATCAACGTGCCCAACCTGGAGGCAGAAGGTCTCACCCCCGATGCGTATGAAGTCATCGGCGAGAAGGTGAGCCACCGCCTGGCGCAACGCCCGGGCAGCTACGTGGTGTTGAAGTATGTGCGCCCGTTGATCAAGCGGCGCGACACGCAAGTGCTGTCGTGCCCGCCGGCCCCGGTAGGCGTGATTGACGGCAGCCGCGCCGATGTCAGTTTCATCGCCGGCATGATGGTTGACAAATTCGCCTACCATTTGCCACTGTATCGCCAACATCAGCGTTTGCGGGATGCCGGGTTCAAGGTGAGCCGCCACTGGCTGACGCAGCTGATGCAGCAGGCGGTGGCGCTGCTGGAGCCGATCCATCAAGCGCAACTCGCGTCGATCCGCGCGGGCCGTGTTATTGCCATGGACGAGACGCCGATCAAGGCCGGGCCCACGGGGACGGGCAAGATGAAGGCAGCCTACTTCTG
>CAMBCF010000149.1 GCA_945864585.1 Bordetella parapertussis | reverse complement strand
GTTGTAGCTGAGGTCGAGGATGGTGCCGCCATGCTTTTTCGGCGCCACGGACTTGTCGATGAGCACTTGAAATTCAAACGGAATGTGGGTTTCGACGCGCGGACTTTTGCGGACTTCCTGGCGCGGCACTTGTTTGCCAAGCGACGGCATGCTCAGCACTTCATAGAGATTTACCGCCTCTTTTTTGCCTTTGACGTAGACATCCATCGGTTCGCCGACGATGACATGGTCACGCACGATGCGGTAGGTGGCCTCGCTGATGAGAATCTGGCCGCGCAGACTGTAGGCCCCGATGCGCGACGCGAGGTTCACTTCGTCGCCGATCACGGTGTACTCGGCGTAGATTTCAGAACCCAGCAAACCGGCCATCATGGTGCCGGTGTTGATGCCGATGCCCATGCTCCATTCCGGCAGGCTGTTTAGTCTGTGATAGGTGTTGATGTCAAACAGCGCGAGTTGCATCTCCACCGCGCAGGTGACCGCGCGCAGCACATCATCGGCGTGCGCGAACGGCGCGCCAAACAGCACCATGATCGCATCACCCATGAATTTATCGATGGTGCCGCCATTGGCGATGGCGATCTCGCTCATTTTCACCAGATAGCGATTGAGCATTTCCAGCAACACCGGTGCGCTATGGGCTTCGGAAATCGCAGTGAATCCGCGCAGGTCGGTAAGCAGCACCGTGACTTCACGCGATGAGAAATTTTCACTGCCCGCCATGCCCACCGAATTGCGCACCGCATCGTTGAGCACCTTGGCGAGCTGGGTGCGCGTCGTTTGCGGCAACGGCGCGCCCGTTTCCCGCTCGATCAGCTGCTGCACGCTTTGCAGCGTAGACGCAAGCACCGGCGTTTTCATCGTGGCGTCATATCCATGGCACAGGTCCTATTGTACTACACCCGCGACACCTGTAGCGCACGCCGCGTCGCGAGGTAGTCGCCGATGCGCCGCACACCCTCGCGCAGACGCTCTACCGGCCGCGTGTAGGCAAAACGCACGTGTTGATGCGCCCGATGCACGCCAAAATCAATGCCGGGCGTGATCGCTACGCCGGCGCGCTCCAGTAAATCGAGTGCGAAATTGTGGCTGTCGCCGGTCAGGCGCGAACAATCCGTATACACGTAAAACGCGCCCGGCGGGGTGTGCGGTATTTGGAAACCCAGTGCGCGCAACGCGGGCACCAGATAATCACGCCGCGCACGAAATTCCTCGCGCCGCGCTTCGCAGATCGCCAACGTCTCGGGTTGGAACGCCACCAGCGCCGCCAACTGCGCCGGCGTGGGCGCCGAGAGAAATACGTTTTGTGACAGCTTATCGAGTTCGCGCACATAACGTTGCGGCGCCACCATCCAGCCCAGACGCCAGCCCGTCATATTGAAATACTTGGAAAAGCTGTTGATGACGAATACGTTGTCGCCCGCATTCGCCGCGGTGTGCGTAACCCCTTCATACACCAGCCCATGATAGATTTCATCGACGATCAAGGCGCCACCGCGGGCTTGCGCAAAGGCTGCCATCGCGGCGCAGTGCGCCTGTGAAATCAGCGTGCCGGTGGGATTGGAAGGGGTTGCGACCAGCGCCGCAACCGTGCGGCTGCTCCAATGCCGCTCAATCAATTCTGGTGTTAGCTGATAGTGGCTGTCGGGGCCCACCGCGATGCCTATCGCCTCGCCTTCCATCATGCGCACAAAATGCCGGTTGGCCGGGTAGCCCGGGTCTGCCATCAGCACCTGGTCGCCGGGATTGACCAGCGCCGCTATGGCCAGCAACAATGCACCCGATGAACCGGTGGTAACCACAACGCGTGATGCGTCCAGCGCAATGCCATAGCGCGTTTGGTAGTAGCCCGCGATAGCCTCGCGCAATTCGGGCAGACCCAGGGCCGGCGTGTAAAACAATGCACCCTGTTCCAGTGCGCGTATGCCCGCCTCGCACAGTGGGCGCGGCGTGACAAAATCCGGCTCGCCGATTTCCAGATGCACAATGTCTCGGCCCTGCGCCTCCAACGCCTTGGCGCGCGCCAGCAATTCCATCACATGAAAAGGCTCGATCCCGCGCATGCGGCGCGCGAGCGGCAAACCAGATTGGGGCGCGCTCACCGCATTAAGATGTTAGGGTTTTCTCAACGGCTTTGGCCGGCATCCACGCTGCACGCGCCGCTGCCCATGCCGAGGATCATCAGCAGCGCGCCGATGATGGCGAGGTTTTTCACGAAGTGATGAAACTGGTTCAACTGCAGCGCCTCCGGGTAGGTCCAGTAGCCGTGAAAATAAAGCGTTGCCGGAATCATGAACGCAATTAACGCCAGCGCGCCCCAGCGCGCTTTCCAGCCGACCAGAGTCATGATGCCGCCAATAAACAACGCCGCCAGCGCCACGGGCAGCAGGATCTGCGCCTCGGGTATGCCACGCGCGCCCATTAACTTGATCACCTTATCGTAGTTGAGCACTTTATCGAAGCCCGACTGCAAAAAAATGAACGCCAGCAGAATGCGCCCCAGCAACGGCGCATAGGACTTCGACAGATCGCATAAAAAGCCCATACATTCCCCCTCGCAACCGATGAAAATCGGGATAAAAAACGCCCGCTACTGCATGCCATAGCGGGCGTTTTTTGTGATGCTACTGCGGCCCCGCTGGATTAAGCCCGCACGCCGTTTTTCCTGAACCAGGCAATGCAACGGTCCCACGCGTCCCATGCCTGCTTTTCGCGGTAGCTCGCGCGGTAGTCGGCAAAAAACGCGTGCGGCGTATCGGGATACAAATGAATATTCGACGGATCACTCATCAATTTTGTGCGCAACGCCGCGTTCATGGCTTCAACGGATTTGACGGGAATGCCGGCATCGTCACCACCGTAGAGGCCGAGCACCGGCACGCGGATGTTGTTCGCCGCGTCGATCGGGTGCAGTGGCGTCATCGCATTCTTTTCGCCCTCCAGGCGGCCATACCAGGCCACGCCGGCCTTCACGTAATTGTTGTGCGCGGTGTACATCCAGGTGATGCGCCCGCCCCAGCAAAAGCCGGTGATGCCGAGTTTGTAGCGGCTGCCGCCATTAATTTCAGCCCAGCGCACGGTGGCGTCGATGTCGCGCATGACCTGCCAGTCGGACACTTTGCTGACAATCTGCGCGAAAATTTCCTTGTTGTCTTTGAGTTTCGTGGCATCGCCCTGGCGGTAAAACAAATCCGGCGCGATCGCCAGATAACCGAGTTGGGCAAAGCGGCGGCACACATCTTTGATATGCTCATGCACGCCGAAAATTTCCTGTACCACCACCACAATGGGCATGGAAGACGGCGACGCCGGCGTTCTCATCAACCCCGGCATCGCGTAGTAGGCGGGGATGTTGCCGTTGTCGGTAGGCACCTGCACCATGCGCGCGTACATATTGAGCGCTTCGGTATTGATAATGGTTTGCGCGCTCACCGGTTGCGCAGCCAGCGCAAATCCCGACGCAATGGAGCCCGCCATGAAGTCGCGGCGCGACCAGTGCGGCTTGTTGGTGGTTAGCGCCAGCAAGTCCTCACGCGCGTCTTTATTGATCTTGTTCATGTCTGCTCCCCAAGGCAAAGGCAAAGAATAAATTATAAAAAATCAGGCACCTGCATAACGCCTATCGCGATTTCACCTGACCGTCCGCTGCGACGGCGATAAACACGCCACGATTGTGATTCGAACCCGCGCCAATTCGTCCAAGTAATCATGACATTATGCCAAACCTCTGAAGTTGGCAAGTAATGTTCTTCAATGCTCTTCAACAAGGCTGCTACAAGCCCCCAACCCGGCAAAACTGTCGCTATTTTGCACGCCATTTCGCACGCTATTTCGTGCGGTGACGGCGTGGCGCCTTGGCGGGCAGCGGCAGCGCCGTCTTGTACTTGACCTGTTTCAGTGCAAAACTCGAGCGGATACTGGATACCCCCGGAATCTTCGCCAAATATTCCACAATAAACCGCTCCAGCGACTGCATATCCGGCACCACTACCCGCAGCAGGTAATCCGCATCGCCCGTCATCAGGTAGCACTCCATAACCTCGTCGCGCGCGAGCGCCGCGTTTTCAAAAGTATCGAGCGCGCCGCGCATCTGCTTTTCCAGACTGACTTGTATGAACACACTCACCGTCAGCCCCAGCTTGAGTGGGTCAAGCAGCGTCACATAACGGCGTATCAGACCGGCCTGTTCCAGATCACGCACGCGGCGCAGGCACGGCGAGGGCGATAGAAACACGCGCTCGGCAAGATCCGCGTTGGTGAGGCGCGCGTCGTCCTGGAGCGCGGCGAGAATGCGCCAGTCGGTTTCGTCCGGGATGAAACTGGCATTCTTTTTCGTGTTTTTGTCCATTTCAAGCAATATTATTGCTTATCTTCGGGCTTTTCAACTAAGAATGGCAAGCCCATAGCGACACTAAGAGACTATCATCGCGAGCATTCAATCACAGCGCCAACCCCGAGCCTCGCATGAACTATCCCGCCGATCCCGATCCGCAAGAAACCCGCGAATGGGTGGAATCGCTGCAATCGCTGATCGCCAATGAAGGTGAAGCGCGCGCGGAGTTTCTGCTGCAGCAATTATGGGATGCCGCACGGCGCAGTTGCCGTGGCCTCAAGTTCAACGCCACCACCGCATACACCAACACCATTCCGCTCGCCGGGCAGCCGCCCTACCCTGGCGACGTGGCGCTGGAGGAACGCATCACGGCGCTGGTGCGCTGGAACGCGCTGGCCATGGTGGTGCGCGCCAATCGCGAGCATCCCGAGTTGGGCGGGCATATCGCCACTTACGCATCAGCGGCCGATTTGTTTGAGGTGGGCCTCAATCATTTTTTCCGCGCGGGGCAGGATGGTGATCTGGTTTACTTTCAGCCGCATTCGGCGACCGGCATTTACGCGCGCGCCTACCTCGAAGGGCGTTTAAGCGAAAACGCGTTGCTGAAATACCGTCAGGAAACACGCGGCGGCGGGCTGTCGTCGTATCCGCATCCATGGCTGATGCCGGATTTCTGGCAGTTCCCGAATGCGTCGATGGGACTGGGGCCGCTTAACGCGATTTATCAGGCGCGCTTCATGCGTTATCTCGAGGACCGTGGCATACGTCCGGCCTCGGACCGCAAAGTGTGGGCATTCGTCGGCGACGGCGAGATGGACGAACCCGAATCGCTTGCAGGCCTGTCGCTGGCCGCGCGCGAAAAACTGGACAACCTGATCTTCGTCGTCAACTGCAATCTGCAACGCCTCGATGGCCCAGTGCGCGGCAACGGCTCGATCATTCAGGAACTTGAAGGTCTGTTCACCGGTGCGGGCTGGAACGTCATCAAACTGCTGTGGAGTTCGGATTGGGATGCGCTGTTCGCGCGCGACAAGGAAGGCGTGCTGTTGCAACGACTGCACGAAACGGTGGATGGCGAACTGCAAAAATACGCCGCTACCGACGGCCGCTTCAACCGCGAGCATTTCTTTAACAAATATCCCGAACTGCAGGCGCTGGTCGCCGACCTCTCCGACGCGGACATCGACCGGCTGCGGCGCGGCGGCCACGATCCGCTGAAAATTTATTCGGCGTATCACGCCGCCACGCGCAGTCGCGGACGCCCCACGGTCATTCTTGCGCAAACCAAAAAAGGTTACGGCATGGGCCAGTGGGGTGAAGGCAAGATGACCGCACACCAGGCCAAGAAGCTGGAGACCGATGCGCTACTGGCGTTTCGGGATCGCTTTTCGCTGCCGCTTGCGGACGCCGATGTAGCTGCGCTGCGCTTTTACAAGCCGGCAGAAGACTCACATGAAATCAAATACTTAAAAGCCCGGCGTATAGCGCTGGGCGGGGCGATGCCGGCGCGCGTGCGCAGCGCCCCGGCGTTGCCCGCGCCCAAGCTGGCGGTCTTCGCGCGCGCACTCGAAGGCTCACACGAGCGCGAAGAGTCAACCACCATGAGCTTTGTTTCACTGCTGTCGCAACTGCTGAAAAGCCCGGACATCGGAACCAACGTGGTGCCTATCGTCGCCGATGAAGCGCGCACCTTTGGCATGCAAACGCTGTTTCGGCAGTTCGCGATTTATTCCTCCACCGGGCAGATGTACGAGCCCGAAGACCGCGACGAATTGCTCTATTACAAAGAAGCCAAAAACGGCCAGATCATCGAGGAAGGCATTACCGAAGCCGGTGCGATGTCATCCTGGATCGCCGCCGCCACCGCCTACAGCGCGCACGGCGTGACCATGCTGCCGTTTTATATTTTCTATTCCGTCTTCGGTTTTCAGCGCGTCGCGGATTTGATCTGGGCCGCGGGCGACAGCCGCGCACGCGGTTTTTTGATCGGCGCAACCTCCGGACGCACCACGCTCTCCGGTGAAGGTTTGCAGCATCAGGATGGCTCCAGTCATGTCACTGCGGCCACCTTCCCCAACTGCGTGTCGTACGACCCGACCTACGGCTACGAACTCGCGGTGATTATTCAGGACGGCATGCGCCGCATGCTCGATCAGCAGGAAGATGTGTTCTATTACCTGACCGTCACCAATGAGAATTACCGCATGCCGGCGATGCCCGCGGGTGCGGAGCAAGGCATTTTGCGCGGCATGTATCTGCTGCGCGAAGCCGGCACACAAAAACACCGTGTGCAACTCATGGGCAGCGGCACGATCCTGCGCGAGGTGCTTGCTGCCGCTGCAATTCTTGAAAGCGACTACAACGTCGCCGCCGACGTATGGAGCGTCACCAGCTTCACCGAGCTCGCGCGCGACGGAATCGCCAGCGAGCGCTGGAACCGGTTACATCCCGAATCCACGCCATGCACGACGTGGGTTGAGCAATCGCTGCGCGATCACGCAGGGCCGGTGATAGCCGCCACCGACTACGTGCGCGCTTTCGCCGAGCCGATACGCGCTTGGGTGGATCGCCCGTACACCGTGCTCGGTACCGACGGCTTTGGCCGCAGCGACACGCGCGAACTGCTGCGCCGTTTTTTCGAGGTGGATCGCGCGCACATCACGGTCGCTGCATTAAAAGCGCTGGCCGATCAGGAGGTGTTGCCCGCGGCTACAGTGGCAAGTGCTATTCGGAAATTTGCTATCAGCGCGGATAGTATAGAGCCGTGGCGGGCGTAGCAATCGTAGTGTGGGCAAAGCGCAGCGTGCCCACGAACAGCACGTCACAACCCTCGATGGCGATTTTTGCCACAGCGAATGATACCGCAACAAGGTTCCCAGCGGCAGTCCGCGTGGGCATAAACGACGTGCCCACCCTACCAGCGATGGTTTGAATCTGGAACCGCACGCCAAATCTACTGCGCTCCTAACCCCGCCTCTTTCACCAGCCGCACATAGCGCTCGTACTCGGATTGCATCAGCTTGCCGAAGGTGGCAGGCGTGGTGTCGTTGGGCACCTCGGCGCCGCCGCGCGCCAGGGCGTCGCGGATTTTCGGATCGCGCAGCAGCTTGGCGATATCGCCATGCAATTGCGTGACGATAGCCTGCGGCACGCCCGCCGGGCCCACCAGCCCGAACCAGCCGTCCGAGGTTGCTTCGGGCAGGCCGGCTTCCGCCACCGTGGGCAAATCGGGCCACACCGACGAACGCTTGGAACCACTCACCGCCAGCGCGCGCAGCCGCCCCTCACGCACGATGGGCGAAGCCGAAGGCACAGTGAACAAAAAGTAATGCACGCGATCCGCCATGGTTTCGGTGAACGCGTCACCCAAAAATTTGAACGGCACATGCACTTGTTTGGCGCCGGCGGCGCGGTTAAAAATTTCGCCGCCGATATGCGCCAGTGAGCCCACGCCCACCGAAGCAAAGTTGTATTTGCCGGGATTGGCACGCAGCAGGGCTGCCAGTTCTTTCACGGATTTCGCCGGCAGATTGGGCGACACCACCAGCAGATTCGGCACCAGCGCAATGCCCGCCACCGGCGTGAAATCCTTCACCGGATGGTAGGGCGGATTGGGATTGAGCAGTGTGGCCATGGTGTGCGGCGGTGCAACCATCACCAGCGTATAACCATCGGGAGTCGCTTTCGCGGCGAGGCCACTGCCGATCAAACCGCCCGCGCCGGGGCGGTTGTCCACCACGACCTGCTGTTTGTAAACCTCGGACAGCGGCACACTCAAGGTGCGTGAGATAAAGTCGGTCGCGGTGCCCGGCGGCAGCGGCACGATCACGCGGATCGGCCGTGTCGGATAGTTTGCGGCCGCCCCGGCAGCGCCGCAACACAATAACAGGCCTGCCGCGAATAATTTATTTAACGCTTTGTTTTTAAACATTTTATCCAACCTTTACACAGGCTGCGCGCCCGGAACAGTGTTTCGGTAGGGCATTCTACCCGCCGCAATACTTGCCAGCGCCTGCTGCACGCCGTACTTCAGCTGGCGATTGTCCCACACCACAAGGCCGTTTTCGCGCCTCATTGCAGGGAACGGCGCACACCGCTACAGTGGCGCCAACTTGGAGGAATCACCGTGTCAATAAGGCCCCGTTGCAGCCCTGCGATGATGGCGCTGGCAGCTTAAAGTACGGTCAATACCCCGCTCAGGAGTACTCACTATGACGAACGCAGCAACGACACCCACCCTTAGCGCCGGGCCTCTGACGTTTATCGTCAAACATGAATTGTGGGACGGCAACGTTCAGGACCACGCGGATCAAGGCGTATCCATCGACGTGGCCGCAGAGGTCGGCGGCAAACAAACCGCCCTGCTGCGGTTTCACTGTTTTGATCTCGAACGAAGCTACATTTAGGGACCCGAAAATCCCAATATGAAACTTGAAGGGCCGATAATGCTGGGTGCGCGCACCCGCGGGCGCCAGACCACAGGCCAACTCTACCGGATGGATCCGATCGCCGACGGCAATCCTATCGGATGGACGGTCCGCACCCTGGAAACGAAGCTCCCGAAAATGCTGGAAAGAGCGGGCTACCCGCAGATCGCAGCGGCAACGGATATGGCAGAGGTTACGCGCGTGCTGCCCGAGGTCGAAGCCTGCGCCAGAGATGTTTATGCCCGCAAGAGGAATACGGTCAAACACAATCGCGGCGGGACTTTTTCCAATAGAGTCAGTACGCGAAGCAAACGCCAACCCGTTCAATCTACGTGCTGGAGTCTCCAAGCCATACGATCTTCACTTTTCCGGCAATACGTGTGAGGCCGTCCTTGGATCGAACACCTTCACCTTTCAGTATGGCGGGGTGCCGACCTTTACCGTTCCTGTCGGAGTCGATGGAGTCCCGTTGCTCGGGTTTGTCCTTGATGACGGTCACTTGCTGTTGCAGCTGAGACTCTTCGATGAAACAAACAGCCCCATTCTGTAACTATTTAGGTTAGAGCGAGGCATTGTACTTTTTGTAGATTCATACGATACTTCCGGGCATGCTGAAACGCCCTGACTTATCGCAACTGAGTTTAGCCGAAAAAGACGCGCTGATAACAGCGCTGTTTGATCAGTTGGATACCCT
>CAMBCF010000148.1 GCA_945864585.1 Bordetella parapertussis | reverse complement strand
CGGCCAGCACTTTGGCGAGCGTGCTTTTACCCGAGCCGTTCGGCCCCATGATGGCATGCACTTCGCCCGCGCGCACCGTGAGGTCGATGCCCTTCAGTATGGTCACGCCCGCGACCGTCGCTGTGAGGCCGCGGATATTGAGTAAAACTGTTGCACCAGAATTTATCATTTGTTGTCAATCAGGTTCAAAAAACATTTTTGCCACAGAGGACACAGAGAACACCTTCTTTCCGCGATTTCTCTGTGTCCTCTGTGGCTAATTAAGGGTTTACTGCCTCATCCCACACTGCCTTCAAGCTTGAGTCCGAGGAGCTTGGTCGCTTCAACCGCGAACTCCATCGGCAATTGCTGAAACACTTCCTTGCAGAAGCCATTGATAATCATCGACACCGCTTCTTCGGCGCCGATGCCGCGCTGCTGAAAATAAAACAACTGGTCTTCGCCGATCTTCGAGGTGGTCGCTTCGTGCTCGACTTTTCCACTGGGATTGCGCACGTCGATATACGGAAACGTGTTGGCGCCGCATTTGTCGCCGATCAGCATCGAATCGCACTGCGAATAATTGCGCGCGCCCGCCGCAGTCGGCGCGATGCGCACCAGGCCGCGATAACTGTTGTTGGAGTGTCCCGCCGATATGCCCTTGCTAATGATGGTGCTGCGGGTGTTTTTGCCGATGTGGATCATCTTGGTGCCGGTGTCGGCCTGCTGATAATGATTGGTCAGCGCCACCGAATAAAACTCGCCCACCGAGTTGTCACCGCGCAGCACGCACGAAGGATACTTCCAGGTAATCGCCGAGCCGGTTTCAACCTGCGTCCATGAAATGCGCGAGTTCACGCCCCGGCACAGCCCGCGCTTGGTGACAAAGTTGTAGATACCGCCCACGCCGTTTTCGTCGCCTGCATACCAGTTTTGCACTGTCGAGTATTTGATGTCGGCATTGTCCAGCGCAATCAGCTCCACCACTGCCGCGTGCAACTGATTGGTATCAAATTTAGGTGCAGTGCAGCCTTCGAGATAAGACACCGACGCGCCGTCCTCGGCAATAATCAGCGTGCGTTCAAACTGCCCGGAATCCTGCGTATTGATACGAAAATACGTGGACAACTCCATCGGGCACTTCACCCCTTTGGGGATGTAACAAAACGAGCCATCGGTAAATACCGCCGAATTGAGCGCCGCATAAAAATTATCACCCGCCGGAACCACTGAGCCAATGTACTTCTGCACCAACGCCGGATGATCACGCACCGCTTCGGAGATCGAGCCGAAAATGATGCCCACATCAGCGAGCTTTTGTTTATAGGTGGTGGCCACCGACACCGAATCGAAAATCACGTCCACCGCCACGCCCGCCAGCGCCGCGCGCTCATTCATCGGCACGCCGAGCTTTTCGAAGGTCTTGAGCAGCTCCGGATCAACCTCATCCATGCTCGCCAGTTTTTTCTTCGACTTGGGCGCGGAGTAATAACTGATGTTCTGAAAATCAATTTCCGGATAGTTGACATTGGGCCATGCCGGCGCTGTCATGGTGAGCCAATGGCGGTACGCTTTCAGCCGGAACGCCAGCAGCCATTCCGGCTCATGCTTTTTCGCCGAAATAAAACGGATGGTGTCTTCGCTCAGTCCCTTGGCCGCGGTATCCGATTCAATAGCGGTGACGAAGCCATGCTGGTACGGCTGATTGACGAGATTTTCTAATACGCTGCTCATGTGTTTTCCTGGCGGAACCGTGAATTCACCTCACGCCTCACGTCCGCTCCTTGACGCTAAAACTCTCGCCACAGCCGCACATCGAATCGACATTCGGGTTTTCAAATTTGAAGGTCTGCTTCAAGCCGTCTTTAACGAAATCCAGTTTTGAACCGTCGATGAACTCGATGCTCTTGTCGTCCACCACCAGTTTGGAATCAAACGCTTCAAACACCTGATCGCCGGGTTTCACTTCGTCGGCGTAATCGTAGGTGTAGGCCCAGCCGGAACAGCCGACCTTTTTGATGCCCACGCGCAGGCCCATGCCCTTGCCGCGCCGGGTAAGCTGCGTTTTGATTTGCTTGGCTGCGTTTTCAGTCAGTTGTATCGTCATATATCCACCCTTCACCCTTCACCCTTCACTCTTCACTGTTTACCGTTCACCCATTTCACACCGCGACGGCCGTCATGCCGCGCAGCCGCTTGACGGCGCCTTGCAACGCCGCCAGGAACGCATCCACGTTGTGCGTGGTGTTTGCCGCACCCAGCGAAAAACGCACGGCGCCACGGGCGCTTTCCGCTGTGATGCCCATCGCCAGCAAGGTCGCGGAAGGCTCAGGATTCGCGCTGGAACACGCGGCGCCCGCCGCCACCCCGAAACCCAGTTTGTCGAGTTCGATAATCAACGTTTCACCGTCGATGCCTTTGAGTGCAAAGTAACTGGTGTTGGGCACGCGCGCGGAGGCTGCACCGAATAACACCGCGCCCATTTGGGTTAAGCCCTGCTCGACTCTGGCACGCAGTTTTTCCATTTTTGCCGCGAGTTCCGAAATACGGCCGGCGGCAAGCTCGGCGGCGGCGCCAAAGCCGACGATGGCCGGTACATTTTCCGTGCCTGAACGCAGGCCATGCTCATGCCCGCCGCCGGCGAGTAACGGCGCAAGCTCTATGCGCTTGTCGACAATCAAGGCGCCGGCGCCTTTGGGCCCGCAGAGCTTGTGCGCCGAAAGCGTCATCGCATGCACACCGAGCGCCTCGAAATCGACGGCGATTTTGCCCAACGCCTGCACCGCGTCGGTGTGCATCCATGCTTTGGCGGCGCGCGCGCGCGCCGCGATCGCGGCGACATCCTGAATCACACCGGTTTCGTTGCTGGCAAGCATCACCGAGACCATGCCGGTGGGTGTTTGCAATGCCGCATCCACATCTTTCAAATCCACTTTGCCCGCACTGCTAACCGCGAGCTTGCGCACAGCCCAGCCGCGGCGGGCGAGCGCTGCGGCAGGTTTAGCGACACAGGGATGCTCAATCGCGCTGATGACGACTTGTGACGGCTTCAGAATCTCCGCCGCGCCCTTGATAAACAGATTGTTCGCTTCGGTGCCGCCCGAGGTGAACACCACCTGCGGCGGCCGCACGTTTACCAGCGCCGCCACTTGCTCGCGCGCCTGATCGATGGCGCGGCGCGCGCTGATGCCCAAATCATGGCGGCTCGACGCGTTGCCATACTGTTCGCGCAGAAACGGCAGCATCGCTTCCAGCACGCCCGCATCCAGCGGCGTGGTGGCGTTGTGGTCGAAGTAGGTGTACATACAGCGATGAGGAATGAGGGATGAGGACTAAGTCCCAACGACTGGGTTGTGAATCCTAAGTCCTGAGTTAACCGCCGCACGCTTGGTTACACTCGGCCGCATATCCAGCATGGGCGAGACACCAGACTCTTTTACGCGCTGAATGTCCACCAGTTGCTGCAATGTCACCGAACCGAGGTATTCAAAAATCCGCTGATTGAGCGCCGCCCACAAATCGTGGGTGATGCATTTGTTGTCGTCGTGGCAGTTCTCTTTGCCGCCGCACTGCGTGGCATCAATTGGTTCATCCACCGCCAGTATGATTTCGGCGACCGACAACTCACGCATGTCCTTGCCTAACAAATAACCGCCGCCGGGTCCGCGCACGCTGTCGACGATGTTGCGCCGGCGCAGTTTGCCGAACAGTTGCTCCAGATACGATAGTGAAATCTTCTGCCGTGCGCTGATTTCCGCCAGCGTCACCGGACCGCCGCCGTGACGCAGCCCCAGATCCACCATCGCCGTTACGGCAAACCGCCCTTTGGTTGTGAGGCGCATGGCATATCCTATTAAATAATGTTTAAAAACATATAGTTACTAAATATTATCGGTGGCATAAAAGCGCTTGTATAGGCGTACTCGCCGGTAAGCGCATTGCCGACTAATTTTGTCAACTATACCTATCCCGACAAATTTAGTCAACTATGCGCAGAACCTGCCCCGGGTGCGTCTGCATGTTCGCCGGATTACGCGCCAAGGCGCTTGAGTTGCGCCAGAATTTCATCGATGCGCCGGTCGGTCTCGCTGCTGTGGCTGATGATTTCGTTGATGGCGCGCGCCAGCGGATCGTTCTCGTCACGCCCAACCGCATACGCGGCAAAACTTCCGTTAGACTCCTGCGACTCAATCACCCGCGCGGGTATGCCGATGGCGGTTGCACCCGCCGGCACGTCTTTCACCACCACCGCGTTGGAGCCGATTTTGGCGTGATCGCCTATGGTAATCGGCCCCAGCACCTTTGCCCCCGCGCCAATGACCACCCCTTTGCCCAGCGTGGGATGGCGCTTGCCTTTGTTCCACGAGGTGCCGCCGAGTGTAACACCGTGATACAGCGTGCAATCTTCACCAATTTCCGCGGTCTCGCCAATGACCACGCCCATGCCGTGGTCGATAAAAAACCGCCGGCCGATGGTCGCGCCGGGATGAATCTCGATACCTGTCAGCCAGCGCCCGCAGTGCGAGATGTAACGGCCCAGCCACTTAAAGCCCGCACCCCACAGCGCATGCGCCACGCGATGCAGCAACAGTGCATGAAAGCCCGGGTAGCAGGTAATGACCTCCCAGGAATTACGCGCGGCGGGGTCGCGCTCGAATACCACAGCGATTTCTTCTTTAATGCGTGAAAACATGGGGTTGACAGAGAAAACAAAAAGGTTGATGAATAGTTTACTAAATTTATCGGTTATTGAGACAAATTTTGCAATTAGCATTTGACAACAATTAGGATTGCCGGTCCCCTCGCCGCTTCGGCTCGCGCAGCGTGCGTACTATGCCGCGCAGAATTCTGACCTCTTCGCGATCCAGTTGCGTGCGCGCAAACAGCCGCCGCACGCGCTGCATAAGCCTTTTCGGTAAAACGGGATTGAGAAATCCGCTGGCGAACAGTTCCTGTTCCAGATGCGCGTAGAAGCGTTCGATATCTTCGTGCGTGGCCAGATTGCGCGGCTTGTTCGCTACCGCCGTTAACGGATCCTCCAGCGCGTGCATGCGGCATTCGTAGGCCAATACCTGCACCGCGGCCGCAAGGTTTAGCGAGGTGTGGCTGGCGTCGGCCGGTATCGTCGCGATCACCTGGCAACGCTTGACCTGATCCGTGGTCAGGCCACGCACCTCGCTGCCGAATACCAGGGCCACCGGCTGCGTGCACGCCACTTCGACCAGACGCGCCGCCGCCTCGCGCGCCCCTATGGCAGGCACGGCAATATCGCGGCTGCGCGCCGTGCATGCCACCGCCAACGCCACACCCGCCAACGCGCTGTCAAGATCGGCGCACACGGTCACCTGCGCCAGCACGTCCGCGGCGTTGGTGGCTAACCAGGCGGCCTCTTTGTCGGGAAAACGCAGCGGGTTCACCAGATACAGCTGCGTCAGCCCCATCGTCTTGATGGCGCGCGCCGCCGCGCCGATATTGCCTGGATGCTGCGTGTCACAAAGCACGACGCGGATGTTTTTAAGCGCCTTATTCATCACTGAGTCATAACCGAGTCATATCACGTACAATCCAGCGCGCAGCCGCTCACGTTCCACGATTCACCCTTCACCCTTCACCCTTCACGGCTCTCACTATGCACCCCATGCTCAACATCGCGGTCAAGGCTGCGCGCCGCGCCGGCGCCGTGATCAATCGCGCCTCGCGCAACCTGGATGTGCTCGCCGTGCGCGAAAAAGCCGCCAATGACTATGTGTCCGAAGTGGATAAAGAAGCCGAGCAAACCATTATTCGCACGCTGCTCGAAGCGTATCCCAAGCATTCGATTCTAGCAGAGGAGTCCGGCGCCACTAACACCGAGGCGAAGTCGGATTATCAGTGGATTATCGACCCGCTCGACGGCACCACCAATTTTGTGCATGGCTTCCCGCAATACGCGGTGTCGATCGCATTGTCACACAAGAGCGTGATCACCCAGGCGGTGATTTACGATCCATGCAACAACGATTTATTCACCGCCACGCGCGGCGCCGGCGCTTATCTCAATGACACACGCCTGCGTGTCAGCAGGCGCCTGCAGCTCAAAGGCGCACTGATCGGCACCAGCTTTCCTTTCAAGGAACACCATCACCTCGACGCCTATCTGGGCATGCTGCGCAATATCATGGAAACCAGCAGTGGCGTGCGCCGCGCGGGTTCGGCCGCGCTCGACCTCGCCTACGTCGCGGCAGCCCGGCTCGATGGGGTTTGGGAAATGGGCCTGGCGCCCTGGGATATTGCCGCCGGTTCGCTACTCATCACCGAAGCCGGTGGCAGCGTCACCGATCTCCAGGGCAAGGATCATTACATGAAATCCGGCAACGTGGTGGCGGGCAATCTGAAACTGCTGAGCGAACTGCTGCAGCATTTGGCGCCGCATCTTACGCCTGCGTTAAAAGCGCTTTGATCGACAGGCGTGATTCGCGCAGTATTTTCAGTTCTGTCGTTCCGGTAGCAGCGCCTTCGTTCGCTCGCCGCGACTACGTCTCACTTGGACAGGAGTCCCGCTTCCTTGACGATACGGGAAAACAACACGATGTCCGCACGCAAATTCTTGTCGTGCTCCTCAGGTGTCGTGGGCGCGGCATGAAATCCGAGGTTTTGCAAACGCTCCCTGACCTCGGGCAGCGCAAGGTTGCGCGCTATCTCCCGGCTGATCTGCTGCCGGATGGCGCGCGGCGTGCCAGCCGGCGCAAGCCACGCCTGCGACCCGTCCCTGCCCCAGCCTGGCAGTACTTCGGGTGCTGCCGGCACATCCGGCAATTGCGGCGCGCGTTGCGAAGACGCCACCACCAGCGGCACCAATTTGCCGTCACGGATGAACGACAGTGCAACCATCAATCCCGGGCTGCCGAAGTGTATGCGTTCAGCAACAATTTCGATCACGAATTCGGACTGTCCCTTGAACCCCACATGCTGGGCCTTGATGCCGGCAGCAAGCCTGAAGCGCTCCGCGTTCAGGTGAGTTGAGCTAAACGCGCCGACCGAGCCGAACAACAGCGGCCGGCCAGACCTGGCGTTGGCGTGCGCAATCAATTCCTTCACGGTCTTGACACCGAGCGACGGCGCGACCACCAGCACGGTGGTGCCGTAGCCGATTTCTGCGACACCCACAAAATCCTTGAGCGGATCGTACGAAAGATTGGGATTCGCCACCGCGGTTATCGCGAAAGCACCCGAAGTTGCGAGTAGCGTATAGCCGTCGGGCGCTGCCCTGGCGACGATGGCTGCGGCAAGCGTGCCACTCGCACCCGGACGGGCCTCAAGCACTATCGGCTGTCCCCAGGCCTCGCTCATCCCGGGCGTGATCAAGCGCGCCAGTATGTCAGTGGTGCCCCCCGGTGTGAACGCCGTTACCAGACGCACCGGCTTACTCGGAAATTTCTGCTGCGCCTGCAGCATGCCGGGCGCGACAACGCTACTGCCTATCGCGATCAACGTTGCAATCATGATGCGTTGCACAGAATCCATGACGTCTCGATTCGCCTCTCGGCTATAGGATTATTAAGCACCCGTTTCCAGCAACCCGCAATCTATTCCCCGTCTGCAGAACAGTCAACCGCGAATAATTTACGGCTGAATTTTCAACGGCGCGCCCATCTCGCTTCTGATGGCCGCCGCCAGTTGCGGATGGGTTTTCTCCAGCGAGCGCGCGATACTTTCCGCCTCCGCCAACTGCCCGCGTTTGATGTGTGCGCGCGCGAGGCCCGCCCACGCCGGCGTCAGACCCGCGTCAATATCCAGTGCCTGCCGGTAGGGGCGCACCGCCAGATCAAATTGCCCGAGATCGCTGTAACTCTCGCCCAGCAGCATCAGCGTCAGGGCAGAATCACGCAGCGCGGTAAGCGCCTGTGTCAGCACCGCCACCGCGCGCCGCGAATCACCCGCCATGCGGTGTTCCTGTCCGAGCAGATTCCAGCCTTCTGCAGCATCGGGTTCCAGCCGCACCATTTCACGAAAGCACTCAATCGCGCGTAGATGATTTTTTTGCCGCGAATAGGCATAACCCGCCACCAGCCACCAGCTTGCGTTGGCGGATTCCTTGGCGATATTTTCCTCGGCAAATTTCGCCAGCCCCGGCCAATCGGCCTTGCGCTCCAGTTCGGCCACGCGTTTTCGATTGGTGTCGCTTTCACGCTGCAGATGACTCAACAGTATGGGAATTGTGCCGTCGGGTATCACCGCATACAGCAATTGCCCCGCCGGCGTGCATGCAGCGAGCGCGGCACATGCAGCCGCCACTACCAGCCCGTGGCGCAGCGCGACTATCATGCGCCTGCCGCTGGTTCGCACGCACCCGCCAGCGTAACGCCGGCAGTCTCCATCACTGCGACTTTGCACCAGTAATTCGCCTCCGGCGGCAGATAGTTTGGGTCATCGCTTGATGGCATTTGCCATACTACCGCGTCGCGCTGACACATACCGGCAACAAGGCGATGCGACGCTGTCCATTCAGGCGCGACAGTTTTACTCGGAACCGCCTCAATACCCGTAAGTCAACGAACAAAGGATATTACGATGACACGCATCATTCAAGGTTTGGTTCTAGCTAGCATCATGCTCTTGCACCGTTTCGCATTAGACTCTTGTCTTTATATGCAATAAACTCTTGCTTTCGAATACATCAAACTCTTGTGCCAAAGCCCCACGAAAAACTCGCCTCCGCCTTGGAAGCCGTGAAGGGTCTCCAGGAAGGGGGACTACAGGCCATCCCCGGGCTGAAGCTTTCACGCGCCGATCGCGAGGCCCTGCTGCGAGCCGGCTTCCTCAAGGAGGTCATCCGCGGCTGCTACATCCCGCGCCGCCCAGACGAGGCCGACGGCGATACCACGTCCTGGTACGCCAGCATGTGCGAGTTCATCGCCGACTACGCAACGGAGCGCTTCGGCGATCACTGGCACGTCAATCCGGAGCAGTCAGTGCTACTGCGTCCGGTGAAAGAACGGTTCCGAAGCAGGTTCAGATCTGGGCTAATGAAGGTACAAACCAGACTGTGCTACTGCTGAATGGCTGCTCGCTCTTCATTTACAAAGCCGTGAAGTTGCTGCCCTCTTCACCCGCGCAGGACTGCGGCCGGCTTCGTCTGGTCAAATTGCCGGCGGCGCTGGTCGCAGCAAGCCCGACGCTCTTCGTACAGAACCCCATCGCAGCTCAGATCGCTCTCGGCTCCTTGCCCGATGCTTCCGATTTGCTGCGGATATTGCTCGATGGTCCGCACCCATCGGTGGCTGGACGCCTTGCCGGCGGCTTGCGGACCATCGGCCGAGCGGCGCTCGCAGACGAAATCGTGGGCGCCATGCGCAGCGCGGGCCACGGCGGTCTGAGCCCAAACGTTGGGCGTCCGAATCAACGCGACATAAGGAGAGAAAAATGAAACTAATGCCAAGTCTCATGTTTGGTCTATCGGCGCTGGTGATCGTGGGCAGCGCCGCCGCGCAAACGACTTATCCCGCAAAATCGATCCGCATGATCGTCCCCTTCCCGCCCGGCGGCAGCAACGACATCGTCGGCCGCTTCATGGGACAAAAACTCAGCGAGCGCCTGGGCCAGCAGGTGGTGATCGATAATCGCGGCGGCGCCGACGGCATTATCGGTACCGAAATCGCCGC
>CAMBCF010000147.1 GCA_945864585.1 Bordetella parapertussis | reverse complement strand
CCCGAGGGGTCAGGTCTAGTAAAGTAGCATTCCCCTTCTTCTTTAGCTGCTAAAGAAAGAGAAATTCCCACGCACGCCCGCTGCTGCGGGCGTTGTCGTTTGGCGCTGACGAGATCGGCGAAGCCGCGCGCGTCACTCCTTCGGATGCACAAAGCCGATAGGCCGACGCTTCGGTTCCGGCGGCGTCATATACTGGCGGATCGCATCGAACACCACCGTGAACTTCTCATCGGTGCTGGCCTCTAGTTGATCGAGTCGGCGCGCAAGCGCCTTGTTGGAAGCGAGCACCACACGCAGCTTCACGAACGCCCGCATGATCTCAATATTTACAGCGATGGCACGCGGGCTATTGAGCACCGAAGACAGCATCGCCACCCCTTGCTCCGTAAACACATAAGGCGCCGTGCGCCGACCGCCTCGGCTGGGCTTGTTTGAGGTCGCAGATTGTGACCTCAAAGCCATAACCTCTTGATTATTCATGAAAACATGAAATCCACTGGGAAGCGTTCGAGATTGCGCTTCACCGCCTGTAACAACACCTTGGCGGGCACCTCGTAGAGATCGGCTAGATCGGAATCGAGCAACACCTTATGCCCGCGCAGCACCAGGATGGCGTTCGATGCATTCAGCGGCGACAGGCGAAGTCTTCATGGCGCTGCTCCTGTAAGCTTCTCGTTGATCCCAGGGTACCGGAGTCGAATTACATTCAACAAGCGTAGCCCGTAAGTAGCGAAGCGTATTACGGGGAAAAATTCCCATGAGTAAGCCCTTGAAGCGCGGCCGGCAGTGGCTGGCAAGTATGGTTACGGTTGCCGCATGGCTGTGGGCCGTGACGGCTGGCGCCGGCGAGACCAATGACACGATTTGGCGCAACCATATGGCCACCGCCGCCGCAGCCGCCAAAAGCGGCGACCACGCGGCTGCGGTTCAACTGTATGACGCCGCCGCGCGACAAGCGCAGGTGTTCGACAAAAACGATGTGCGGCTGGCCGCTACTTTTTATGGTTTGGCGCAAGCACAGCGCGCGCAGTACGAGTACGCGCCTGCCGAGAAAAATTATCTGCGCGCGCTTGCCATACTGGATGCCGTGAATGGGCCGGTCCACGAGCGCAATGCGAGCGTGTTAGCCGGATTGGCCGATCTGTATCGCGTGCAGGGCCGTTACGCGGATGCCGAGAACTACTACAAGCGCGAACTGGCCATCATCGAGAGGACGCACGGGCCTGAACATCCGGCGGTGGCGCGGATATTGTCGGATAATCTGGCGGCGCTGTATCGCGTGCAGATGCGCCGCGCTGAAGCGGAAGCGCTGTACCTGCGCGCGCTCACCATTCTGGAGAAAGCATTGCCGGCGAACGATCCGCAGGTCGGCCTGGCGTTGATTGATCTGGCAGAGTGGTATCAGGGCCAGCAGCGTCCTGCCGAGGCCGAGCCGTATTACCGGCGCGGCATCCCGATCGTCGAGAAAACATTTCCGCCAGCGCATCCGCGCGTATTAATGCTACTCAACGACTGGGGCGTGGTGCGGCAACTCCAGGGCCGCTACGCCGAGGCTGAGAGCGTGTTCAGGATGATGCTCGCGATCATCGAAAAAGCGCAGGGGCCGAACCATCCCAATGCCGGCTTTGCGCTGAATAATCTGGTGGGTGTCTACGAAGTGCAGGGACGGCAGGCGGAAGCCGATGTCGCGCGCAAACGCATGCTGGAGATCGCTAAAATACCGTTTCGCGCGCAGCCGTATGTGCCCTATCAGGGGCGTTGAAAAACCGCGCTGCGGATCGAATTCCCAGGCGCAGAAAATAGCCGTCATGGCGGAAGACCAGTTTATCGCGCTGGTTGCCGTGCCATTACTGGGCGGGATATGATGGCTGCGGATTTCCAAACTTTCAGTAGCGTAGTGGCGCCGCTGGCACAGCGCGCCCGAGCACACCTTTCCCGGAGACAAACCGAATGAACGCGAGCACGCTACCGCTGCAAACCATCGATCACATCGTCGACGGCGCCAAGGCCTGGGTGCGCGCCGGCATACGGCGTGACGATTGGTTTATGCCGCTTACATCCGAATGTCTTGCCGAATTGCGCGCCATCCTCGTCGAGTTGCGCGCGTATCCGTGTGCCGCCGAGCACATCGATGCGGTGCGATTCGCGATGCCGGCCTGCCGCGCATTCATGCGCTGCGTGCAGGCTGCGCTTGATGAGGGCGTGCGCTTTGCGGTGGTCGACCGGCTGCCGATGGATGAAATCAGCGACAGCGAGGCGAAGGCGCTGTACTGGATACTGTCGTCGTTAATCGCGCGCCCGGTGCAACAAAAACTGACCGGGACCATGCTCTACGATGTTCACGACACCGGCAAAAAGGCCACGCCGGGCTCGGGCGTGCGCCCGGACCAGACCAACATGGAGCAGTTTTTTCACAACGACAACGCCTCCAACACGACGCAGCCGGAATATGTGGCGCTGCTCTGCGCGCGGCCCGCGAAGTCCGGCGGGCAGAGCCAGTTGATGAGCTTTTACACGCTGCATAACGCGTTGCTCAACGCGCACCGGCAGGTCATCCCGCGTTTGTATCAGCCGTTCTGGTTCGACCGGCAAAAGGAGTACTTGCCCGGCGAACCGGAAGTGATTTCCGCGCCGATATTTGCCTACGACGGCAGACTGAAAGTGCGCTTGAGCCTGTTTCAGGCGAGCAGCGGCTACACCCTGATGAAGCAACCCCTGGATGCAGCGGCGGTGACGGCGATGGAGACGCTGAAAAGCCTGTTTGCCGATGCCACGCTGCGCGTTGATTTTATGATGGAGCGCGGGCAGATCCAGTACGTGAATAACCTCGAGACCTGCCACCGTCGCACCACCTTCGAAGATTACGCGGAGCCGCACCAAAAGCGTTTGATGGTGCGGCTGTGGTTGCGCAACGCGGGGGACGTGCGGTATCAGGGCTAAGTCAGCGGCAGGGAACACCATGGGTAAAGCACAAGTAATGTTGCAGGTGACGATGGTCGCCATGAGCCTTCTCGCACTGGGCAGCTTAGACCCGGCGCGCGCGCAGTATCCGGAACGCCTGATCCGCGCGATAGTGCCGTTCTCCACCGGCGGCACTAACGACATTACCGCGCGTATGATTTCTCCGCATTTAAGCAAGGCGCTTGGTCAATCGGTGGTGGTCGAGAACCGGCCCGGTGCCGCGGGCAACATCGGCATCGAAGCGGTGGCCAAGTCCGCGCCCGATGGCTACACCATCCTCTTCAGCGCCACGGCATCGACGCAGAATCCAGCGCTGTTTCGCAATCTGCGCTTCGATCCCCTCACCGATATTCAGCCGGTTGCCGCTATTGCCGAGTATCCCTACGCGGTGGTGGTCAACACGCAATTGCCGGTTAAAAACCTGCGCGAGTTGATCGCGTTGGCGCAGAAGAATCCCGTTGGTCTTAACGCATCGGCGGGCGGCATAGGCACACGCCTGTCGGTGGAGTTATTCAAAATCCGCCACAATGTGCGCATCGAAGTCGTGACCTACAGCGGCGCGGGTCAGGCGGCGCTGTCTGTCGCCACCGGCGAAACCCAACTGGCGATCATGGACAGCACGCCGTTCCAGCCTTTTCTGGCCTCCGGCCGCGTCAGGCTGCTGGCAGTGGCCAGCGAACGGCGGCTGCCTTCATACCCCGACACGCCGACCACCGCCGAAGCCGGACTACCCGGATTCAAAGCCGGCGCCACTGCCGCCATTTATGTTGCCGGCAAAACGCCGGCCGGCATCGTGCAAACGCTCAATAGCGCGATCAACACTGTCATTGCACTGCCCGAGGTGAAGGAACAACTGCGTAAGCAGGGCGGTAGTTCCGCGCCGGTGAGTGTGAGTGAGCTTACGCAGTGGTACCGGCGCGAGATTCAGGTGTGGAAAGAAATCGTCGCGCGCGCGAAGATTCCGCCGGTGGATTAATCCTGACTGCAGTGTTTATCGAGGCGTAGAACTCGTAGGGCGCAATCCTATTGCGCCGCATGGATGATCTGCGAGAAGCATTCGGCGCAATAGGATTGCGCCCTACCTCCGCTGTCGTTCCCGCGCAGACGTGAATCACAGCTTTGGCGTTGCGCCATCCGCACAAAAAATTATTTCCCGGCCGGCTTAGCCAAATCCAGATCCGTCAGCAGTACCTTCAACTGCACATAAAGCCCATCCAGCGCCTGCGCGAGTTCCCTGCCGCCATGAACTCATCGCTCTGGTAATTCAATTCCAGATCACGCTTCCATTCGGGCGTTTCGGTGGTTTTGCGCAGTGCCTCCTGCGATTAGGCAAGCTGCGCCGGAGTGAGGCCGGGCGCCATGCTGATCATGCGCCACACCGACACCACAGCATCCGCGCTCTGCTCGCGCCACGTGGGCACGTTCGCGAACTGGCCACCCATGCGCCTGGGTGAAGTCACCGCGATCAAGCGCACCTGCCCCGCCTTGGCCGGACTCACCCACAGGCCCACGGATGCCGGCACGACTTGCACATGATTGCCGAGCAGCGCGGCTATGGCATTTGCGCCCGACTGAAACACAATGTTTTTGCTTTGGCCGGATGCAGGCCATCGACCTTGAGCGCCAGCGCAATCGCCTGATGGTTGGCGTTGCCCAGACTGTTGGCGACGCCGAAGGTGATGGCGTTGATATCCTTTTTTAGCGCGTCGAGCAGCGCGCGGCCATTCGCGAACGGCGATTCCGGTTTTACCGCGATGCCGACGTATTCCGCCGCCATCATCGCCACCGGCGTGATGTCTTTGTAGCCGACGCCACGCCCCATGATGGAGTTCACCACTGCGCCCGCGCCTGAGAGCACCAGTGCATGCGCATCGCCGGGTTTTTGTTGAATGTAACTGCAGGCCACCGCGCCACCGCCACCCGCCTTGTTCACCACCACGATAGGCGCTTGCACAATTTTGTGGTCTTGCCAGATTTTTTGAATGGTGCTCGCGGCAATGTCGGGTCCGCAGCCCGGTTGGCAGGTGACGATTATCTCAATCGGTCTTTCGGTTTTCACGCCGGTTGGGCGAGTGTGTTCATCGATGTCGTTGCAGCCAGCATCACGCACAGCACACTTCCACGAAATCCTGTCATCTTTCAACCTCTATCCCGCAACAATGCAGTATTATCTCCGTACCGCGAGTGACGATGAAGTGGCGATGATTACACGCCCCCTCACCCTAACCCTGCCCTCTCGCCTGCGGTGCAGGCTCTCCTCCTGATCGGGGGCGAGGGGATATTATTTCGTCGCGCGCTCTGCGTATTCCGCGATCCCGCACCCGGAGCTTACCCGCCATGAACGAAATGTCCAATCACCGCCTCACCCACAACGTCACGCGCCTCTCACATATGGAATTGACGGGCGCAGGCCAGGTCTATGTTGAAGGCGGTTACGCCTACCTCGGCCATATCACTAATGTCGAAAAGCTCGGCACCTCGATTCTCGATATCTCCGATCCGCGCAAGCCGCGCCTGGTGTCGCAGATTTTTCTGGATGATCCGAACTCGCACAGCCACAAGGCGCGCGTGGTCGGCGACATCATGATCGTCAACAGTGAGCAGAATGGCAGCCCGCTGGGACGCAAGGGCGAGCAACTGGCATCCGCGCGTACGGCGATGCAGCAATCGCTGGGCCGCGCGCCGACGCATGCCGAACTGGCGGCACGTTTCTCCTTGCAGGAATCCGATATCGCGATGCTCGAAGCCGCCGAGCGCAATCCCTATGATCAGGGCGGCTTTCGCATTTACGATATCAGGGACAAAACCAAACCGAAGCTGCTGTCGTTTACGAAAACCGGCGGCAAGGGTGTGCACCGCTTCGATATGGACGCGAAGAAAGCACCATGAACAAAGTCAAAGAAAAACTACGCAGCGGCGGCACGGTGATGGTATTCAATCCGAATTTTCCATCGCCCGCGCTGGTGGAGCATGCCGGCGAACTCGGATTCGATGTCGCGTTCATCGACTGCGAACATGGCGCCGCGGATTTTGAGCGCGCCGAAGATCTCGCGCGCGCGGCGCGCGCCGCGGGCATGACCTCGCTCGCGCGCCCGTGGACCAATGAGCGCGCAGTGGTCACGCGCTTTCTCGACTGCGGCGTCGGTGGCATACAGTTTCCGGGCATCGACAATGCCGCGGCTGCGCGCGAGGCCGTAGCGATCGTGCGCGCGGCGCGCGGCAAGCGCTTCGACGATACGCTGGTGGTGGCCATGATCGAATCCGCGACAGCCATTCAGAACCTGCGCGAGATCGTTGCGGTCGAAGGCCTGGATGCCGTGGTGATCGGACTGGCCGATCTCGCATGCGATCTGGGCCACGCCGGCGACCACCAGCATCCTGCGGTGCGCGCGGCGGTGCATCAAATCATCGGCATCGCGAGTGCAGCCCATGGTGCGGTGGCGGGTTTTAATCTGCATCACTGGGAGGAGGGCCGCGCATTGCGCGAGCAGGGCGTGCGCTGGTTTACCATCCATGCCAGGACCATGCTGGCGCGCGGCGCGCGGGAACTCGAATCGCTATTGGCTGATGCGCGCATCGGCACAGTGTAGTATGTGTTTTTGCGCTACGTTTATTATTATAAGTATCTGTTTTTAAACAATATTGTGATATAGAATTGATCTTCACTGCCGGAGCGTTCAGCATGTCATTCACAAAGTTTTCGTGTACTGGTGCGCTCATGATCGCGGTTCTCGCCAGCGGCACTGCATACCACGCCAGCGCCCAGCAATACCCCGCGCGCACGGTGCAGATTGTGGTGCCGTACGTGGCCGCAGGCTCGATCGATATCATGACGCGCACGGTCGCCGCACGCCTGGCCGAACTGTGGGGTCGCAACGTCGTGATCGACAACCGGCCCGGCGCTTCCGGCATGATCGGCACCGAACAAGTGACCAAAGCCGATCCCGACGGCCACGTGCTGCTCGGCCACACTTCGTCCTATCCTGGCACCGCTGCCGTGCGCGCGAAGCTGCCGTTTGATCCGGCGCGGGCCATCATACCGGTGGCGGGGATCGGCAAATCGTCGCTGATACTGGTGGTGCATCCTTCGCTGCCGGTGAAAACGGTGCGCGAGTTCGTCGCGCTGGCGAAAAAGAATCCCGACAAACTGAATTACGGTTCATCGGGCATCGGCGGCAACAATCACTTTGCTGGCGCGCTGTTCGATATGGCGGCGGGCACGAAAATGACTCACGTGCCGTACAAGGGCATCTCGCTGGCGATGACGGCGGTGGCTTCCGGCGAGGTTGAAGTGGTGATCGCCAGCGCCGCCTCCGTCAATTCGCAATTGCGCGCGGGTCGCGTGCGCGCGATCGGCATGAGCGGCGCCAAACCTTCAGCGTTGATGCCGGGGCTGCCCGCCATCGCCGAGACCGGCGTGCCAGGCTACAGTTACGAATTGTGGTGGGGCCTGTTCGCGCCGGCGGGCATGACCGCCGAGCGGCTCAACTTTATCAATCAATCCGTGAACAAGGTGCTGGTCAGTCCCGAAATAAAGAAATTCCTCGACAACGAAAGTGCCGAAGCATGGATCGCCACGCCGCAGCAACTCGCCAACCTGCTGCCCACGGAGATTGCGCGTTACCGCAAGATTGCACAGGCAGCAGGAATACCGCTACAGTGACCTGATATTTGCAGACTGGAGACCCACCATGGATCAAAACGCAACGCAACCCGCTGTCGCCCTGCCGCCCGGCGTTGAGTTAATGCATCTGTCGGAACTGAAATGGGAGCCGAGCCCGTCCGGCCGGCATAACGCCTACCTGCTCGGCCACCCCAGCAAACCGGGACCGTACATCTACGCCACCAAATGGCCGCCGCACAGCAAAGCGCTCGCGCACAAGCATCCAGACTCACGCTACGCCATGGTGCTTGAGGGCGTGCACTACATCGGCTACGGTGATAAATACGATGAGGCAAAACTCCATCGTCACCTGCCCGGTACCTGGTTCACCGAGCCGGCGCAGCAGGGACATTTCGGATTGACCAAGGAAGAAGGCGCGGTGTTGTATTTCTACGGCATGGGACCGAGTGCGTTTGAGGCGCTGGAGTGATGCCACGACGCGAATGTAGGGCGGGTTAGGCGCGCTTTTGCGCCGTAACCCGCCAAGCGGTATCGACAGGCACGCGGAACGGCGGGTTACGGCGACAAACGCCGTCGCCTAACCCGCCCTACGCGATGGTCGTTACAATTCGCCGCCTCAGTAGCGCGGATCAAACATCTGCGACTGCACTTCCTGCGCCAGGTCGGTTGGTCTGGCCTTACCGGCGAGTCCGCGCCGGTACGCCGTGTCGGCGAGATCGGTAGCGATGGCCGCCGAGACCTCGCGGATGCGCGGTAGCGCCGGGTACAGACTGCCCTGCTCAAGGTCGGATTCCGTAACCAGCTGTGCAAGCATATGCGCCGAGGACATGAACATCTCGTCGGTAATGGCGGTGGCGCCACAGGCGATGGCGCCCAGACCCACGCCGGGGAAAATATAGGAGTTGTTGCCCTGTCTCGGCACATACGTCTTGCCGTTGAACTCTACCGGGTCGAACGGGCTGCCGCAGGCAAACAGCGCGCGCCCGTTGGTCCAGCGGTAGGCCTCCTCGGCCGTACACTCGGCCTGCGAGGTCGGGTTGGAGAGTGCGAACACGATCGGTTGCTGATTGATGCGCGCCATTTCTTCGAGCACTTCGCGCGTGAAGGTGCCGCCAACCGCGGCAACGCCTATGATCGCGGTCGGCTTGAGCGCCTTGATCGCGGATAAAAAATCGCCTACCGCGGGATAATCGTGAGCGTACGTCACTTTGTGCTCGGCAAGATTCGCGCGGCTGCCGACCACCAGCCCTTGCGAGTCAAACAGCCAGCAGTTGCGCAACGCCTGCTCGCGTAACAGGCCCTGTGCGATCATCGCCGACACTACCAGGTCGGCGATGCCGGTCGCGGCCTCTCCCGCGCCCAGAAACAATATCTTCTGTTCGGTCAGCGGCGCGCCGGTGATGCGCAGCGCGGAAAATATGCCTGCCAGCGCAACCGCCGCGGTGCCCTGAATATCGTCGTTGAAGGTGCAGATGCGGTCACGATACTTTTTCAGCAGGCGGAAGGCATTGTGGTTGGCAAAGTCCTCGAACTGCACCACCACGCCGGGGAATACCTCCTGCGTGGCAACGATGAATTCTTCCAGAAACTCGTCGTAGGCGGCGCCGGTGATGCGGCGTTGCCGCAGCCCGACATAGTAGAGTTCGTTGCGCAGGGCGTCGTTGTTGGTGCCGACATCCAGCGTTATCGGCAGGCACAGCGACGGGTGTATGCCGGCGCAGGCCGTATACAAAGAGAGCTTGCCCACCGGTATGCCCATGCCGTTAGCACCCAGGTCGCCCAAGCCGAGTATGCGCTCGCCGTCGGTGACGACAATGATGCGCGCCTGATGAGGCCAGTTGCGCAGTATTTTTGCGATGTTGCCGCGGTCGTTGGCGCCGATGAAAAGTCCGCGCGGGCGCTCGAAAATCTGTCCGAAGCGCTGGCATGCGAGGCCTACCGTCGGCGTATAGACCAGCGGTTGCATTTCGTCGATGTGATCACACAGTACGCGAAAGAACAGCGACTCGTTGCGGTCGTGCAGCGAATTGAGCGCGACAAATTTGTCGAGCGGGTCGGT
>CAMBCF010000146.1 GCA_945864585.1 Bordetella parapertussis | reverse complement strand
TCGCTCTACACAATTCTACAGATTCTGAGTTTGACTCTGTTCGAGAAAACATCATTGATTCAATTGCTTACCGAAGCACCCCTCGCGTCAGAGGAGATCGCCATGGCTAACCAATTGAATTTATTCGAGTTATGACCGGACAGTAGTGAGTTCAGTTGAAAAATCGATAGATCACCTGTCCAGCCTGACAATGGGACTTCTCTTAGCGACGCCAACCTATTTCCATTTTTAATGCAACAAGCAACATGCTTAAGCTAGCCCTAACGACAATGCTATCGTTGCGCTATGCGGGTTAGAGTGGGCAGCGGTGCGTAGCTATTCGAATTATCATTGTTAGTCCATCACTTTGCACCATGCTTCAAGTGCATAGCAACGACGTCGCTGTGCCGATACTCGTTCGCAATGGAGAGCGCAGTGTCGCTCCACATAGATTTTAGTTCGACAGCCCGACGCATGCTTCCTACTCTCTTGAATGGTTTAAATGCACCCGGCAAGAAATGCGTGTAGCGCCTGCAGTAAAGGACGGAACGTTCCGTCGAGCAGCAAGAGCGTTTTGAATCCGCTGACAAGCTGCTCTAATGGATCTGCCCGCCGAGTGACTGGAACAGCTGTTTTCAGGGAATGAGGTGTCATTCACCACGAGGAAGGTGATGAAGTGTCGGCACGAGTAGAGCGTTACGTAGAAGTTAAAGAGACTAAAACCCTGAGTTATTCCGTCTTCGCGCCAGTAGACCGGATCAGCCTCGTAACCTGCGCAATTTCATTCTTGATCAGCGTCGCATACTGCTCCGGCGTATTGGTCTGAGCCTCAAGGCCCTGGCGGTTGAAGAGGTCGCGCACTTCCTGCGTGTTAACGATCTTGACGACCAGCGCATTGAGGGCAGTAATGATTTCCCTGGTCGTACCGACAGGCGCGAGCAGACCGTGCCAGGTCGAGCGGTCGAATCCCGGCAAACCCGACTCGCTGATCGTAGGTACCTGCGGCAGCAGCGTCGCGCGCTTGATGCTGGTCACGCCAAGCACTTTTACCTTGCCGGACTGCATCAGTGGCAGCGCCGCAGTGATGCTCGGAAAGCTGAAATCGACTTCGCCGGACACCGTCGCGGTCACCGCTTCGGTGGCGCCCTTGTACGGGACCTCGACGATCTTTATATTGGCCATCTGCTGCAACAGCGCAGCCGCCAGATGCGGCGAACTGCCGGCGCCGGACGAACCGTAATTGAGTTTGCCTGGTTGCGCGCGCGCGAGCCCAACCAATTGCCTGGCGTCGTGCACCGGCACCGACGGATGCACAACCAATATGAAGGTACCGATCGCTTCCAGGGAAATCGGGGAGAAATCACGCTCTAGGCTGTACGGCAGCTTCGCGCGCAGCGCGGGCTGCGCGGTTTCTGCCGCCGTCACCTGGAGCAGCGTGTAGCCGTCGGGCGCCGCCGCCGCAACGACGCCGGTCGCTATCGTCCCGGCCGCGCCGGTACGGTTCTCGACGACCACCTGTTGGCCCAGAAATCCCGACAACCGCTGTCCCACCGTGCGCGCGACGAAATCGACGCCGGAGCCGGCCGGAAAGCCGACGATGATGCGTATAGGCTTGACCGGGTAGCTTTGGGCGATCGCCCCAGATGTCGCGAAATGTGCGCAAAGGGTGGCGACAATTGCAGGCAGCCACCCTTTAGTTGTAGTCCATTTAACCTCTTGCATTGTTCTCCGCTCTCTATGCTTCCTGTTCACCCAGTAGGATGCGCTCAAAAGCCCGCCTCGGTTACTGTCACGGCTGAATGCCCTTGCCATGTCACGACGCGACTTTCAAATAGGTTGATTTGCCTCCGTCCGCCGAGACAGTCGTACCGGTCATCATGCGCGAGTCGTCCGATGCCAAAAACAAAGCCAGGGCGGCTATTTCAGCCGGCTCGGACACCGAGAACGGATAGAGCTTTTTGAGATTATCGTAAGCCAGCCTCGCCGGCGTTTTCTCGCCATTGGGGTCTTCCCATCGCCCAAGCTGGCGCTCGCTACGCACTACACCCGGTGCAATCGCATTGGCGCGAATGCCGTGCTGCGCATATTGGGCAGCCAGAGTGCGAGTGAAAGCGACGATTCCGCCTTTCGCTGCTGCGTACGCTGGTTTGACCGAACCGACCATGCCCAGTGAAGACGCAAAGTTAATTATCGAGCCGCCACCAGCACTGATGAGATGAGGTATGCCGTACTTGCAGGAAAGAAAAGGGTGCAGCAGGTTAAGTGCAATAGTATGGTGCCAATTGGCGATATCCATTTCATGCACCGGATAGTCCTGCTGCGTTGATCCGCCGGCGCAATTCATTAGCACATTGAGCTTGCCAAACCGCTCCACAGTGCGCTCAACCGCGTGCTTCATCTGCTCGCCATCCGTCACATCCGTCCTTATAAAAAGCCCTTCTCCACCTTGGGCCCGCACAGCTGCCTCCGTTTGTTCACCGGCCTCAGATTTCAATTCAATGATCGCCACCCTTGCACCCTCGCGTGCAAAGGTAATCGCAGCGGCTTTGGCAATTCCGGCACCAGCCCCCGTAATGAACGCGACTTTCCCGTCTAACTTGCCCATTGCATTCTCCTCGTAATAGTAATTGGTCCGCTCAATCGGCGGTAATTCCCGTAGCCTTCACAATCGGGCGCCATTTGGCCAATTCATCTCTGATGAACTGTGTGGCCCGCTGTGGGCTGGAATCGGTCACCGGATCAAAACCAGCGGTCAGCAAATCCTTGCGGAACGCCTCGTCCGACACCAAGGCCTGTATGGCCTGGTAAAGTTGCTCAATGATATGTTTTGGTGTGCCGGCGGTGCCGCTCAATAGCACGCACGAATATGCAACGGCACCCGGAATCCCAAACTCCGACAGGGTGGGAATCTCAGGTGCCACTTGCGAACGCTGAGCACTAAAGGCGGCGAGTGCGCGCAATTTTCCGGCGCGGTGATGTGGCATCGCGGTACCGAGTGCCATCAGTACAATGGGTATTTGGCCCGCCAATACGTCGTTCAGGCTGGCCCCGCTACCCCGGTAAGGCACGTGGGCGATATCCAGGCCACCGGCCTTCAGCTTGAACAGTTCACCCGCGAGATGAATGATGCCACCCTGTCCGGTTGATCCATAGGAGTATTTGCCCGGCATTGCTTTCACCCGTTTGACCAGATCCGGCAACGACGTAGCAACCGTCGGATGCACTGTAATCGAGGTCGTGCTGGTGCCCAGCAAATAGATATGAGACAGGTCCTTCAACGTGTCGTAAGGAATGCTCTTCATCGTCAACGGATTGAGAATATGCGTCGAAATAGTCCCCAGAATCAATGTGTAGCCGTCGGGTCTCGCTCGCGCGACATCGTTAGCCGCGATGGTGCCTGCTGCTCCGGTTTTGTTCTCAACAACGATGGTTTGCCCAAAGGTCGGCGTGAGTCTGGCGCTGATCTTGCGAGCGATGATGTCTGTCGAAGCACCGGCGGCAAACGGCACCAGCAAGCGTATGGGCCTTTCAGGATATTTTTCCTGCGCGTTTGCCGAAAAAGTGGCCGTGCTCGTTGCGATCACCGACGCGGCGATCACGCCAATTCTCATTCGCTGGGATGTTTTCCCTCTCTCCATCGCCATCATCACGTATCCGCTTACACCGTTCATTATTCCTCCATCCTCTTAGTATAGGAACTTACAAACACCATTCGTCACAAAAGGGACCGGAGACAACTGTATCTCCGGCAAGCGGCTGACAATCGCACCATAGTCGGAACGACAAGTTGCGGACTAGAACTCACATGCAGGATTTTTTATAGAAGTCATTCAATATTGGCAAAACGGTCGCTGGCGACAAACCAAACGGTGAGGCGCAATTTACTGAGGTTTGATGCCGGCTGCCTTGATGACCTTTCCCCACTTCTCTATTTCCGAGCGGATGTGTTCGCCAAACTGTTCGGGCGTGCCGCCGCGGGGCGTGTAACCCAGCGCTGCGAATTTGTCTCGCACCACCAGCGACTGCAATGCCTTGTTGATCTCGGCATTGAGTCGCAGCACGATTTCGCGTCGGACGCTCACTGGAAACACGTAACCAGACCACAGAGGCATCGAAAAGCCAGGTACACCAGCCTCATCAAGGGTGGGTATCTCGGGTAGCACCGTTGACCGCTTCAGAGAAGTGACCGCGATCCCGCGCACTCTTCCTGCCTTAACATGCGGAAGGATCGAGGCCATGTTCTCGCTGACCATGTCCACGCGACCGGCGGTCACGTCGATAATAACTTGTTGCATGCCCTTGTAGGAAATTGCAGTGATCCGCGTACCGGTCATGACTTTGAACAGTTCCATTGTACTCCGCAATTATTCACATCGCGCAGACTTCAGGGTATCCATGGCCAATCAAGCCGCAACTGGCACCAGGCAGTACTCATGGTGCAATCCCCCCAGCACAGATTTAGAACGTACAGCAGCACCCTCCTCCAACCGATTGCGGAAGTTTGATGGTCTCGCCGTTGCCAATACTGTGTTCGGCGGGCGCGGCAAGCCGGGACCCAAACTACTGTGCGGTCGCCCTCCGTTGTAATGCGATACCCAGATTCTCAGGATTTCACGCAGATGCAACTCCGTCATCGGTATCAGCCAGTCCAGGCATTCGCGGCGTATCGTGCCGATTACCCTTTCGCAGATAGAATTCGCCTTCGGCGACCGCACCGGTGATTTCAGGACACGCAAGCCCAACGCCTTGATCGATTCATCCAGGTGCTTGGCGAAAATGCTGTCTCGATCATAAAGCAGATAACGGTGGGCATTGTCTATGCCCACAACTTCTCGCATCTGTTGTAACACCCAGTCCGCGCTCGGCTGCGCCGTCACATCGAGCCGCACCAGTCTGCGGCTACCATGCTCGATGACCACAAATACATAGAGCATTCGAAATGTCGCGGTGACAGCTATGAAGAAGTCACACGCCAGTATTGCTGCTGCATGGTTCTTCAGGAATGTGGCCCAGCGCTGGTCTCCTCTTGGTCGCCCCGCTGGGCCTTTCGGCATGGACTTGCGCACCGTCCTTGGCGAAACGCGAATATTCAGTTTCACCAATAGCTCGTTAGCAATGCGCTCTTCACCCCACAACGGATTGTCCTGCGCCATCTAGCGAATCAATGCGCGTAGCTCGACGGGAATCCTCGGCCGACCAGAGTGGCACTTCCATCGCCAAAATAAACGCCAGCCGGCGCGCTGCCATCGAATGATGGTCTCTGGCTGCACCACAACCAGCGCATCGCGCCAATCGAACAGCCGCGACAAGATCGCTAGGCTGATTCGGGTAGCAGAATCTACCCGCCGTGGCTTTATGCCGCGTTCTCTAAACAAGCCCAACTGCCGTCGAAGGAAAAGGTTCTCCGCTTGCACCGATCGCGTCGAGCGCAAATGAAGAACAGCGAACCGGGCCACGTCGACAACGAGTTGGACAATAATTTTGAACAGCGCGACCATGTGTCAATCATGACATGAACTGCGATTTGATGGCTACTACATCCGGATCGAATATTTGCGGAGCACATATGAAGAAGCTCCAATGCGTCCATGGCAATGCTCTCCTTAAGAGTATCTGTTACCGAAGGCCTGCGCGGACGTAGACGCGGGCCGCGTTGTCCCACACGAGCTTGCGCCGCCGGTCTACTTCCATATCCCATGTTTGCGCCGTATTCACGGCGTTCAGGGTAGCGGCTCTCGCCGTGCGTGTAGTCCGATACATTCATAATGACGTCATCTCCGACTTGCGCAGCATGCTCATGCGAATACCAGCAGTGGCGGAATTTTCGATACGTCGTCCGCCTCGTCGAGATTCCAAACCGCGCCGAGGACGGCGTTGACCCGCTTCGCGCCGAGCACGCCTTCGGTCAGCGCGCGGAATTTATCCTCGATTTCGGCATCGGTCTTCGGCTGAGACAGATCCCCCTTATCGCCACCCGCCTCGCCCATCAGGCGCGCCCCTCCGCGCAGCGTCACGCTCACGCGCGTGCAATGACGCACGGGCAATCGCTCGTAGGCGGCGGTGAATTCGTCGTTCGCGATGACCTCGATTTTCGGCAGCAGTGCGCGCAGCTCCGCGCTCCAGAGCCTAGCATCGCCGAAAGAAGACGGCGTGAGGCGCTTGTCGATGATCGAGGCGGCGACGACATACGGAATGCTGTGATCGGCTGTTTCGCGCGAATCCGGGTTCCAGTGGTGTTCGCCGGTTCCCATGCCTGTTTTCGCACGCTCGTAGACTTCTACCGTAACTTTCTCGATCTGTCCTACATCCGTGATAGTCGCGCCTGCTTTCTCCGCTGCGAGGATGGACGAAATCGTCGTCGCGCAGGACGCGCGCGGCTTGATGAGCGTGTCGCCGATCTTGAAAGGCGTGCCGCGCCCGCCGAAAGTCTCCAGCGAAAATGATTTTCGCGCGACGTGATTGCACCAGCCCGCCTTGCCTTCGAACGGCGCGTGCGGGCCTTTCATGCCAGCCTGCGCGAGCAGAGCGGCGAAAACCCCCGCACGCCCGGCCTGCCCCGCAGCCACCGCTTTCCACATCGAGAGGTGTCCGGTGCGCGCCTGGTTGAGTGCGTTGTTCGGGACCACCGCCATCGACAGGCATTCGGCTAACGCGTCGTGCGTCAAGCCCAGCAGCTTGCCCACGCCCAGCGCGACGCCCATGCAACAGAAGTTCGCGCAGTCGAACCCGGGCGTGCGAACCGCGTCCGACATCCGGAGGTAGACCTCATAGGCGAGGACCAATGCAGTGATGAAATCTCTGCCACCCGCGCGCACGTGCTCGGCGACGCCTAGGATGGGCATTAGCACATCGCTCGGATGCCCGCCGCTGCTACCTGGCCAGTGGTACACGTCGTTCATCTCGACGTAGCGGGCCGTCGTTCCGTTCACGAACGCGGCAACATCGGGCGAAGTCGTGAGGCGCGTGCCGATCACGGTCGTGCCCGCTGGCTGCGGCATGCGCGCGGCGATGTCGCGCGCGCTTCGTGACGCCTCGCCGAAAAAGCCGCCGATCAGCGCGCCGAGCGTGTCGATCACACGCACTTTCGCGGCGTGTATCGTATCCGGATCGAGGTCTTCGTATCGCAGCCGAGCAGCGTAGCCGCTCAGTTGCGACTGGATTGCGTCCTCCTGCCTGACGCCGATATCGGTGGCTTTTTTCATGTGACAATCACCTCGTCGCCGTGCCGCGTGAATGTGTGGTCGAAGCCGTCGGACGCCCAGTCCATGTAGGACACCATGTCGTCGAAACGCGCGTCCCCGGCGTGCAGGACCTCGGGCCGGTACCGCTGGTCGATCATCATAGGGAGAAACGATACGCTTTTCACGCCATCTTTCGCGAACACGGCCTTCGCGAGAAGCGTCCGCTTCGCATCGTGGCCGTAGGGCAGCAGCGGGTATTCGGGATTCTGGTCGGCGTAGTTGCGCAGTGCCCCGTGCACCCACGGCGTCTCGCTCCACTTGGGCGATGGAAAGGGCTTGGTCATGCAGAAGTTGCTTAAGCTGTAGAAGATCGCCTTACCCTTGTACATTTCGATCGCTTTCGGCACGTGCGCATGATGACCAAGGATCATGTCGGCGCCGGCGTCGATGCACGCGTGCGCCGCGGTCACCTGGTAGTCGGCGATTACGCGTGGAATCCAGATGACGCCCCAGTGGAAAGCGACCACGAGGATATCGACCTGACGGCGCAGGGCCGCCACGTCGTCGAGGATCATCTTCATGTCCCCTTCGTCCGGGCGCGTGATGACGCGCGGGCTCGCGTGCGGGCCGCGGCCTTCGTACGTCGTCGTGACGCGCAAAGGCGCGATGCCGACTTTGCCCAGCGCGGCCTCACCGCCTTCGGGTATCACCGAGCAATAGCCGAGGAAACCGACCTTGATGCCGTTCTTCTCTACGATCGCTGGCCTGCGCGCTTCGTCGAGATCGCAGCCGGCACCCGTGACGGCGATGCCTTTTTCCAGAAGCAACGCGCGCGTGTCGAGGAGCGCATCGGGACCGGCGTCGAACATGTGATTGTTCGCGATCGTCACCGCGTCGAATCCGCAGTCGGTGAAGATCTTCGCCATCTCGGGCGGCTGGCGGCCGTGCGGCGAGTTTTCGCTCGCCGTGCCTCGCGACGAATACTGGCGCTCGCAATTGCCGAATCGCAGGTCGACGGCCTGTAGCGTCGGGCGCACGAGTTCCGTGTAGCGCTCGATCGGGAAACCATCCTGCGGGCCGTGGACCGGACCGCAATCGCCGGTGCCGAGAAAAGAGATTTCGTTTTTCATGATTCGATAGGAGTTAGAAGTTGAATGATTTCAGTCACATCCGGAACGTTCTCGAGGTCACGGATGAGAGCGATCGCTGGGTTCATGGCTTCCCTTTCATGGTGCGGGTGAATTTCTCCCACTTCGAGACTTCGGCGTTGTATTCGCTTCTGAAGCGGTCGACGCTTACGGCGGGTGCGGGATCGGCACCATCCGCGGCAAATTTGTCTTTTACGTCGCCCGAGTTGACGATCCGCGCTATTTCGCCGTTCAAGAACGCCAACACCGGCTTAGGCGTGCCTGCAGGCGCAAGGATGCTGTACTTGTTCCTCAGTTCGTACCCCGGCGCTACAGTTTCGGCCAGCGTCGGCAACTCAGGATAGACGGGCACGCGCATCGGGCTCGTGACCGCGATCGCCTTCAGCTTGCCGCTCTTGACAAGCCCGGCGCCGGAGGTCGTACTCGTGAACATCAGATTGATCTGGCCGGCGACGAGATCGATGAGCGCGGGACCGCTCCCTTTGTACGGAACGTGTATGAGCTTCGTTCCCGTGATCGACTGAAAAAGCTCCATCCCGAGGTTGTGCAAACTGCCCGGTCCCGATGTTCCATAAGCGAGAATGCCCGGCTTCGTCTTCGCGTACGCGACGAAGTCCTTCGGCGTGCTGACCGGAACCGAAGGATGGAACACGACGAGATAGGGTTGCGTTGTCATTTGCACTACGGGTTCGAACGCTGTGCGGATGTCGTAAGGCACTTTGTTTGTGACGCCCATGAGGATCATCGAGGTGGCGCCCACGAGCAGCGTGTATCCGTCAGCGGCGGCCTGACGTGTGACATCCATCGCGATGATGCCGGAAGCGCCTCCGCGGTTGTCAACCACGAACGACACGCCGAGGCTTTCGCTAAGTTTCTGCGCAACCGGCCGGGTCGTAATATCCTGGCCGCCACCAGGCGCGGAGCTCACGATGATGCGCACGGGCTTCTGCGGATACCCGCCGGGGAGACGCAGTGGGGTCTGCCCGTGTGCAACTGCGGCGCCGAGGACAAACAGGACGGGAACGCTACGAAGTAGGGACATCAGATGGTCTTCTCCTCGAAGGTATAATAATCCTTCAGCAACCGCTGCTCCTCGCTCAAATCAATGTCCATATTCCTGTCCTCAAAATCACACCACCGCAGTTTCGCTTCACGTGGACGTTCACGGATCGCGTTTTCACCGTTTTGCAAGGTCAAGCTCTGCCGCCAGGGGACCGGCTTCGCTGAGCGTGTTGGGTGCGAATTCGTAAAATTGTAACGCGAATATCCCTTGCAGTGCAGTCTTGCGAAGATTGCCTGGCGTGATAACGTGCAACTCATGCGCGACCTGCTGCTCCTCGCGATTCACCTGTTCGTAACCATCGCAAAACTGCTCCAAC
>CAMBCF010000145.1 GCA_945864585.1 Bordetella parapertussis | reverse complement strand
TATGACAATCGCCACCGACATCGCACGCCGCATCACCACCCTGCACTACCCGGACTTGCCCGCTGACGCGGTACATTGGGCAAAGGTCGCTTTCATCGATACGTTGGCCTGCGCACTCGCGGGCGCCAACGAGGATGCGCCGCGCATCGCCGAAAAAGTCGCGACCAGCTACGGCGGCGCAGGACCAGCGCTGCTGTGGGGCACCAACCGCCGCATGTCGGCACTCGATGCGGCGGTTATCAATGGCACCGCCGGCCATGCGCTCGACTACGATGACGTCAACAACACCATCGGCGGCCATCCTTCCGTGCCTATTCTGCCGGCGATCATCGCACTCGGCGAAATGCTCGGTGCCAGCGGCAAGGATTTGCTGCTCGCCTACGTGACCGGCTTTGAAACACAATCCGCCATCGGCAAAGCAGTCAACGTCTACCACTATCGCAAGGGCTGGCATCCGACGGCCACCCTCGGCGTGTTTGGCGCGGCGGCAGCCAGCGCGCGGCTGCTTAATCTCAGCGTGCCACACACTGCCACCACGCTGGCGATTGCGGCATCTTTGTCGTCCGGCATCAAAGCCAATTTCGGCACCATGACCAAACCGCTGCACGCGGGGCACTGCAGCCGCAACGGGCTGTACGCCGCACTGATGGCAAAGGAAGGTTTCACCGCCAGCGATGATGCGTTCGAGCACCCACACGGATTTTTCGAGCTGTTCAACGGCGCGGGCAATTACCACGTGGAAAAAATTCTGGAACACTGGGCTGCGCCACTGGATGTACTCGCGCCGGGCATCGGTCTTAAACAATATCCGTGCTGCGCCAGCACGCATTCCGCCATTGATGCCACGCTGCTCCTGCGCGCACGCCACAATCTGACGCCGGAGCGCGTGAAGAAAATCATCTCGATCACCCACGCTCCCGCACTGGCGCACACTAACCGGCCCGACCCGAAAACCGCGCTCGACGCCAAATTCAGCGTGCAGTATTGCGTGGCGCGCGCGCTGATGCACGGCGCGGTGACGTTTGATCATTTTGCCGACAGCGCGCTGCTGCAACCTGAATTGCGTTCATTGCTCGCACGGGTCGAAGCGCGTGCGCACGATCAACTCCCCAAAGATATGGGGGATCACTATCAGGGCGTGGTGCATATCACCACCACCGACGGGCAGCAGTTTTCCGCGCGCGTGGATCAACCGCTGCGCGGTCCCACCAACCTTGCGCCACCGGACCGGCTGGAATCGAAGTTCAGGGATTGCGCGGCACGGGCTTTGCAGCCGGATGCGGTGCTGCGGCTATACGAACAACTGCGCGCGTTCGAATCGATTGCGAATGTGCGCGAGCTGACGGATTTCATGGAAAATTCTGTCATCGACGCCAAGGCGAACCGCGAGGCGGCCTGAGCGATTCCAGGCAGCGCTATCCCAAGCCCGTAGACATGGGAACTTTCAACAAATCATTCGCCACAGATTACACAGATGAACACAGATGCAGTCAAAATCCGTCTTGTGGTTGTTGACTTTGTCCGCACTTATCTGTGTTCATCTGTGTAAATCTGTGGCTAAAAAAGATTGTCACTGCACCTGCCGGATATTCACCGCCTTCACCACCTTGATCCACATGGCCGCGTCGCGCTGAATCACGTTTCACCTACTCCGGCTTGATCCCCGACTCGCGCACCTGCTTGCGCCAGCGTTCCAGATCGCCGCGCGCGATAGCGGTAATCTCCGCCGTGCTGTTGCCGACCGCGTCGGCGCCGTCCTGCCGCAGCCGTTCGCGCAACTCCGGCATCTGCAAGGCGCGCACCGCCGCGCTGTTCAGCCGTGCGACAACCTCGCGCGGCGTTTTCGCCGGCGCGCCGATGCCATACCAGTTGTCCACCGCATAACCCGTCAATCCGCTTTCCGCCATCGCCGGCAATTCAGGCAGCAGGGTTGACCGTTTCAATGAGGTTACCGCGAGCGAGCGCAGCTTGCCGGCCTTGATCAGCGGCAGGGTGGACACCGGCACACCAAAGAAAAACTGCAAGCGTCCGCCCAGCAGATCGACCAGCGCCAGCGCCCCGCCCTTGTAGGGCACGTGGATCAATTCCGTAGCGGTCATTTGCGCCAACATCATGCCGCCGAAGTGTTGCAAGGTGGCGACACCGGCGGTGCCGTAATGCAGCGTGCGCGGCGCGGCGCGCGCGAGCGCAACCAGTTCCTTGACGGTATGCGCGTTGACCGACGGATGCACCAGCAGTATGTACGGCTGTGTAGTCATCTGCGTCACCTGCACAAAATCGCGCAGCAAGTCGTAGGGCAGGCGCGCGTTGAGCGCCTGATTCAGCGGGTGTGATGCGGTTATGGTAATCAGCGTGTAGCCGTCGGCCGGCGCGCGCGCCGCGATCTCCGTGCCGATATTGCCCGAAGCGCCTATGCGATTGTCGATCACTATCGGCTGGCCGACGATCTCAGAAATGCGTTGCGCCACCAGCCGCGTGGTGAGATCCGCGCCGCCACCGGCAGCGTAAGGCGAAATCCAGCGGATGGGCTTGGTCGGGAACGCCTGTCCTGACCCTATCGAAGCAGGCTGCGCGAGTGCGCCGGCGCTGATGCACAGCGCGAGATTCAACAGAGCGATTTTGATCCACCGTATACGCATGCCAGCTCTCCCTCAAGCAAGCTCCGATCTTACGTGAATGTGGGGTAATACAACATCGACATCCTGATCCTCAAGCCCGTCGATATGAGCCGCGGCAATCGCACGCTGATCTACGACACCGTGAATCGCGGCAACCTGCGTGCGATCCAGGTGTTCAACCTCGAAGGCCCGGGGACCAACAATCCGACAACCGCGAAAGACGCCGGCGACGGCTTTCTGTTCAAACAAGGCTACAGCATCGTGTCGAGCGGCTGGCCCGGCGATGCGCTCCCCGGCGGCAATCGGCTCACTGCGCGCTTTCCCGTGGCAAAGGAACCCGACGGAAAATCGATCACGCAGACTCTCACTGTCGACTTTGTGTTCACCAAGCCCGCCCACTCCGTGAGCATAGGCTACGATGGCGGTAATTCGCGCCCGTATCCGGCGGTGATTGAACGCGCGTCCGAAGCGCAACTCTACCGGCGCGCTGGCGCTTCGGCACAACGTGAAACCATCCCGAAAAGCGAGTGGTCGTTCGGCAAATGCGCGGATGGGAAGAACACAATGCCGAGTGATGTAGACGTGTGTTATCCGGCGGGTTTCTCGGCCAACTACATTTACGATCTGGTATACGTGGCGCGCGATCCGCTGGTGATGGGCCTCGGCTTCGCCTCCACCCGCGATCTGGTTTCATTTCTGCGCCACGAGCGCTCGGCTGCCAATCCGATGATGCGCGGCGGCACGGCCGATCCGCTGCGCTGGGCCATCGGCTTCGGCCGCTCGCAAAGCGGGCGTTACATCAAGGATTTCGTCTTTCAGGGCTTTAACCTCGACGAAAACAAGCGCGTGGTGTTTGAAGGATTGATGCCGCTGATTTCCGGGTCACGCCTGATGAGCATCAATGCGCCCTTTGGCATGCCCAGCGGCGGGGTAGGCCACTACGGCGGCGACCAGTTTCCGCATACCTATGCAACGCTTGAAGATCCAATCAGCAAAAAGCGCGACGGCTGGCTCGCGCGCTGCACCGTGCAGCAAGCCTGCCCCAAGGTCATGCACATGGGCTCCGGCACTGAAGCGTGGCTCGGCAGCAACGCACTGGTGATCACCGACGCCTCGGGCAGGAAAGATCAGCCGGTTCCCGACAACGTGCGCCTCTACTACTTCGCCCGCACGCAGCACAATCCGTCGGCTAAGCCCGACTACGGCATCTGCAAGAACCTGAGCAACGTCAATCCGCGTATAGAAAATATACGCGCGCTGCTGGTGGCGATGCAGGCATGGGTGACCGAAGGCAAGGTGCCGCCGCCGAGCCGTTTTCCGCGCGTGTCTGACGGCACCTTGGCGCCTCCCGCACCCGCCGGCAATTTCGGCTTCCCGGCAATTCCCGGCGTTGTC
This sequence comes from Bordetella parapertussis, assembly GCA_945864585.1. Taxonomy (GTDB): domain Bacteria; phylum Pseudomonadota; class Gammaproteobacteria; order Burkholderiales; family SG8-41; genus UBA5216. The sequence goes on along the minus strand of CAMBCF010000145.1, from coordinate 5,686 downwards.
TACAACGGCAAATACAACGCGCTGTCGATGAAGGACTTTTCGGTGCAGCCGCCGCGCAGCATCCCCGGAACCGCATACCCCGCGCTTGCGCCCAAGGTAGACGCCGACGGCAACGATATCGGCGGCATTAGATCGGTGGCACTCGAAGTGCCGCTCGCCACTTACACGGGCTGGAACCACCGCCGCGCCGGATTCATGGAAGACGAGCTTTGCGGTCTGCAGGGATCAACCATCCCGTTCGCGAAAACCGCCGCCGAGCGCGGCGCCGATCCGCGCCCGTCGCTTGCGGAGCGCTACGGCACACACGCGAACTACGTCGCCAAAGTCGAAGCCGCCGCCGCCAAATTGGTGAACGAGGGTTTTCTGCTGGCGGAGGACGCAGCGCGCGTGATCAGCGAGGCGCGGAAAGTTGATTTGGGATTTTGATGGGCGTTTGAATATTCCGCATGTTCGGCGCAGAATCATGCGCCTGACGTTTCCACAATCGTCATCAACCTGGGAGAGATCAAAATGAAATTAGTATCTCGAATCACCATGGGCTTGCTGGTCATTGCGTTTGCCATTGCCGGTTGCGCAGTCAACCCGGACAGCGGCGGGTGGGTCACGCTGCTGGACGGCGAAAAAGGCATGGAAAACTTTAACCGCATCGGCGACGCCAACTGGCGCGCGGAGGGCGGCGCCATCGTCGCTGACAAAGGCAAGGGCGGGCATCTGGTCACCAAAACATCCTACAAGAATTTCGAAATCCGCGCCGAGTTCTGGGCAGCCACCGACACCAACAGCGGCATCTTCATCCGCGCCATGGATCCCAACAAGATCGGCTCAGCCACTTCCTACGAAGTGAACATCTGGGACATACGCCCCGATCCGAAATACGGTTCGGGCGCCATAGTCGATGTCGCCGCAGTGCCGGTGCCTCTCACCAACCTGGTCGGCGGCAAATGGAACGTCATGAAAATCACCGCCGACGGCCCGCAACTGACCGTCTGGCTCAACGACTTCATGACCGCAAACACGCGCGACGACAGATTCGCCCAAGGCCCGTTCTCGTTGCAGTATGGCGCCGGCGTCAAAGGCGCCATGGGCGGTCCGATCAAGTGGCGCAAAGTGCAGGTGCGGGCGCTGTAGGCTGACGCCCCGGGGGCTTGGTGCGGATAGTTGCAAGCCTTGCCCATGATTCCGGGTAAATTGGGCTGAGCCTGCGAAGCCCAACAACAGCTGCAACAGCGCTAGTATGGTGACCGCTAAAGCGTTGGGCTTCGCAAGCTCAGCCCAACCTACGCGTGCCCGCCGAAGTTGATGGCTTTGACGAGCGCCTCGGCGGTGTCGTCATCGCGCGTGCAATAGAGATCGCCGAGAACCTCCATAGCATTCCGTGCCGGGGGTTCGGGAACGAGACAGGCGATGGGCTTGTGGTTACGCACAAGCACGATCTCCTCTTGCCTGGACTCAACGCCATCCATGACGGCGCTGAAATTACGGGCCACCTCGGTCACGGTCAGAGTTTTCATACGCGCAAGCTTTCAGATCGAATCTGATTTGGCAAGTCAGGCCATCCAGCACCGGCCCGCGCAAGTTGCCGGCCCGATCTCAAGTCAACGGCGAATCGACGTGCGTCACCCGCCCAACACCGCATAACCCGATGGCGTGCCGAGTACTGTCGTGCGTTCCATGTGACGCCGCCGGGTTTCATCGAAATCACCCAGCGCCTGATGCAGGGTGCAGCGGTTGTCCCACACCACGATGTCGTTGTTGCGCCATTGATGACGGTAGACAAATTCCGCTTTGGTGGCGTGCGCGTTCAGGTACTGGATCAGCGGCTGGCTTTCTTCTTCGCTCATGCCGTCAAAGCGTTTGACCTTTTCACCGAGGTACAAGGCCTTCTTTCCCGTTTCAGGATGCACGCGCACCACCGGTTGCGCGATCGGTGGATTGAGTTTGCGCTGCTCTTCGGCGCGTTCCACGCCGGTGGGGGCGTAATTGATTTTGCGCGTGCCTGCCAGTTGAATGCCATGCAGATCGGCGATGAGTTTTTTCATGCCGCCGGACAGCGTGTCGTAGGCGAGCGTCATGTTGGCGAACAGCGTGTCGCCGCCGACTTCGGGCACGCTCCAGCTCCTGAGCAGCGAGCCGAGCGCAGGGACCGGAGTGAATGACATGTCCGAGTGCCACTGGCGGCCGGTGTAGCGCGAGTTCGACGGCGTGCCGTCGGCGTTCGGCTTATTGGTTACCAGCAGCAGTTCCGGGTATTTCGGATGACGGTCCTGCGGCAACGAATCGTGTTTATCCAGTTCGCCGAAGCGGCGGCTGAACTCGATATGCTGCTCGCGCGTGATGTCCTGATTGCGAAACAGCAAAATACCGTTTTCGAGAAACGCCTGGTAGATTTCGCCGAAAGACGCCTCGCTCATCGGCGCCGATACGTCGATGTCGCAGACCTCCGCACCGAGGGCGTAAGAGAGTTTGCGTAATTTGAGTGACATGATCTCTCCAATTGCTCCTAAAATAAATTCAGGCAACCAGCCGGTATCGATGCACGCGCCGTCCCCAATTGGTTTCCGCGACATAGAGATCGCCCTGCGTATCGACGGCAATACAATGACCGTGAGTAAAATCGCCGAGTTGATGGCCGGGCCGGCCGAAGCTGGATACGATTTCTCCGCTCGCGTGATCGAGTATATGCACCTGCTCGTTGCGGCCGTTCATCACGTACAGATACTTTTGTTCCCGATCCTGCGAGAAAGCCGTCCACCACGCGGTGCCGCGCTTATCGGGCAGCGCAGGGGTGCCGGTGCGCACCCAGATGTTGCGTTTGAAATTACCCTGTTTGTCAAATACCTGCACGCGGTCGCCTTGCCTGTCGCCCACATACACCAGGCCTTGCCTGCTGATATCAACGCTGTGCACGACTTCGGCGAACACGCCGCCGGCGCCCGCTTCCATTTCTTCCGGCGTTGCCTGCCGGCCCCACTGGCGCAGGAACTTCCCGTTTTTATCGAATACCACGATGCGCCGGTTGCCGTAACCGTCGGCGAAATACACGTCGCCGTTCTCCGGATCGCAAGCGATGCCCGCGGGTTTGTTAAGCCGGTCATGCGCGGCGTTCGCCCCCGGCCCGCGTTTCGCGCCGTCGGCGGTATCGAACACGCCCTTGGTGCCGATTTGCAGCAGGAGCTTGCCGTCGTAGGTGTATTTCTGCACCATGCCGTCGCCATTGGCGCTGATCCACACATGGTTGTCGTGATCAACCGCGCAACTGTGCGGCGTAGAGGGCATCACGTTCCAGTCGCCCCACGCATCGATCATAGTGCCGGCCCGATCGAAAATCATCACCGGCGGCGCCTGAATGCAGGTTTCGCGTTCTTCGTCAGTGATGTTGCCGCGATTGACGATCAGAATATTGTCGCGATGATCGACGTAAACGCAGGGCAGTTGCCCGGTGATCCAGCCCGCCGGCAGAGGCTTGGGCCATGAGGTATCGAATTCAAAGCGTGGTGCGCTGATGCTCATGCTGCGTCTCTGGTTGATTCAGAAAAAGCTATTTGCCACAGAGGGCGCAGAGTTTGCAGCGGAAAAACGCGCCGCTGTGGCTCACTTCCGCGAATAATCGATAAACCCGTCACGATTGGGCATTTTTACCTGCGGCAGCGTCTGCGCATTCATCACCGCTGATTCCGCCACGATGCCATTCAGAAACAACACATACGCGCTGACCGCATACACCTCGTCGTTGCTGAGTGTCTGCGGTGCATTGGTGGGCATGGCACGGCGCGTGTAATCGAACAGCGTGGTGGCGTACGGCCAATAACTGCCGACGGTGCGCATGGGTTTGCCGGATGCCAGCGAGCCGATGCCGCCCACCAGCGGATCCGCCGGTTTACCGGCGCCCTTGGGGCCATGGCAGGTCTGGCATTTGGATTCGTACACGTTCTGCCCCTGCGCCACGCTGCCGCTGCCGGCGGGCAAGCTTGCGCCACTCGGCGGAATGCTGGTATCCATCGCCGCGAGCATCGCGGACGTGGGTGCGGCGCCAAGGTTGGGACCGCGTGCGGGCGTGACATAGGCTGTGTTGTCCGGCGTGGCGCAGGCGGCGACGAGTACGGCAACAAGCAGACTGCTCGTGAGGTTTTTATACATGGACATTGCTGATGCTCCCGTCGGCGGCGATGGCCCAAGTCTGAATGTAATGGTTGTGATAGTTCATGCCGAGCACGTACTGCGACACAAACGCCTTGCGCGTCGGCTGCACATTGCCTTTTTCGTCGATGGCGCGGCTTTGCAACACCGCCGCGGTTCCACTCCATTCCCACGGCAGGCGAAAACGTGTGAAGCTCTTGGATAAAATCGGCCCCTGCAGATTGGCGTCGCGCCAGCTGGCGCCGCTGTCGGCGGAAACCTCGACACGGCTGATACGTCCGGCGCCCGACCACGCAATGCCGCTGATTTCATACAGACCATGGCGGTCGAGCTTGTGCCCGAACGAGGGAAAGGTGATGATCGATTTCACACCCAATTCGAAAGTGAACTGGCGCGCCTTGCCGTCCGTTTGCAAATCCGAGTACTTCGACGTTTCATCCTTGGTGTGCGTGGGGCCATCGGTGAGCTTGAGGCGGCGCAGCCACTTCACGCACATATTGCCTTCCCAGCCCGGCAACAGCAGACGCATCGGATAGCCCTGTTCGGGGCGCACACGCTCGCCGTTTTGATACAGCGCCAGCATCGCATCGTCCATGATTTTCGACAACGGCACGCTGCGCGTCATCGCCGCCGAATCGGCGCCTTCGGCGAGCACCCATTGCGCGCCTGCAGCAATGCCGGCTTCGTTGAGCAACAGCGATAGCGGCACGCCGGTCCATTCGCTGACCGACGCCAGGCCGTGGATCGCGCCGGCAGTGCCTTGCGGCGGCTTCGCCCCGGCGTTGCCACCGCTGTTGCCGGCGCACTCGATAAAGTAAGTGCGGGAAATCATCGGATAGCGCGACAATGACGCCAGGTCAAACACCAGTGGGCGAGTCACCAGGCCGTGTATCAGCAATTCGTGTTTGGCCGGATCAATATCCGGCACGCCATTGTGATGGCGCTCGAAATGCAGGCCGTTGGACGTGATGGTGCCTTCCAGCGATTGATGCGGTGTGCGCGAACTGCCGGTGGCGGGCGACACGGACGCGTAACCTGAAGCAAACGGGCGCTGCACCGACGCCTCGAATTTCGACGGCGTGCCATAGGCGCGCATGGGTGCGCCCGGCGTTTTCATCCATGCGGGGACTTCCTGCGCGGCGGCATTGGCGACTACACCCCCCGCCGCGAGCGTGCCGGCGACGGATGCGCTGCGAGTTAGAAAGTGTCGGCGTGTGCTATCGGTGAGCGTGGACGATGTGGCAGGCGTGTTCGGTTGCAACGGTTCTACGGCGCTCATTTTGCTCTTCCCTTTTGCAGTCTTGCTTATTCGGATAGCCCGCCGAGATTACACCCGTAACGGGTTACTGCAAAGCGATGGTGCGAATAATATCTCCTTGCAAATATTTTAGTTATTATTTTTAAAAACAATAACTTATGTTGATTTATCGTTATGGCGTGCTACGCCTGCAGAGCGCCACTGTGCTAAACAGAGAGCATACTATTTGTGTATTATTTATCACTGCTGTCCGGTTAAATGAGAAGGCGAGTCACGGAATGTCATGAATAA
>CAMBCF010000144.1 GCA_945864585.1 Bordetella parapertussis | reverse complement strand
CGCCGAACCGCATCGGCTACGCAAACATCCGCGCGGCCCCAAGGCTCTTGTAAAAAAAGGCTTCGTGTCTCGCCGCGCGGCTCAACGACACGTCGCAACCGCACGCGTTCTTAAGGATGAGAAGATTATATGACCTTGAAAGGGCTGGGTTTTATGACCGGGCGCGACGACATTGAAATGTAACCGGGATAGTCGGGTTATGGCCGCATCCGGGAATTCCGTTTCAGGTAGTTACGATACCCAGTCGGCGGACTGTGACGGCCTATCACTTCGGCCTGCTGTACCCACTTGCTATCCACGCGTCTGCGCTGGCAGCGTTTAATTTGAAGTCTGGCCGGACCATCACCTGCGCCATTTGTGCGCCATCCTGGTCATGAGCGCTCAGCAGTGCATGCGGATCGTCTTCGCGAAGCACAATGTCCAGTGCAACACTGATAGGCTGATCTTTCACTATTACGGTGATTGTTTTGTGCAGTAAGGCCTGCAGGTGCTGCTCGTGGCGGAGCACCACTTCAAAGGCTGTTTTGACCAACGTATTAAATGCGTTGCCATCGAGCGGTTTCGGATTCTTTTTATCGCGTCCCATAATCCACGGGCCAATCAGAGCGGGTTCGGGTTGACCATCCAGAATCATTTCCACTGCCCAGCCGTCGTCATTTTCGTTTTTAATGACTCGTGCAGTCCAGCCCCTTTGCACCCATAGGCGCGGTTCATTGATGATGAGGGCTTCGTCAGACTCAAGGTCTGGGTGGTCGAGGGATGTTGTCATGGCAGTAGTGTAACTTCACCTGCCGCTGCGCGCCGCGCAGCGTTGGCACAGATAGGCTTAGGCGTCTGATCGACTAGCCGAACCTCAGGGCCAATGGGCGAGTGACGGCTCCTCTAGGATAGCCGCCATTCATGACGCCGGCAACGACCCGATTGAGACGCCCGCAGATTACGTGTGCAAAAACTTCTGCACGACGTCGACGAATCCCTGGGGATTATCGAGCGTGATGTGATGATCCGAAGCCGGCACCTCCGCCATCTGCACCTGAGGCGCCCTGGCCCGGATCTCGGCCAGACCCTCGGGCGTGAATCGCGGGCTGCGCTCGCCCCCTCTGATCACCAGCGCCGGCACCTTGACCTTTTCCCATAGCGGCACGCCCGCGATCTGCTGGAAGTTCGCATACACGCGGCGGTCGGCCTTGTGCTGCCATCGCCCGTCGGCGTCCTGTCTTCCGCTGTGCATGGCCATGCGATGGAGGACTTCGGGTGCTGCCATCTGCGTTTCCCCGCCTTCCAGGCGATAGCGCGCGACGAGCTCCTCCTGCGTCGCGTAGCCCTTCGAGGGCCTTTCCCCGAAGGCGCGCATCCTGGTAACGCGCTCCATAGGCATCAGCATGACGCTGTCGACGATGACGAGCCGGCCCACCCGTCCTGGATGGGTCGCGGCATAGACGAGCGATACCATGCCGCCCATCGAATGGCCGATCAGCACGAAGTCACGCAGATCGAGCTTTTCGACGAAGGCGCTGATGTCCTCGGCGTAGGTCTTCCACGAGTAGGTGTGCCGATCGGCCCACGCGCTGTCGCCGTGTCCGCGCAAATCCAGTGCAAACACGTGATGGTCCGGTGTCAAACCAGGCGCGACGAAGTCGAACCAATGTGCATGTGCCGCACCGCCGTGGACGCACAGCATCGGCCGACGCCCGGCCGTGCCGTAATCCAGGTAATGGAGCTTGACGCCATTGGCTTCGACAAAATGGCTGGTGCTGGCTGCGGCGTGAAGATTGGTCATTGTTTTGCGCGGGGAGTTATGATGGGCACGCCGGATTCTACGAGAAACGGCGTCCTACAGCATCCGCTCGTCGGGGCCGATCAGGTTGAGCGGGGTCTCGCCCAGGAGGGCGCGCCGGCAATTGGCGACGGCGCGGCGCAGCGATACGTCGCGCCACACTCCGCCACCCGCCGAATTGTGCGGCGAGCCGATCACATTGGGCAGGTTGAGAAACGGATACCCCATCGTGAAGCGGCCATGGCGCACCGGCTCGACCCACCAGGCGTCGATCCCGGCGCAAAACCGGGGATGCGCCGTGAGGTGCGCGTAAAGCGCCGCCTCGTCGACGATCTCGCCGCGCGCGACATTGACGAGGATCGCATCCTGCTTCATCAGCGCCAGCTCGCGCGCCCCGATCAGCCCCTCGGTGGCGGTGGTGAGGGCCGCGCTGATCACCAGCACGTCCGATGCGCGCAACAGGTCGTCGAGGCGCTCGGTGGTGCCGATCCAATCGTTCGGTTCCTCGCTCGCGCCACGCCGGTTGACCGCGTGGATCTTCATACCGAAGGCGCGCATCAGCCGCGCCGTCGCGACGCCGACCGCGCCGAAGCCGAGGATGCCGCACACCGCGCCGCGCAGCATGCGGTTGGGGCTGCCCTGGTTGAACGTGCCGCGTTTCAATTCGTCATGCTCGATGAAGAGGCGCTTCGCAGCGGCGAGCGCCAGTGCCGCGATATGCTCGGCCATCGGCTCGGCCGAGGCGCCCTTGTTGCCGGCGACCGGTAGTGCGGGCGGCAGGTCGCGCGTCGGGACCCAGTCTACCCCCGCGGCACTGAACTGCAGCAGGCGCGCATTGCCGATCAGCGACGATTCCCCGGGGCGCAGCTCCCTCGAAATATCGTTGGCGAGGACCGCACCGGCCTCGCGCAAAGCGCCCGCGCGCGCCTCCGGCGGGAGGTCCGTGAGGTAGATCGCCTCACCGGCTCCGGCGAGTTCCTCGGCGACGATCGCGCGCCTGTGCGCGGTCATCGGATAGGTCACCACCAGCGGTCCTGCACTCATTCCGTGATCTCCAATCGCCCGAGGCTGCGCGATGCCGTAGTATGGCATCTTCGCGCCAAGCTTCGCCGGTGCAATCCAAACCCGTGCGCCAAGGCCAGCGGGGTACACTATGATCGCGAACCATCCCGAATGAAGGAGAAATGTCGAAGCGGGCGGCGCGGCAAGGTTGCCGCAGTTTGTCAAAGACGAATTCGAAGCTTTCCTCGAATGCGGCATCCTTGCGCACGGGTTTGTGCGGGTACGCTGCGCCGAGTGTGCGCACGAAAAGCTGGTGGGCTTTTCGTGCAAGCGACGCGGCATTTGCCCCTCATGCGGGGCGCGGCGCATGGCGGAGACTGCGGCCTGGCTGGTCGATTTCGTCATCCCCAAAGTGTCGGTGCGCCAGTGGGTGCTGTCGTTCCCGATCCCGCTGCGCAGCTTGTTTGCCGTGCACCCTGAACTGCTCACGTCGGTATTGCAAATCATCCACCGGGTGATCGCCACCCATCTGATCAAGCAGGCGGGCGTTAAACGCAGCGCAGCGGCCACCGGCGCAGTCACCCTCATCCAGCGTTTCGGATCCGCCGCGAACATTAACATTCACCTGCACGGCCTGGTGCTCGATGGGGTCTACTGCACCAGCGCAGAAGGCGCGCCCGTATTTTACCCGGCGCCTGCACTAACGCGCGAGAAGCTTAACGCGCTGCTCGACAAGATCATCACGCGCATCCTGCGGCTGTTGACCCGACTGGGGCATCTTATCGAAGAAGAGGGCGTGACCTTTGTGGCGGATGCGCTCGGGATCATCGATCCGCAAAACCTGCTCGCGCCGCTGCAAGCCGCATCCTGCACCTACCGCATCGCGTTCGGGCCGCGCGCGGGGCGCAAAGTGCTGAGCTTGCACGATGCGCCGCGCCGCGCGGCGCCGAATATTCAAGAACTGTGCGCCAACGCCCACGGTTTCAGTCTGCACGCGGGGGTGCGCTGTGCCGCCGAGCAACGCAGCGACCTTGAGCAACTGTGCCGCTACATCACGCGCCCGGCCATCGCCAACGAGCGGCTCAGTGTCAACCCCGCAGGGCAGGTGGTGCTCAAGTTAAAGACCGCCTATCGCGATGGCACGAGCCACATCGTGATGTCGCCGCTGGAATTCATGCAACGGCTCGCCGCCCTGGTGCCGCGCCCGCGCCTGCATCTGATACGCTTTCATGGAGCGCTTGCGCCTAACGCCAAACTGCGCGCCGCAATAGTGCCGATTCCCCCTGCGCACACGACAACCGAACACACGGGTGATTGCGCGCATGCGCATGGGGCGCGTATGACGTGGGCTCGCCTTCTCAAACGCGTTTTCGACCTTGATCTTGAACGCTGTGAGCAGTGCGGCGGCAAGATGAAGATCATCGCGGCCATCGAAGAGCCGGCGGTGATCGAGCGAATTCTCACGCATCTGGGGTTGTGCGCCCAGCCGCCGCCACGCGCGCCGGCGCGGCGCGTTGATCTTTTTCAGGCAGCTTGAGTCGTAATCCCGGACTGGTTTTAATCAGAGCCGGTGGGTTGGCTCGGCCTGCGCTCGCGCACGAGCGCTGAGTGGGAGAAAATTAGCCGCTGAATAGATCTTCGTGAGCTGAGATTCTTTAGACAACAGTGAGGTTTGAGAGAGTTTTCACGCGATTGCCGCTTCACCGGGCAGGGCATAGAATGCCGTTTGGTGAAGTTACGCTGGCCATCCAACTCTGTGGCATCGGCCTAATAGTTTAGGGTGTGGTCAGGCTATTTTCTTAATAGAGGAATCGTCATGGTCGGTCGCGTCGTCAGCTTTCGAGTCAAAGATAAGGGAGGCCCGTCAGGCGGTAAGTCGCTTTCACAGGAAGCACCAGCATTCGACTGGGAAAGTTTCAAGCACACCCCCAATGCGGAGGAGTTCGTAAGAAAGGCTTACTTCGCCGCAGTAAAGAAGATCATCCGAGAAATCGAAGATCAAAAGAACGGAAGTGTCCCGTCTAATCTCGAGTCAACCGAGACGGTTATTGCCCGGGCTTTGTCCTTCACGCGAGCCGAAATCAAGGAGTGGATCAAAACCAGAGACTGGAGCAAGGCGAGTCAGGTACCTGACATAAATAAGTTTTTGCCCGAGATCGAGAAGTATCTTCCTGAGCTTGCATCGCGTCGAAACCGTTTCTCGCTGGAGGTTTCCGCGAAGATCGCTGACAAAATCATTGCCGCAGTAGCCGATAGTCCAGACCCAATCGCAGAATTCTTGTTTACGACCCTCACCACGCAGCGCACTACTGATCCTGAACTTATGCCTCTATAGGTATGGCGGGCGAAGACCCAACCCATCAATTCACCGACCTGCGCAAAAAGCCGCGCCGACCGGTGAATTCAAATATTAGGTTTTCAGCATAAAAGGAAATTTCATGAAACGAGCCATTGCGTTACTTCTTGTCGTTTTTCTAGCTGCGTTCAGTTCTGGCTGCGCGACACTCGCCGACGCTCAGGCATCAAAGGGCACAGGCACTTCAAAGGTATACGACAAGCCATACGATGTCGTATGGAATGCCGTTATAGAAACCGTTCGATCTTCGGGCTTGGCACTCGTGTCCGATAATAAAGAGAGGGGAACCATTTTGGCTCAAGGTGCTATTTCCGCCTTTAGTTGGGGCGAGAACGTTGCCATTTACGTTGAAGATGTCGGCGGGAAAATCAGAACTCGTGTTGAAGTCGTGAATAAACGTGCGCTTGCCACAAACATTACTGCTGCAGATTGGGAATCAAGAATTATTGAAGCGCTCGATAAACGCTTGTAACCTAACTCTGCGCTAGCGGGCCGATGAAACCTCCATTTCATGGAAGGGCTCTGTGACTCCTATGCGTACCAGTGTATTGCTTTTTCTGTTACTCCTTCTGCTGAGCGCTTACGGTAACTCTTGCGAAGACGATCCCGTCTGCCGGTATGAGGCCTGCTTGGCCGCGAAGGCGCGATTGCGCGAGGAGGGCCATCATAGAGCTGCAGAAGGAATGCGGTGCATTGCACCACTCAGATAACATTGCCTACTCGACAGCAGGCGTAGCCCGTAGGTTGGGGTGAGCCTGCGAACCCCAACGCTCCCCTTAACTATACCGAATTCGTCGAATCGTTCCCGCGTATGATGTTGGGGTTCCTTTGTCACCCCAACCTACCCACTACAGTCAACCTAAGGATACGTGAAGGGGAGTCGCCCGTTTTTGTTTTATGTAGCGACACTCAATCACAATGCGGCAGTTTCGAATTGTTGATGAACTGCATTTAGCTTTGTAACTTCAAACTCTGAACGAGTTTTGTTACATGGATACATTACTCAGTTGCAAATTGTCTTGTATTCCGGATAAGACCTAGTTCCAATGTTGGTTGTTTTACAAGTCCGTTGCTGAGGAGTTGAAGCATTGTTTTGCGCTGTAATTTCAGCAGTCTTCTTTTCGATTAAGTATGCCCATTGTGCTTCGGAAATCTTTCCAATATCCATTTGTTCAGCTAGCGCTTTCTGATACAAGATCATCTCCCTCGCACCGAAACGATCATCGCTATTTGGGTATAGTTCGGTCCGCTTTTGGTAAAACGCATCAACAAGCCGGACCCATGTTATTTTTTGTTGACGCGCAAGTTCATATCCCCTAGCTGCTACAGAATCGAGAGTTCTGCATCTGCTGTCATCACAATTGGAGTTCCGAGTTGGCGTCCCGGAAAGGGTTGGCGCCCGATTTCCGTAACCACCAAGGTCATACATTACATCGTTGAATGCCTCTCCCAGCGTCCCACATCCGGTTAGCGCAATAGACAATAAGACGATCATTAGTTTCATAAAGATGGCTCTCGAAGTTTGTTCGCTGCTGATTCCTGTCCTGCTGCATTTGCCCTTTTGCCCTGTTTAACGCGGGAGCCTACGGACACAGAGTGCCACAAATTGAGCGGATGTGTAACGTGTCAGGCAAAATAGGCAGACAGCGCCGTAAAAAGCTGCCCAGGATCGCTTATGAGCTTACGCGGCGAGCTAGTTGATGTCGAGGTATACCCTGATATTGTCTATGTCCGCTTGATTGGCTCAAAGCCATGGAAAAGGAATACGGAAAACTCAGCGAAGACCAATTCAGACGGTTTACTAGCAAGCTGTCGGAATTGCAGCGAGAGGATGGCGCGCTCCAAGAGCAGTTGCACGCGCTCACTGATCAGCCGGGATAGAACGTCTCGCTGCCCACTGCCTGAAATATCATGAGGCCGCCCAAGGCATCCGGCAATTGCACGCACACGCGGTCGCCCAAAGCTTGACCATTCACCAGGGCACGCGTGGCCAGCATGTCGTCGCTGTCGATAACGTAGCCGGCAATCCACGGCAGTGTGGGCGCAGTCACCCCCAACCATTGTTGCAAGGATGAAGCTTGCATGAACAACAGATAGCCGCGATCACTGTCGAGCCGCCACGCGTGGCCTACTTGTTGAACGGGTAGGCCGGAGAAGCGCGCATAGCGCTGTGCGGCTTCGGCGGGGTCTGCCACGCAAATCAAAACGCTTGCCAGCCCCACGGCGTGATTGGCATGCTTTAGCCAGCGTGTTTGCCACACCACTTCGGGTGTGTGATGCTGGCAATACTGGATGCGACCCTCGGCCATGGTGCTGGCAGCGACACGCACCACGGTAAAGCGCGCGGTGGCCTCACCTTCTTCTGTGCCGACCTGCCGCTGCAGGGCAATCGGTGGCAGCGGGGCGAAACCTGCGGCTTCGAGACGCGCGAAATCATAGTCTGCAACACTACACTAGCAGGCGCGCAATGATGTCTGCGTTGCCTTCGGGCGAATACGGTACGAGCAGACGCACCGACCGTTGGGGATAGCGCGCAGGCGCTTGCGCGCACACTTCGACGTTGCCTAGCGCGCAAGGTCGAAACGCAATCCCGAAGCTTGCGCCAGCTTCACCCATCTTGCGATGTCCGCTTTGATGAGCGCTGCGAACTCGCCCGGTGTGCTGGTAAGCGGATCTGAACCGAGTACGGCTAAACGCTCCAGCGTCTCCGGCGTCCTGACGAGGGCGATGATTTCCCGGTTCAGGCGCTCGACGATCGGCCTGGGCATGCCGGCCGGCGCCGCCACGCCGGTCCAGATGCTTGCCTCGTATCCCCGCACGCCCGACTCCGCCACGGTCGGCACATCGGGCGCGAGTGCCGAGCGCTGCGCACCGGTCATCCCCAGCGCGCGCAGCTTGCCGGCTCTCACATGCGGCAGCACCGAGGAAATGCTCGGATACCCGACCTGCATCTGGCCGCCGATCAAATCGGTAGTCGCCTGCGCCGTGCCCTTGTACGGCACGTGCACAATGTTGACACCGGCCATGTAATTGAACAACTCGCCGGCGAGGTTGGCCGTCGCGCCATTGCCGGACGATCCATAGTTGAGCGCACCTGGCCTGGATTTGGCAAGCGCAATCAGTTCTTTCACCGATTTCACCGGCAAGCCGTTGTTGACCACCAGCAGCAACGGGGTGGATCCGGTCAGCGACAGCGGCGCGAAATCCTTGATCGAGTCATACGGCAGTTTGCCCGCGAACACCACGTTGGTCGCGAACAGATTGGAAATAAACACCAGCGTGTAGCCGTCCGCCGGCGCCTTCGCGGCAATTGCAGTGCCGATGATGCTGTTGGCGCCGCCGCGGTTGTCCACAATGACCTGCTGGCCCAGGCGCTCGGACAGCTTTTGCCCGACCATTCGCGCCATGATGTCTGCGTTGCCGCCGGTCGCAAAAGGAACGACCATGCGTATTGGCCGCTGCGGATAGGCTGCGGATGTTTGTGCGCGCACATCCGCGGCGCTCATGCAAAGCGCAAGCGCGGCGAGCACGACATTGATTTGTTTAATGTTCAACGGCAACTTGCGGCCGATCTGCGCGCCCTTGTTTCAGGCGGCACGTTTGCTTTGAGTTCTTTTCCCGGTTTCAAATGAATACCTCCTCTTGCGTGTGGGCATCTAGTATGCTCGCTTTTCGGACTACACCGATCCGTGGCGAGAAAGTGAAACCGTATTGCTGCGCCATGGTTTTGAGAAGTGTCAACGAGATGCGCACCTTTCTGAACGGGTTAAAGTAACGCCATGTCGAATAAAATTAATCATCCGGTCATTGTCGTCGAAAACGACCCGTTTCCACGACTGTTGCAGGCGTTTCTGGATGCGAAGGTTGATTCACAACGCACCGCAGCGATAGCGGACTTTGTCGCGCATGACATTCCCGACTATCAAGGCTGGTTGGCGCAGGCACGGGCCGGTGCGCCGGGCTTGTACCCCGCTGAAGTGCGGCTGGTTTCAATGCAGGACGAGTTACGTGCTGCGCTGCCCGGGGCGCATGCTGTGGTGACCGAGTCGCTGACGATTGGCGAAACGGAGCTGGCTTGTGCAGATAAATTGAAGGTTGTGCAAAAGTACGGCACGGTGCTGCGCAATATTGATGCGTCTGCCTGCGCCAGGCGCAAGATCAAGCTGCTGACAGTGCGGCGCCGCGCCAACACCGGCTGTGCCGAGTATGTGTTTGGCCTGATGATCATGCTGGCGAAGCGGCTGCATGAAACGCCGAATCTGCTGAGCCTGGATCAGCTGAACGGTGCGGGTTTTACGCCCAGGCACTTTGACCGCCGCTACACCTCCAACTCAAACTGGCTGCGTATCGGCGGTATGCGCAATTTAAGCGGATCGACCATCGGCATTATCGGGCTGGGTGAGATAGGGCGTGAGCTGGCTACGCGCGCACACGCTTTCGGCATGAAAATACTGTATTTCCAGCGTAGCCGGTTGCCGGAGGCAGATGAACGCGAGTGGCACGCGGCGTACCGGCCGCTCGATGCGCTGCTGGCGGACAGCGACTGGGTATGTCCCACGCTGCCGTTGACAACGGAATCGCGCCACCTCATCGATAAAACGCGTCTGGCGCAGATGAAGCGCGGCGCGTTTCTAATCAATGTGTCACGTGCTGATATCGTCGAGCGACAGGCGCTGCACGATGCGCTGGAGAGCGGCCATCTAGGCGGACTGGGACTGGATACTTTTTACGAGGAGCCGGGGCGTGCCGACGATCCGCTGCTCAAGTTCACGAATGTTATTATCACGCAACGCATTGCAGCCCAGCCGCGCATGAACGCGTTTGGCGATTTGCAGGAAGTTATGGCCGGCTTGGCGGCCGCATTGGGAGCACACAAATGATCGAACGCGCGGTTAAGGTCTCAACATCCGACGGCAGTATCGAGACCTTCATAACGCACCCCGCAGGCATTGGGCCGTTTCCGGCGGTGGTGCTTTATATGGATGTGTGGGGGCTGCGTGAGGAGTTGTTTGATGTCGCGCGGCGCATTGCGACGACGGGTTATTACTGCATGGTGCCGGATTTCTATTACCGTTTTGGGCGCGTGCGGCATGAATTCCGCGATGATAATAACCGCATGATTTCCATGGAAAAACTTGATCTGGCGCGCAAGGAGAAAGTGCGTGCGCCGATGTTGAAACTTTCGGATGCGATGGTGGTGGACGACACCGGTGCATTGCTGAAATTTATGGATGCGGGTGAACCCGTGCGCCCCGGTGCCGTCGGCTCAATCGGATATTGCATGGGCGGGCGGCATGTGTTCCGCGTGGCGGGAAGTTTTCCGCATCTATTTCGCGCATCCGCAAGCCTGCATGGAACGCGGCTGGTGACGGATAGCCCCGATTCTGCGCATCTGACGGCAATGAA
>CAMBCF010000143.1 GCA_945864585.1 Bordetella parapertussis | reverse complement strand
TCGGTCACTTCAGCCTCGGATCCAAAGCATCGCGCAGCGCATCGGTAAATAAACTGAACGCTGTAACCAGCACCGCCATCGCGGTGGTGGCTGCCGCAAGCTGCCACCATTTACCCAGGATCAATTCCGATTGTGATTCGTTGAGCATGCTGCCCCACGACACTGTATCCACGCCCACGCCGAAACCCAGAAAACTTAAAATCACTTCCATCTTGATGAACAGCACCACGTGCAGCGACAACTGCACCAGCACCACGTGGCTCACGTTGGGGAATATATGCGTGAACATGCGCCGGGCATTCGAGGTGCCTATAGCGTCCGCCGCCAGCACGTATTCGCGCGTGCGATGCTTGATGTATTCGGCGCGCACCAGCCGGAAGATGCCGGTCCATCCGGTCAGGCCCAGAATCAGAATCACCGTCAACGTGCCTTTCTGATTCAGCACCGCCGCTATCGCCAGCACCAGCAGCAGATACGGTATGGCGGTAAACACGCTGTATACCCAATTCAAAAAATCGTCGATGCGGCCGCCGTAATAGCCCGCATACGCCCCCATGACGGTTGCGATAAAAACCGCTAGCAGTGCAGCAACCAGCCCCACCACCAGCGACGTCTCGGTGCCTTTGACGGCTTTTTTAAGCACGTCGCGGCCCCATTTGTCGCCGCCCAGTGGCAGCGTGCCGGCCCGGGCAGCTTCGGCGGGCGCAGCAGCCAGCCCTTTGCGCAGTTCGCTCAACACATCGGCGAGCGGATCGACAATGCCCGGCTCCGTCGCCCATGCCGTTGCGGGTGCCTGCACCGCGGCGACCGCGGGCGCGGGTGCATCGGCCCCGGCGAATCCGGGTGGCGCATAGTTCTCCCCTGCTTCTCGTGACCAATCCGCCGCGATCAATCCCGTGACCGCCGCAATCACTACCACAAGATACGCGCCCACGATCACCAGCGACACCATGCCCACGCGATCACGGCGCAAGCGCCGCCACGCCAGCGCCCACAGGCCCGGCGAATCTTGCCGCGCCAAGGTCGCGCTCATTTGAGTTGCACCCGGGGATCGATGGCTTTATACAAAATGTCCGTCACCAGGTTAATCACCAGCGTCGCCATCGCCACGTAAACTGTTACCGCCTTGATCAAAGGGAAATCGCTGCGCTCCACCGCCAGCAACACTTCGCGGCCAATGCCGGGTATCGAAAAAAAGCGCTCGATCAGAAAAGCACCCGCCAGCAACGCCGGCAGTTGAATCATCACGTTGGTGACTATCGGTATCGCCGCATTGCGCAGCACATGCACGCTCATCACGCGCGTTTCGCTCATGCCTTTGGCGCGCGCGGTGCGCACATAATCCTGATGAATTTCATCCAGAAAAAATGTGCGGTACAGCCGCGTATCCGGCGCCAGCGAAACCGCCACACCCACCAAAATGGGCAGCGCGCTGAATTTGAGCAGGTTGGTGACAAAATCCTGGCCCCAGCCCTGCACCGGAAACCAGCCCAGTTGATAGGCAAAAACATATTGAAACACGATGATATAGACCAGGATGCTGATCGACTGCCCGACGGTGCAGCCGATCATGATGGCGCGGTCGGTGAGCGAGCCGCGCACATAGGCCACCAGCAGCGCCAGCCCCATCGCCAGCAACGTGCTAATAATCAGCATGGGGACCAGCACCGTCAGCGAAGGCAGCAGACGGGTGGCGAATATCGCGGAAACTTTTTCGTTGGTGGCCCAGCTCACGCCAAAATCACCGCTGACGATCTGGGTGATGAAGATCCACAATTGCACGTAATACGGCTGATCGATGCCCAACTGTTTGCGGATGTTCGCGATCTGCTCCGGGTTGGACATCTTGCCCGCCAGCATGTAGGCGGGATCGCCGCCGATCCAGTTGAACAGGATAAACACCAGCAACACCACGCCCAGCAGCGTCGGCACGAACTGCAGCAAGCGGCGCAGGATGTAGGCGGTCACGGACGAGGGTCTCTCGCGTCCAAATCCATATACAAAAATTCGTGCGCGTATACCGGATGCTTTTTAAAGCCCACCACGTACGGTTGCAGCAACACGTTGCGGTAGCGGCTGTCGGTCAGCAGCCACGCAGTATCGGCTTCCATTTGCCGCGTCATCTCGCGGTAGAGCTGATTGCGCTCGGGGCCATGCGGCAAGCGCCGCGATTTTTCATAGCGCTTGTCAAACGCCGGCGAGCGGTAACACGCGGAGTTGGTCTGCCCGGAATTCGGGCCATACAGCAATTGCATAAAATTATCGCCGTCAGGATAGTCCGCAATCCACGCCGAGTGACGCATCGTCAGCCGGCACTGATCGGCTAGTTTGTTCAGTTCGGCAAAGCGCTCTTTTTGGATTTCAACACGCACGCCGATCTTGTCGAGTGAACGTTTCATCAACTCGTCGAATTGCCGGTCACGTTCCGAAGGTTGAGAATAATACTTTAAAATCAATAAGTTACCATCTGGTAGCGCGCGGTAGCCGTCGGCGCCGCGCTGATAGCCAAACTTGTCAAGCAGCGCGTTGGCAAGGCGCACATCGTACGGGATGCTGTTGCGGTAAGCAGGCTCGTGTCCCGCGACACCCGGCGGTATCGGATACTGCGCGCGTATCGCCTGCCCTTTGCGGATGACCTTGATTTGTTCATCGACGTTATACGACATCGCTATCGCGCGCCGCAGCGCGATTTTTTCATTGCTAAAACCACCCAGCGGATTGGGCTGGTCGCCGATGTGTTCCTGCGTGTTAAAGAATAGATAAATGATTTCCGGATCGACGCTGCGATCCATGCGGATGCCCTGCTGCGTGAACTCCGGTTTCAGTTGGCCATCCGCAGTCATGAACTTGGGCGCGAGTTCCTCCAACTGATACTCGATATCGGTTTCGCGCCGCCGAAACGCCAGCCAGCGGCTTTGCGCCTCGTCCATCACGCTGATTTCCACACGCTCGATCAGCGGCAACTTCCTGCCCTGCATGCGTGCGACGATGCGTTGATCCGCAGGATCGTTAGTGGGTTCGGCACTCCAGAGCAGCTCGCGAAAATCGGGATTCCTTTCCAGCACCATCTTTGACGAGCGCACATAACGCTTTAACACATAAGGCCCGCTGCCGACGGGATGCGCGTTGGTGTCGTCGCTGTACGCCGCGATAGCTTCGCGCGCTACCGCGCCCACCATTGGAAACGCCAGCACATGCGAGAAATTAAAATCCGTTTCATTCAGGCGTATGCGCAGCGTGTTGCGGTCGGGCGTTTGCAGACCGGCGACCGGGGCATCGTAGTCAAAACGTCCGGATTTTTTGGCATCAGCGGCCAATTTATCCAGGCCCACGATCTTCCCTTCAAACAAAAACGCGTAGGGCGAGCGGTTTTGAGGATCGAGAAAACGCTTGATGGTATACGCGTAATCCGCCGCGGTCAGTTCGCGGGGCTGGCCTTTAAACGCGGGGTCGTTGCTGAAACGGATACCGGGTTTTAACCTGAGCGTATAGGTCTTGCCGCCGTCCGTAATCTGCGGCAGCGCTACCGCGACGTTTGGCACCAGCTTCGCGGGACGCGCCAGGTAGTCGTAGGTCAGCAGCGGATCAAAAATCGACGCGATAACTACGCCCGAGTAGTAGTCCGACACTTTGACCGGATCAAAGCCGGTTTCCGCCACCTGAAAAGTAAAGCGCAGCACTTTCTCCGGCTTGCCGCTGCCGGCTGTGGCGGGAGGCGCAGCACGTTCACCGCAACCCAGCAAGCCTGCAGCCAACAGCACAGCAATGAAAACTCTGGCACTTGTCATCGCGCGCCAGTGTATCTGAAACGCCTCGCGCGTGTCAGCTCCGCGTCTGCTGCCGGCCTCTTGCTATAATTCACGGCAAACCAAAGGAACGCTCATGGCGCTGCTGCAAGACAAAAAAATTCTGATTACCGGTCTGCTGTCGAACCGTTCCATAGCCTACGGCATCGCGCGCGCGGCGCATCGCGAAGGTGCGCAGCTTGCCTTCACTTATCAAAGCGAAGACATCAAGAATCGCGTGCTTGACCTCGCAAAAGACTTTGGCACGGCGCCTGTGCTGCCCTGTGATGTCGCCGATGACGCGCAAATCGCCAGATTGTTCGATGATTTGCGCAGGCAGTGGGATGGATTGGACGGACTGGTGCATTCCATCGCCTTTGCGCCGCGCGAGTCGTTGAAAGGCGATTTGCTCGAAGGCCTGTCGCGCGAAGCGTTTCGCACGGCGCACGACGTAAGTTCCTACAGCCTTGCAGCACTCACCAAAGCCGCGCTGCCGTTGCTGGAAAATCGTAAGTCAGCGGTGCTGACGTTAACTTATCTGGGTGCGCAGCGCGCAGTGCCCAATTACAACGTGATGGGGCTGGCCAAGGCCAGCCTCGAAGCCAATGTGCGTTATCTCGCGCAGGCTCTCGGCCCCAAAGGCATCCGGGTGAACGGCATCTCTGCCGGGCCGATAAAAACCCTGGCCGCGGCAGGCATAGGCGGCTTCGGGAAAATACTGAAATTTGTCGAGGAAAATGCGCCGCTGCGGCGCAATGTGACGATTGATGATGTCGGCAACGCCGCGGCGTTTTTGCTGTCGGAACTGGCGGGCGGGATTACCGGCGAGATTACTTATGTGGATGCCGGGTTCAATACGGTGGTGGGTGGGTTGGGGGGCGCGACCCCCTGAACGCAGAGGCGTTAGTTACCTTTCCTTCTTCTCGCTCAACTGTTCCTTGCGAATTTTGATGTCGGCCTTCTGCTTCAGACTGGCCAGTAATGCGGCGTTCTGCTCCTGACCTTGCGCCTGCTGCATCGCGGCGGCGAGACTCTTTTCTTTTTCCACGTCCAGCTTTTCCGGGTCAATGGTGCGCGTAATCCGAATTAAGGTGTAACCCGCGGCGGTTTCCGCACCGGCATAGGCAGGCAACTTTGACACATCGGTGCGTAAAATAAGCTGGCGCACATCGTCATGCAAATCTTTTATCTGGCTTGAAAAATTAACCAGTTGCGGCGCACTCCAGGTCAGCGTGGCGGGTTCACCTTTACGCAGACTGGCGAGCGCGGCACGCCCTTCCTGCGCCGCCAGTTGGCTGGCGCGGCTGCGCAACAACTGGGCGACGATTGCAGCCCGCACCTCATCAAACGGGCGCACCACGGCGGGCTTATGCTCCAGCAGGCGTGCGGCCACCAGCGTGCCGGGCGCGACTTCAACCACTTCGCTGTTACGCTTGTTCTTCAACACTTCATCCGAAAAAATGGCCTGCAACAATTTGGGATTGTTCAGGCGCATATCGCTCGCCGGGCCATTACGCCCCATCCAGCCGCTTTGCAACCCGCTGGATTTGGTGAACGCCGCCGCCGCTTTCAGACTCTCCGACTGCTCAAACACCATATTGTTGAACTGCTCCGCCATCGCCGCGAATTCCTTGCCGGCACGCTGGCGTTTGAGGTCGGTTTCGATGGCCCCTTTCATGGCCTCGAACGCAGGCGGTTTGGTGGCCGTAATGCCGGTGAGCTTGATGATGTGCAAACCGAATTCGGATTCCACCACGCCGGAAATATCACCCACTTGCATGCCGAATGCCGCATCGGAAAACGGCTTCACCATATCGGTGCGCTTGAATGAACCCACATCGCCGCCGTTGACTGCCGAGCCGGGGTCCTGCGAGTTGGCCTTGGCGATTTGCGCAAACGCCGCCGGTTTGGCTTTTACCTGCGCCAGCAGTTCCTCGGCGCGCGCCCTGGCTTTTTGTTTTTCTTCAGCCGCTGCTTTGGCCTCCAGCGTGATCAGGATGTGACTGGCCTGACGCACTTCTTGCCCGCTGCTGCGCTTGGCTTGCTCGTCAAAGACTTTTTTTACATCTTCCGGATCCACCGTTGTGGATGGCAGCAGCGCATCGATGGACAGCACCACGTATTCGACGCGCACCTGTTCCGGTGTGCGAAATTCGTCCTGCCGGCTGTCGTAATATTTTTTTGCGGCATCGCCGTCGACGCTGACTTTGGCTTCAAAACTGCCCGGTAGCAAGGTGGTCATGCTGACTTCACGCTGGGTTTCCATCAGGCGCGACAAACGCTGCACCACACTGCGCGGCAGAAAATTCGAATCGCCATAGGCATCGTTTACCTGCTGCAGCACCAGGTCGCGCCGCAGACTGCTCTCGAATTCGACCGCGGTTTTGCTGCGCACCCTGAGGAACTGCTCGTACATTTCATTCGAAAACCTGCCGTCTGCCTGAAACGCCGGCGCCTGCCCCAAAAGCGCCTGCAATTGCTGATCGGTGGCGACCAGCTGCGAACGTTCCGCGTACTGCAGCAACAACCGCTGGTGCACCAGTCCTTCGGCCACGCTAAAACGCATTTCCGGATTATCCAACAGCGCGGGGTCCATCTTTCCGCCGCTCATGTTTTGCAACATCTCCTGGCGTTCGCGCAGGGCAATGTTGAATTCCTGCTGGCTGATCTTTTGTCCGTCCACCGAAGCCACCGGCGTACTGGCATCTGAACTACGGAAATAGGAATCTAAGCCGAAAAACGCAAACGGCAGGGTGATCAACGCCAGAATGACCTGGGCAAAGCGCTTATTATTCTGCAGCCAATCAAACATGATGCATCGCTCTCAACAAAAAGGGCGAACCGCGGTTCGCCCTTTTAACAGTATTGGCGGAGTGGACACGACTCGAACCCGCGACCTCCGGCATCACACGCCGGACATAAAATATATAAAAATCATACAGTTACGAATTTCGAGCGATGATACCCGATTTTCACTGAAAACTCCAGAGCGCAGAAAACTGATGGCAGTGCGCCGCTGGATTTCGCAGCTCTCACTTACCCCTGATGAATCTCGTGCGCCCTTAATTGCCCAGGGACGTGGCGATCCCTAAAAGTTTGGCCGGGTTGTCGCACAATATCATTTCGCGCTGGCGATGCGTCAGGCCGGGAATGGATTCGACAAAATCAACCGGCTGCTTGACCGACATGGCCTGCGGAAAGTCGGTACCGGTGACAATGCGGTCAACACCCACCAGATCGATGAGGTTGCGCATGATCTGCGGATGATGCGTGATCAGGTCGTAATAAAAGCGCCGCAGGTATTCTTCCGCGGGTTTCTTCATGTGCTTGAGCGTGGGGCTGACCTTGAACCCCAGTTCCATCCGTCCGATAAGCCAGGGGAAAGTGCCTCCTGCGTGCGGCAGAAAGACGTCGAGCTTGGGAAACGCGTCGAGCACGCCACCACACATCAGGCTGGTGGCGGCGTAACCGGCTTCCTGCGGATTGCCCAGCGTGTTGATCATGAAATAATCCTTCATGCGCTCCGGGCCAGAGGGATACAGGTTGGTCAGAAACAGCGGCAAACCAAGCGCTTCGGCCCTTTCGTAAATCGGCCAGAATTCTTTTTCGTGTAGGTTCTTGCCGAGGATGTGCTCGGCAATGAACACCGCGCGCATGCAGGGAAATTTGCCCATGCGCTCCAGTTCCTGCGCGGCGAGCTTCACATCCTGCATCGGCAGGATAATGCAGCCGTAAAATCGATCCGGATACTTGCGGTGGGCGTCAACGCAGGCATCGTTGTGAGCCGCGGCCAGTTCAAGTCCGAAGCCCGCCGGCGCCCAGTACATCAACGGGTTGGTCATCGACAGCGCGTAGGTATCGCACTTGCGTTTTTCCATGTCGAGAATGATCTCATCGAGATTGGTCATGGTCTTGCGCATCACCGAGCGCTGCGTGCAGTCGGGTACCGACACCACCACGGGATTGCCGTTCGAGTCCTCGCCCATTACCGCGCCGTTGGCCGGCCCTTTCCTGATCATCAGGTCGACAAACGCTTGCGGATACCAGTGCATATGGGCATCGATGACGCGGCGGTAGCAGCGCGCGCCGGCGGTATTTGCAGCGTTTTCACCGAGGGTCGGATAGCTTAGTTCGGACAAAGCGTGCTCCTTTCGTGGACGGAGTGCATGGAAATAAAACGATTTTAATTGCTGCCTGCTACAGCAGCGCATCGATATGTTTCGGGTCCTGCTTCAATTCCCCTCTGTCGATACGACCGACCAGCGCCGTCAGCGCCGCATGCGTGGGCGCCGGCACCCCAACCTCCGCGCCCTTCTGCGCCACCAGGCCATTGGTAAAATAGATCTCTGAACGCCGCCCCCTGGCCACATCGCGCCCGACCGAAGATTGGGAAGGCTCGAGCAGCCTCAGCATCCATGCGCTCAGACCGTCCTGCACCGACTTGAGGGCTGCCGCATCACCACGCGCTGCACCCACCCAGTCGTCGGGCGCAATGCCGAGTATGGTTCCGAGCGCATAGCCCTGGGCGCGCCCGACGGCGATGGCCTCGGCCGCCAGTTTTATGCCCAGGCGATGCGCGGCGCCGCGTTCGACGTATACGATACGGTTGTCGAGCCCGGTGGCGCCGAGCATGCCGTGGGTGATGGTGTTGGCGGTGAGCTTGGTCCAGCGTTCACCCCATAAATTGGTGGTGACATTGGCGCTGTCTACGGCCCCCAGAATGGCCGCGAGTTCGGACGCGCGGGCCGTCACCCTACCGTGCACTTCTCCCACCCGGAACACCGTGTGTTTATCGCCGCCGGGCATTTGATAGCGGCTGATATGTGCAGGCTTGTAGCAGTTGACACTGATGGTGCTGACGATGCAGCCCACCGTCTTTCCCCAACCCGCAACGCCGGCGATGCGCTCTTCGTTGATACTGTTCTGCATGGATACGATAAATCCCTGCGGCGACAAATACTGCTTGATCATCAGCGCCGCCCATTCGGTGTCGTAGGACTTGGTGCAGATGATGGCGATGTCGACCGGTTTGCGCACAAAACTCTGCACTTCATTGATGTGCAGCGCTTTGACCCGCACCACATGCTCGCCCTGCGAGCCGCCCAGATGCATGCCATCGCGGTTGATCGCGTTCACATGCTCCGGCCACGGGTCAACCAGTACGATGTCCTCGCCGGCGCGCGCCAGGTGCGCGCCCACGTAACCGCCGACCGCGCCGGCGCCTATGAAGACGATGTGTTTGTGACTTTGCTTTTCCATGTGTTCGCCTTCAGAAAACTCTCGAGATTGTGCATGCCGCGCTTGAGTTCACCGCGTTCAACCCGTTTTACCATGGCTGCCAGCGCCGCATGCGTGGGCGCTGGCTGCCCTGCCCGTTCGCCCATCGCGGCGACATACCCGCAGGTGTAATCGATCTCGGTACGCCGCCCTTTGACCAGATCGTGCCCGACGGAGCCGTAATGCGGTTCATGCGAACGCTCCATCCACTTGCCCCACCCCGCCTCGATCTGACGCAACGCATCCGCATCACCGTCCGCCGCGGCACACCACAGGCTTGCCGGCATGCGCAGTATCGCTTCGAGGTCGTGTCCCAGCGCCTGCGCCACACGTATGGCCTCGCCTGCGCAGCGGATGGCCAGCACACGTGTTTGGTCGCCTTGCATAAGCTGATGGTCGTGGATGCCGGTGGCGCCGAGAATACCATGATGCATCGCGTTGGTGACCAGCTTCGCCCAGCGCTCACCCCACAGGTTGGTGGTTACCTTGGCACTATCGACCGCGGAAAGTATTTCCGCAATTGCAAGCGCGCGTGGCGTGACACGCCCGTGCATTTCACCCACGCGAAAAACTGCATACGCGTCGCCGCCCGGTGTGCGCGCGCGCTCGATCACGCCTGGTCCGGTGGCGCTCACGCTGATGGTGCTGGCGATGCAACCCATCGTTCTGTCAGCGCCAACGATGGCGGAAATTTCGTCCTCGTTGATGCTGTTTTGCACCGACACCACGAAACCGCTGGCGCGCAAATACGGCTTGATCATTCTGGTATTCCAGGCGGTGTCGTACGATTTGGTGCACACCAGCGCAATATCGATGGGATCGCGGATAAACGCCTGCACCTGATGCAGGTGCAGCGCCTCGGCTGGAATGACCAGCGATCCCAGCGGGTCGCTGAGGCGGATGCCATGAGCGTTGATGTGTTCCACGTGTTCAGGCCAGCCATCCACCAGCGTTACTCGATAACCCGCATGCGTCAGGTAGCCGCCGATATATCCACCCACCGCACCGGCGCCCAGCACCGCGATACGCAATTTTTTAAGGTCAGTCACGTCATTTTTCGTCCATAATTCAAGGCGCCCTTGCTGACAGTATGATCGGGTCGATCTGACGGGATTACGCCCGTCAGCCCTCCCACACCACCGTACGTGCGGTTTTCCGCATACGGCGGTTGAGTCCAGCAAGCGCAGCCTCACGGCTTGCTCGCGAGTTCCCATGGAATGCCAAAGCCCGCACGGATAAGGCGCGCGGTCTTGAGTGCTTGGTTAACCACCACATGGCAGGCCATCGGCCACGCCCCGCGGCTGCTCCAAGCCACCCCAACACCACGCCCCCGTACCCCCAGTCGGCGCAGCGCTTTGGTTCGTCCTTTCGGATTATGCCAGCGCTGCCAGAAGTATTTCCTCATGTGACGCCTGTTGTCTTGCTGTTTATTTTACGTTTCACCGGCACTTTTATTCCGGTGTGTATCACCGCGAAGTGGGGTGAAGCGGTGAGGTAATGAGGTTGATGGGGAAGGTGGCTCTTCCGATTCGGAGGCGGTGGACGTAAGCTTGCCGGCCTT
>CAMBCF010000142.1 GCA_945864585.1 Bordetella parapertussis | reverse complement strand
CCCGCAAATTCACAAGCAGAGACCGGCGGAAAAAGCCAGCCCCCGGCAAGTCCGCCAAGCGATCAGCGCGTTACGCTGAACAATGACCCGGACTGTGCCTCAGTGAGTCCCGAGTTTTAAGCCCCCAAGTTTTAAATTGAGAATTGCTGACTCTTCGCCGGAATAACCGGTAGTAACAAATAAGCCTCGCGCCCGCCCCCCACGTGCAGCGTGACGTTGCCACCAAAAACATCCGCCGGACGGTTGTCGGGATCGTTGTGGGTCATGCCGCCGGTGCTGCGCGTGCCATAGTGGAATTTCTTGCCGAACTCGCTGAGTTCACCTTCGTATTGACGATGTGCGAAAGCGCGAACATTTTTTCGCGCCGTTACGCCGCAATCCGCATCACCTTCGGTTGACGTTGCTGCCTTGCAAGCCACAAGTCATAGCCTGCCTGAATTCCCACCCACATCTCGGCGCTCGTGCCTAGCGCGGCTTCGAGCCGCAATGCCATTTCCGCGCTTACGCCGGCACGGCCGTTAAGCACGGCAGAGAGTGCCTGACGGGTTACGCCCAGCCGTTTGGCCGACTCGGTTACACCCAGGGTTTTCGGCAGATATTCCCGCAGCACTTCACCGGGGTGTGCAGGATTGTGCATGCGAGGCATGTCTTTTGAGAGGCGGCTAAGCCGCTTCCAATCGTTTCAGTTTTAGCCGGTCAGCCTTGACGTGCGCAAGATCATATTGCGCCTGCTGCACCAGCCAGCTTTCCGCGCTGCCACCGAACACCTTGGACAACCGCACCGCCATTTCCGGAGAAATGCCGCGTTTGCCATTCACTAATTCGGATAGTGTCGGACGCGTCACGCCAAGGGCGGCCGCAGCGTCAGTGATGCTCAAGCCGAGCGGCTCGATGCACTGACGCAGAACAAAACCGCCCGGATGGGGGGGATTTTTCATCTGCATGGTGTTTAAACCTCCATCAATGGTAATCAACATAATCAACGTCGATCGCATCACCGTCGGCAAAGCGGAAAATCACCCGCCAGTTAGCGCGCACCGTCACCGCCCAAAAACCTTTCAACACCCCTTTGAGGGAATGCAACCGCAAGCCGGGAAAATCCATATCTGCAACCGTGCTCACGGCGTTCAGCCGCGCGAGAATATCGCGTAACTTTTCCGCGTGGTCGGCAATCACGCCGCGCATGTCGTCATCTTCAAACAGACGACGAAGCCCTTTATGCTTGATCGACCGGATCATTGTTTACCGTAATGCGTAACGTTACGCATGTCAAGTATATCTTATCCAGCAAGCGGTGATTTCAGGTCTACACCCCACCCTTCGCCGGAATAATCGGCAGCAACAAATAAGCCTCGCGCCCACCGCCCGCATGCAGCGTGACGCTGCCGCCGAACACAGCCGCCGGCCGGCTATCCGGATCATTGTGCGTCATGCCGCCGGTGCCGCGCGTGCCGTAGTGGAATTTTTTGCCGAACTCGTCAAGTTCGCCTTCGTATTCGTAGTCGCAGCCTTTCACGCTTAGCGCCACGCGCCAGCCTTTGGGCACGACGATGCAACTGGTGACAATTTCGACGTCGCACGCGTAGATTTCACCAGGGGTGAGTGGCTGGGCTCGATCATGCGGATGATACGGCCGATAGGGTTTGCTCTTTAGCGGGTCGAGCGCGCGGTGTGACGCGCGCAGCCAGCCGTTGGCGATGGGGGTGTTAGGGTCGGTGGACCCCATGAAGGTGAGTTCCTTGCCCTGCGGATCGAACACGCGCACGATCAAAAACAAATCCGCGTCCGCGGTGGTTGATGACAAAAAAACTTTCGCCATCATCGGGCCGGTGATCTCGGTGTCTTTTTCCAGCGGCGGCGTGGAGAAAGTCACGCCTTTGCCGAGCGCGTCGTAGGTGACATGCGTTTCGTGCGCGCCGTTTTTTGTGCTCAGTGATAGCTTCGCCGCGTCGAGATAAAACCGCGTCCACTGCGTGCGCGCCAGCGGCCATTCGTTTTCATGCCGCAGCACGAATTTCTCGCCGGGGTGACGCACGTTGAGTTGCACGCGCGGTTGTTTCTCCCAGCCTTTACCGTCGCCTTTCAAGTAACAATCGAAAAAGCGCTTTTGCAGATCAAGGCCATAGGCGTTCGAAAACACCGACCAGTGCGAATCGCCATGCACTTCCAGCCACTTGGGCGTGTCGGCGGGCGTTTCGGTAAAGCCGTTGAAGTTGCCGCGCGGATGGATGCCCTGCCCGCCCCAGTTGGCGCAGGTCAAGAGCGGCGTGCGCACCGCTGACAAATCCGCGGTGCGCGATTTATGCCAATCGTCGTAGTAGGGATGTTTTTTCAGTTCTTCAAAGGCATCGACGCGGTTCTTCGCCATCGCTTCTTCGCTGAGCGTGAGCGGCCCTGCCACGGATTCGCCGGTGTTGGGATTTTTCGCCGCGCGTTCGCCGCGCCCGTGCTGAATCATCACCACCTGATGCTTGGCCCAGCGCTGCTGAAACTGGCACAGGATGCCGCCGTGGTAGCCCGAGTCGCGATAGCGGTCGTTCTGTCCTTCCCACGGGATGATCGCCGCAAGATGCGGCGGATGCATGCCCGCCACGCGCCACTGGTTGCTGGCGTAATAGGAGATGCCGAGCATGCCGACCTTGCCGTTGCTCCACGGTTGTGTGCCTGCCCACTCTACGCATTGGTAAAGATCATCGATTTCCCTTGGCGATGCGGGGTCCATAAAACCGGGCGACCAGCCCGCGCCGCGCGAATCGATGCGCACAATGGCATAACCATGCGGCACCCAGCATTCCGGATCGGTGGTCTCCCAATTTTGATACTTGTTGCTCGACATCTTCAGAATTTCGGGATAGTCGGCAACCATCTTTTCCCACTGCAACGGATAGCCGTCCTGATAAGCAACGCCTTTGCCGTAGATACCGTAGTTGAGAATCACCGGGCAGCGGATGCTGGCATCGATGGGCTGGTAGATGTCGGCGCGCAAGGTCAGGCCATCGTCCATGGTGATGGGCTGGTGCCAGGTAATGCGCATGCCGTCGCGGATTTCGGTTCGGCTGTGGGGGCCGGGCGTCGTCATTTGGAATTTCTCTTTGACAGCGGGTGCGTTCGTCGCGCGGTGGATTTCCTGATTGAGCGGGGCGGCGATACTGCTATTCTGCCACGACGGTATCTGGCGCGCATTGCGGTTACAAATCGCCGCCAGCAGCGATTTTCCAATACCATTGCGCCATGAACCCGGCAAAATTATTCAAACTCGCGAGCGCCGTGATCGCGCTCATGGCCAACCTGAGTGCACACGCACAAGGGCCGCATCACTGGTCGCCCACGCGCCCCGTGCGCCTGATCGTGCCGTTTCCGGCGGGTGGCGCGGTGGATGTGGTCGGACGTATCGTCGCCTCACGCCTGCCGGAGCGCCTTGGTCAGCAGGTGGTGGTGGACAACCGTGGCGGCGCTAACGCCATCATCGGCACGGAAATCGCCGCCAAGTCCGCACCGGATGGCCACACCATACTGATCGTTCCGGTGGGCCACTCGATCACGCCGTCGGTCGTGCGCAAGCTGCCTTATGACACGATGAAAGATTTCGCGGCCATCGGGCTTATCGGCAATGGCGCGTACGTGCTGGTCGTAAACCCGGGCGTGCCGGCAAAGTCCGTGAGCGAGTTCGTCGCACTGGCGAAGTCACGCCCCGGTCAACTCAATTACGCGCTGACCGGCCACGGTAACGCCACGCATCTGGCGGCCGAGTTGTTCAAGGTGCTGGCAGGTATCGACATGGTGGGTGTGAATTACAAAGGCGGCGGACCGGCATTGATCGACCTGATCGGCGGCCAGATTTCTGCGTTCTTTTCCGGCGTGGCCTCGGGCAGCGCGCAGATCAGGAGCGGCAAACTGCGCGCGCTCGGCGTCACCACCGCGCGCCGCACCGCCGCCCTGCCCGAGGTGCCAACCATTGCGGAAGCAGGTGTAGCGGGGTATGAAGTGGATGGCTGGTACGGTTTGCTCGCGCCTGCTGCGACCGCGCCTGCCATCATCGCGCGGTTGAATCATGATCTCACAGCAACGGTTTCAGCGCCGGAAATGAAGGAGCGCCTGCTCGCCGCCGGCATCGATGCGCGGCCGTCGACTGCGGCCGAGTTTCACCAATTTATCGCTCGCGACATCAAGCGCTGGGCGGAGGTGGTGAAGAAAGCGCGCATCGCAGTCGAGTGACAGGCTCGGTTTTTCAATGACATTGCATTTCAACCTTCACCCGGAGAACCACATGCTGTACACCTGCACACCTGACGTACGCCTGCACGCCGCAGCGGCCCGCGCCGCCAGCCGCAAAGTCATCAAGCGCGGCAAAAAAAGCTTCGCGGTCGATCTGCACTGTCACGTGCATACGTCGGCTGCGGATGAGATCGCCAAACAGACCGCGGCGCCGCGTCCCGACCCAGTTGTGCAGCACGGCAGCCAGCGCACCGCCGACCGGCAACACGCGTTGCGCAAAGAGCTCGACGCCAAGCTCACGTCGATCGAGCAGCGCCTGTCGGACATGAACAAGATGGGCATCGACGTGCAGGCGATTTCGACGTCGCCGTTCCAGTATTACTATCGTATCGAACCGGAACTCGGACGCAAGACGTCGCGCGTGATCAACGAACGGCTGGCGGAAATTGTGGCGTTGCATCCGCATCGTTTTGTGGCGCTGGCCACGGTGCCGATGCAGGAACCGGAGTTTGCGGTGACCGAATTGGAATACTGCATGAAGGATCTGGGCTTTCGTGGCATCGAGATCGGCACCAATATCCGCAAGGCGGAGTTGTCCGACCCGCGCTTTAACAAACTGTGGGCAAAGGCGGAAGAACTCGGCGCGGTAATATTTCTGCATCCCAGCGGCTTTACCGACACCAGCCGCCTGAAGGAACACTTCCTCACCAACGTCATCGGCAATCCGCTGGATACTACGCTGGCGCTGGCGCATATCGTTTACGGCGGCGTGCTCGAGCGTTATCCGAAGCTGAAGTTCGTAGCGGCGCACGGCGGCGGCTACATGGGCCACTACCCGGCGCGCATGGACCACGCTTATCGCGTGCGCCCGGAGTGCCACGATCACATCTCGCGCCCGCCCAGCTACTACATGAAAAAGATTTACTACGACACCATGGTGTTCGGCGAACCGCAACTCGAACATCTGGTGAAGCTGTGGGGCGAAAGCCATGTGGTGATCGGCACCGACTACCCGTACGACATGGGTTACTACAAGCCGGTGGATTTCATCGAGCGCACGAAGTCGCTCACGCGCAAACAAAAAGACGCGATCCTCGGTGGCAATGCCGCCAAGCTGCTGGGATTAAAGCCACCCAAGAAGTAATGAGACGGCATGCGGTGTAAACAGTAAGACCTTGTAATCACAGATAACGTCGGCCCTGAGGGAGGCAACGTAACCGACATGTTTGGTTGCGCTCTGCGCAGAAATGGGTGCCGATCCCTCACGGGGTTGAGCGATTTGAGCACGGCGCGCTACCGCCGCCGAAATAATCGATGCTCTTGCCGTTTACTTGTGGGCGAGTTTTTTATCCAGACGCTCGAAGTATTTATCGAGATCGACTATAAAGCGGTCGTGCTCTGATTCACCGACCTGCTCGGTGTCGTCGAACACTTTGACTTTGAACGACAGCTTGCGCCGGTCTATGGCAACCAGCTCCGCTTCGGCGCGCACGGTTTTGCCGATGGGCGTAGGCCCCATATGGCGCACGGTAATCGACACGCCCACCTGTCCCTGCTCCGGCTTCAAATGCGGCCGCACGAGGTTGCTCGCCACGTTTTCCACAAAGTGCGTCATCGCCCAGGTGGCAAATACCTTGTAGCGGCCGCGCTGCGTGGTGCGCTCTTCAGTGACTTCCCAAGCCTCGGTGTGTTTCATTCCAACTTTAAGCGTATCCATGGTTTCTCTGTGTGTGATTCGCGCAAGGCTGGATTCTAAACGTTAGCGGCTCGCAGCCTACCAGCACGCTTCCAGCACGCCCAGCAGCAGGTCGCGTTCGCGCACAAATTCACGCTTGGGGTCGGCGTTGAAATTCTTCAGCGAGTTGTCCAGTATCCGCGGCAAACTGTCGCGCGGAATATTTAGTTCGGATACGCGCACCGGCATGCCCACGGATTTGAAAATACGCTCCAGCTCGGCGGCGGCTTTGTCCGGCGCCGTAGCCAGGCCGTCACTTTCGCGCCACACGCCGAGTCCCTGTGCGATCAACGCCATCGCCTGCGGATCACGGCTTCCCAGTTTGCGCATCACCATCGTCGACAAGGCGGCGCTGGCGTCTCCCTGCCCGACATGCTCGTGCATCTGGAACAACGCGGTGGCAAACGCATACACCACTCGCTCCACCCAGTGTTTTCCGCTCAGCATGCCGCCGTCGTCGGCGTCACGGTTTTGCAAAAAGGCCGCGGCGCACGCGGCGATGCGCGGTGTGACATCGCTGCTGTCATGCAAGTGCTCCAGCGCATAACGCGCGAGGCGAAACGCCTGCAGCCGGTCACCTTCGGACAACGGGGCGATGCGCGTGGCGCCCAGATTCATGGTGGTGCGCCAAACCGCGGAAATCGTGGTGGTGCGCACCAGTGACAGCGGCGCCGTCATCAATGCTTCGGCATCCCAGAACACCGCGACGGGCCGCGTCTTGGGATCAAAAAATTCCATGCGGTTGCTGCGGTTCGGGTCTTTCACCGCGGAACCCGCGCGATTCTGCGCTGAAGTAGCCGAGGTCAGCACATTGATAATCGGCACCTTGGGCGCGAGCAACTTCGGACTGATGGCGGCGCCGTGCTCCGGGTACTGCGTGATCAACTCATCGACCGGACGTTTCTCCGCCATCAGAATCGCCACCACGCGCGTGCCCTGCGTGACGCTGCCGGAACCCACGCTGATCAGCATATCCGCCTGCGCGGCAGTGGCCGCCTCGGCGGTACGCGTCACCGCTGAAATCGAAGTGTCTTTGTCCATTTCATCAAACACGCCGGCGCAGTTGTCACCCAGGATGCGCCGCATGTGCGCAATCAGATCGGTCTTGCGCGACACCGTGCGGCCGCACACGATGAAGGCGCGTTTGGCACGATTGCGTTTGAGTTCGGCCGGAAGGTTTTCGAGCGTGTCTTTGCCGCTGTAGAGGCGCACCGGATAACCGATGGCGCGAAAATCATTGGTGTAGACGGGCGAGATACTCATGGCGTGTCCCTTGCAATTACTATGAGTGCATTGAAAAATATAATAAAAACAATTACTTACAAAATTTTACCCGACCGCGTATAAACGAACCGCTCATGCGTTTTGAGCGCGGCGAGCGCGTGACCCGCATTCGACATTTCATCGTACACCGGCACCCCCAGCGCATTGGCCTTGTCGCGAAACGCGCGTTTGCGTTCTTCCAACGCGGGTTCACCGTCGGAACGCAGCACCAGCAGAAAATGCGCCTGCCCTGGATATTTTTGTTGCACACGCAGCGCGGCAGCCATCAGGTTATCGAGAACTTCGGGCTTGCTGCGCCCGACGAAGGCCGACAAATTCAAGTGCATCACCAGCGCATCCGGCTTGCCGTTGCGGTAAATGATGTCGAGGATTTTTTCGGCGACGCGCCCATTGTCCTGTTGCAGCGTGCCCACCGGGCAGTCCACCGGGTTGGTGATGCTGGTGCCCGGCGGCAGCTTGAGGGACGCCAGCGCATCGATGGTACTGGCGTCAAACGGCGTGACATCGAGACCGAGCCGCGCGAAATAATCCGTGGCCAGCACGCTGGTGCCGCCGCCGTTGCCGAATAGCGTGACCTGCTGCGTGGGTTGCGTGCCTTTGGGTGTCAGCGACTGAAAGATCAACAGCGTATCGACGAACTGATCCAGTGTATCCACCAGCACGCAGCCCGTCTGCCGCGATAGCGCCACCCAGGCGCGGTCGTCGCCCGCGAGCGAACCGGTGTGCGAGGCGGCAGCGGCGAGACCTTGTTGCGTGCGTCCGCCTTTGAGGATGACCACCGGTTTCTTTGCGCGAGCCGCGCGCAGCAACTCAAACAAACGGCGGCCATCCTTCGCGGTTTCGAGGTAGAGACCGATCACCCTGGTCTGGGCATCGGCGAAATAGTATTCCAGCAATTCCGACGGCACGACATCGGCGCAATTACCGGCCGTGACCACGGCGGAGAACTTGACGCCGCGAGTGTATCCACGCCGAATGACGTCCGTGCCCAGCCCGCCACTTTGCGACACGATGCCGACGGCGCCGACATCCCGCTGGCCGACTTCGGCGAAGGTGACGCGGCCGCGTGGCGAAAAAAGTCCCATGCAGTTCGGTCCGACCAAACGCAGGCCGCCCGCGCGTGCGGCAGCGACGAGCTTTTCCTGCAAATCGCGGCCTTCGTCCACTTCCGCGAAACCACTGGAAATAACGTGCGCAAAGCGCAGGCGCCCATTGGCTGCTTCGAGCATCGCGGGGATCAGCCCGCCCGCCACTGCGATGTAGGCGTAATCAATCGGCTTGGGCGTATCGGCCAGCGACTTATAGGCGGGAAGTCCGTCAATTTCGGCTGCGTTGGGGTGTATCGGATAAATATCGCCGGCGTAACCCAACTCGCGGATGCGGCGGATGAAGGTATTGGGCAACGCAAAACTTCTGGCAGACGCGCCGACCACTGCTATGGTCTTGGGCTCGAAGAAGGGGGTGAATTGTTTGAGGATGTCGTTGGGCATGTTTAATAAGGGCAGTGAACGGGTGAACGGGTGAACGGGTGAACGGGTGAAGCCCCTCACCCCAGCCCTCTCCCCGGGTGCGGGGAGAGGGAGCCGGTTGGGGGTTACTCGTTCACTCGTTCACCCGTTAACTCGTTCACGCAGTTAACACAAAACGCGCATCCACCGCCACCGCGCCGCTTTCCGACACGATCAGCGGATTAATATCCGCCTCCGCGAAGTCATCGGCGTGCTGCATCAGTAAGCCGTTATCGCCACCGACTTTCAGCAGCACATCGACGATGGCCTCGCGCGAAACGGCTTTGCGCCCACGCGCGCCGTCGAGGATGGCGGCGCCCTTCAAGTCGTCCAGCATTTCTTGCGCATCAATCCGCGTAATCGGGCAAATGCGAAACGACACGTCGCGCAGCACCTCGACAAAAATCCCGCCCAGTCCCACCATCAGCAAAGGGCCGAAATTGGTATCGCGCACAGCGCCGACAACCATCTCCTGCCCGGCGGGCGCCATTTCTTCAATGAGATACCCATCGATGTGCGCGCCTTTTATTTGGGGAGAGTTGGCCATGTCATCGATGGCGTTTTTTACTTCCACCGCTGATTTAAGACCGACTTTGACGCCGCCCGCGTCGCTCTTGTGCAGGATATCGGGCGACATGATTTTCACCACCAATGGCGGGCGCAGTTTTTCGAACACCGCGTCAACTTCACTCGCGCTCTTGACCATAAGCGATAGCGGTACTGCAACACCGTATGCGGCAAGCAGCGATTTGCCCGCCTGTTCATCCAGTGCTGTGCGTTGCCGCGCTCGCGCCTGCGTCATCAATTCTTGCGGAACCATCCTACATCGCCACCTTGGGCTTCGATTCACGAAACGGCGTGCCGCTGTCCGCCAGTTCGCGCAGCAGCTCCGCTGGCTTCCAGCGCGCGCCGTAACGCTGATGCCACTCCGCAATCTGCCGGTACACCTCTTTCACGCCGATGCCATCGGCCCAGAACATCAGGCCGCCACGATAGCGCGGGAAGCCGAAGCCATGCAGCCACATCACATCCATGTCGCTGGCGCGCAAAGCCTTGCCTTCCTCCAGGATCTTGCAGGTCTCGTTCACCGAGGCGTAGAGCAGCCGCTTCAGAATTTCGTCGTCGGTAAAGGTGCGCTGCGCGATGCCCAACTCGCGCGCCACGTCCGCGATGACGCTTTTTACCACCTCGTCGGGATGCGGCGTGCGGTCGCCCTTTTCGTAGCGGTACCAGCCGGCGCCGGTCTTCTGTCCCTTGCGCCCCATTTCCACCAGGCGATCGGGCACCAGCAGTTTGCGAAAGTTCGGGTTCTCCGCGGCGCGGCGCTTGCGCGTGTCGTAGCCGATGTCGAGACCGGACAGATCGCCCACCGCGAACGGCCCGATCGGATAGCCGAAGTCCACCATCACTTTGTCGATCTGCTCCGGCAGCGCGCCTTCTTCCAGCATCAGCATCATCTCGGTGCCGAACGGCGCGCGGCTGCGGTTCGCTGCGAAGCCGTCGCAGGAGCCCGCGACCGCGCTGATTTTTCCAATGTCCCTGCCGACCTGCATGGTTCTGAGAATAGTCTCGACCGAGGTCTTGCTGCCCTTCACCACTTCGTAGAGTTTCATCACGTTGGCGGGTGCGAAAAAGTGCGCGCCGGCGACGTCCTGCGGGCGCTTGGTCATACCCGCCATGATGTCGGTGTCGATGGCGGACGAATTGCTCAGCAGCAGCGCGCCCGGCTTCATCACCGCATCGAGCTTGGCAAACACTTCTTTCTTGACATCCGGCCGCTCGAACACCGCTTCGATCACCACGTCGCAGTCGCCGATGTCTTCATAGCGCTCGACCGGGGTAATGCGCTGCATGCGCTCGTCCATCTGCGCCTGCGTGGTGCTGCCGCGCTTGACGCTGGTGGCGTAGTTGTCGCGCACGCGCTGCATGCCCTTGTCGAGAACGTCGCGCGACACTTCCAGCACCTTTACCGG
>CAMBCF010000141.1 GCA_945864585.1 Bordetella parapertussis | reverse complement strand
TCCGTCACGCGCGCCTTGCTGATGATGATGTTGTGGTTTTTCGCAAGGTTATCGATTACCGCTTGTGTCGGCCCCACCACATCCACGCCCAGCGTGCCGAGGCGATCAGCGACGGTGGCCGCACCGCCGCCGGTGGTGGACATGATCGCCACACGATGACGTTTGCTCGGTTTGGCGCCTGCGATCATCGGCCCCAGTTCAAACAGGGTTTCAAGCAGATCGACGCGCAGAATGCCATGCGCCTTGAAAAACGCATCGGCGAGCTCGTCAGAACCCGCCATCGCGCCGGTATGCGATGCGGCGCAGTCCTGACCGATTTCCGAGCGCCCGAGCTTGAACACGATAATCGGCTTGCCTGCTGCATACGCGCGCCGGCCGGCACGCGCCAGATGCCCGGCATCGCGGATGGTTTCCATGAACAACAAAATCGCGCCGGTGTGCGGATCGTCGACCAGCATGTCGGCAAATTCGCCCACGCCGATGTCGGCCTCGTTGCCCACCGACACCAATTTGGAAAAGCCCAGGCCGCGCCCGAGGCCGCGCGACAGCAGCCCGCCGGTCATGCTGCCGCTTTGCGAAACCACCGCGATCGGGCCGGGTTTAATGTCGGAGTATTCGAGTACCGCGTTCACCGACAGCGCGAGATTCGTCTGGCTGCTGAATAAACCGATGCAATTCGGCCCGATCAGGCGTATGCCGCCGGCCTTGGCGATGCCTTGCAATTCTTCCTGCATGGCGCGGCCCTCGGCGCCCACTTCGGCGAAGCCGTCGGTGTAAATTGTTACCACCGGGATTTTTTTTGCCACGCATTGTTGCAGCGCTTTTTTCACCCGGGTCGCGGGCACCATGATGAAGGCGTGATCGATGGCATCCGGCACCGCCGTCACATCGGGATAGGCCTTTTCGCCAAACATTTCCTCGCGCGCGGGATTGATCGGAAACAACTTGCCGGCGTAGCCGTACCTGCGCATGTAGCGCTGCGGGCGCGAGGTGTTTTTGCTGGCGTCGCTGGAAGCGCCGATGAGTGCGACAGCACGAGGGGAGAAAACTTGCTGCCGGAGAAGAGCCAGGGGATCATTCATAACGTGTGTTTTTATTCTGATGCTCGGACGGGAGGTTGAAGTCCATTTATTGGGCCATCGCGGCAAAAATCAGAGAGGCGCGATTGTCACAAGCCGCTGGTGCGAGCGCAAGTAAATCAAAGTATCGGCGGCAACGCCGCCGTTCGCCGCAAAGCGGCGATAATCCGGGCCGGGCACTCGAAAAACGAATGCAGGTAGCACGATGAGGCTTCTCTGGATCGCAAGGGCATTGATGTGCGCCGGCGCAGTATTTGCGCCGCTGGCAAGCGCCCAAAGCTGGACGCCGCAACGCCACGTAGAGTTAATCGCGCCGAACGCACCCGGCGGGGCGATGGATTCCACCGCGCGCATTGTGCAGCGGCTGTGGCAGGAGAAAAAGCTGCTGCCGGTAACCAGTGCCGTGGCGAATCGTTCCGGCGCAGAACATGCGCTGGCGTACACCTACTTGAGTCAACGCACGGGCGATCCGCATTTTTTGAGTCTCGCCTCGCCGGTGCTGCTGGCCAATCATCTTGCAGGCCGTCTGTCCGTGACCTACACCGATGTCACGCCGATCGCGACCATCATGACCGAAGCCTACGTCTTCGTGGTGCGTGCGGACTCGCCGTTCAAGAGCGGCCGGGATTTCGTGGATGCGCTTAAGGCGCGTCCGGATTCCCTGTCGATAGCGATCAACACCATACTGACGCGCATCGCCACCGGCCGCGTATTGCAATCCGCCGGCATCGATATCAAGCCGGTAAAGATGGTGGTGCTGGAAAGCAGCAAGCAACTGGCGGCATTGCTCGGCGGTCACGTGGAGGTGGCGGTGGGGTCCGCAGTCGGATTTCTGCCGCAGGTCGAAAGCGGCAACCTGCGCGTGATCGCGGTGACCGGGCCCAAACGACTGTCGGGCGTCCTTGGTATGGCGCCAACCTGGGTGGAGCTGGGGCATCCCGCAGCCGTCAGTGAAACCTGGCGCGCGATCCTCGCGCCCAAGGGCATCACGGCCGCGCAAATCGCCTACTGGGAAGGGATGCTGTACAAGGTCGCGGCCAGCGACGAGTTTCGCAAAAGCGCAGAACGCGTTCAGGGTGAGGCCATATTCAAGAATGCCGCCGACACGCGCAAACATATGGCCGCTGAATACACGCAGGCGAAAAACGTCATGACGTATCTGGGTCTGATCAAATAGAATCAAGCAACTCAATCAGGGGAGAACACGATGGCTTTAGGTGAGGGGATGGGATCATTGAATCCGGCGTCGCAGGCATCGCGCACGCTGTCGCTCAACATGAAGTTGCTGGCGCAGCACGAACTCGATGGCTTTGGCGGCATCGGCGAAGGCTGCACCATGCAGTTGACCGGCAACGGACGGCGCATACTGTGGCTAGCGCACGAGTCCGCGCCCAAGAATTTCACCGGAGTCGATGTCACCGATCCGCGCAACCTCAAAGTGGTGGTGCAGACAGAGTTGCCGCATGCCCAGGTGCGCTCGAATTCGCTGGAAGTCGTCGGCGACATGATGGTGGTGTGTTATCAGGTGCGCGGCGGCGCCGGCAACCCGAATGATCCCAACAACCTCAAGCAATCGGCGGGACGCAAACCTGCGGGCTTTGATATTTTCGACATCAGCACACCGGAAAACCCGAAACTGATTTCGCATTTCGACGCCTCGGGGCCGCACTCGCTGGGCGCGCACTGCTGCTGGTTTGTCGATGGGGAGTTCGTGCACCTGAGTTGCGGCGCGCCGGACCATCAGCCGCGCAATCCCAAAGACCACCAGATTTACCGCATCGTCGATGTGCGCAATCCGTCGAAGCCTGTCGAGGCCGGCCGCTGGTGGTATCCCGGCACCAAGGAAGGCGATGCCGAGCCGCCGGTGCCGCGCCACCCCAAATTCGACGGCGGCTACCGTCCCCACAACATCAGCGTTTATCCCGAACGCCCCGACCGCGCCTACATGGGCTACATCGACGGCGGCGTGGTGATACTCGACATCAGCGACAAGGCGCACCCGAAAGAAATTTCACGCCTGAGAATCTCGCCGCCCTACAACGGCATGGCGCATACCGCGATGCCGTTGCACGGTCGCGGCCTGATGGTGCTGGCCGATGAATGCAACAAGGACGACGGCATGGATTGGCCCAAATTCAACTGGATTGCCGACATGCGCGACGAAACCAATCTGGTAACGCTATCGACGCTGCCGCTGCCGCCGGTGGAGGCCTTCGGCAAGCGCGGCGGCCGCTTCGGCGCGCACAACATCTACGAAAACTATCCCGCCAAACATGCGTTCCGCTCCGAGAACATCATTCTCGCCTCGTGTTTCAATGCCGGCATTCGCGTTTACGACATTTCGAATCAATATCAGCCGCGCGAGGTTGCTTACTTCGTGCCCGGCGCGCCCGCACTTTCGCCCAAAGGCGCGATCCAGATGAACGATGTTTACGTCGATGAGCGCAATATCGTTTATGCGGTGGATCGATTCAGCGGCGGGCTGTATACGCTGGAAATGAGCATCTGACGGGTGGGCGGAACGTTTAGTGGCCTGCACCGCCGCGATCGCCTGCACAGCACTTACGCCGTGAAAGGGAACCCCGATGAACCGCTCACTGCCCGTATTGCCGTTCCTGCTGCCGTTCCTTCTTCGGGCCCTGGAGTCATGCGGCCAGCCATCGCCGGCGGGCCTTGACGATTGCACCAGCACCAGCAGCAAACCCGACCAGCGCATAGCCGCGTGCACGCTGCTGATAGACGCTGGGCAGTTATCGTCGCAGCACCTTGCAACCGCATTTCACCAGCGTGGCCTTGCCCGGGCCGACAAGCGCGATTTTGGCGGAGCGATTTCCGATTACAATGAAGCGCTGCGTATCAATCCACAAAACGCAGGCATCCATAACAGTGCTGCCTGGTTGCTGGCTACGGCACCCGTAGCCAGCGTCAGAAACGGCGCGCGCGCGGTGGAACTGGCGCGCAAGGCGGCGGAACTATCCAAATCGAAAGACGCAGACATACTGGATACGCTGGCCGCGACCTATGCTGAGGCGGCGAATTTTTCCGAGGCCGTGCGCTGGCAGGAAAAGGCGCTCGAGTTTCCCGAATTCGCAAAGGATCAGGGCGATGCTGCGCGCAAGTGGCTCGAGCGCTATCGCAAAGGTCAGCCTTATCACCAGGCCCCGAGACAATAGCGTGCGCACCGCGCACTCTACCAACCGCCGAAAGGAAAACAAATGTCGTGGAAATTTGAACTGTTGATGAAACCGGGCGCGATACCGCTCACCGAAGGCCCGGTGTGGGACGGCGAGTTTTTGTACTTTACGCACATTCAAGCCAGCAAAATCCTGCGCTACGACCTGAAAACAAACGCCATCACCGACTGGCGCAACGGCACCAATCGCACCAACGGCCTCGCCCACGACGCGAACGGGCGGCTGTTCGGCTGCTGCTCCGGCGGGCGCGCGATAGTGCGCTTTGATTCGGGCGGCAAAAATACCGTGGTTGCCGATCGCGTGGACGGCAAGAAACTCAACACCCCCAACGATCTGGCGATTGATCGCAAAGGGCGCATCTGGTTCACCAATCCGGTGAATGACGGCAACTGGGATAAAACCGAGATCAAGGAACTCGACAACCAATCGGTGTTGCGCGCTGATCCGCAAAAAGACGGCAGCTACACCGTGACGCGCGTCACCTTCGATACCACCCAGCCCAACGGCATACTGGTGTCACAGGATAACCGCACGCTGTATGTCGCCGAGAGCAGCTACACCGTCGGCGTGCCGCGGCAGTTGCGCGCGTATCCGATACTGGAAGACGGGAGCCTGGGCAAATACGACGCGCTCTTCACCTGGGGCGACGATGCGCGCGGCGTGCATCGGGGCATCGACGGCATGTGTTTTGACGCCGAAGGCAACATCATCGCCACTGCGGGCTGGGAAGTGAGCGGTCCGGGCCCGATGCTGTATGTGTTTTCGCCGCAGGGACGCGTGCTCGAAACGCACCCCGTGGCGGCGAACCGGCCGACCAATGTTTGCTTCGGCGGCCCCGACATGACCACGGTGTTCGTCACCAGCACACAGGGACATTTCTTCAAAGCGCCGACCGATCGCGTGGGCTGGGCGATGTATCCGTGAACTGCTGAACCCAAAATCTTTTGCCACAGATTTCGCAGATAAACATAGATTAAACCCTGACAGCCTACTCCGCAGAGATATTCGTAAGCATCTGTTTTCAAACAATATTTTTATTGAACGAAAGTTCATCAAAACCACACAGACAAATCTGTGTTCATCTGTGAAATCTGTGGCAAAAAGATTTTGACGTTTCATTCAAATGCACACCACAAAGGAGCGCATCATGGCAAAACTAAGACACATCGCAATGCTCGTCGAGGACATCGAAAAAACCGCGACGTTTTATGAGAAAGCGTTTGGCATGAAGCGCGTACGTGAGCACAAGACCGCCATCGCAATGACGGACGGCGTGGTAAGCCTGGTTGTCATCCATCCGGACAACCCCAACATGAGGGGTGAAACCGTGCGCGGTCTGCATCACATCGG
Source organism: Bordetella parapertussis (assembly GCA_945864585.1). Taxonomy (GTDB): domain Bacteria; phylum Pseudomonadota; class Gammaproteobacteria; order Burkholderiales; family SG8-41; genus UBA5216. Next base: position 5,227 of record CAMBCF010000141.1, on the reverse strand, counting down.
TTTTCTGATCGACGACATGGCAAAAGTCGCCGAAAAAGCCGAGTCCAACGGCGCCGTTTTCCACGGCGGCATCCTCGGCACCGGCAGCGGGCTCGAAACCGAGCGTAAATACACCGACCCCAATGGCGTGAATTTCGATATCACCATGCCGGAATATGCGCGCGACTTTTGGAAGATTGCGGTGGATGCCTGAAGGTAGCCTTTTTCCCCTCCCACGGCTCGGTATAGCACTCTATTGCAAAGTGGAAAGCGGAGTAGGGCGCAATCCTATTGCGCCAAATGAAATCACATAACTCGAAAATATAACTTCAAGTTCGCCGGCCCTTCGGGCTACTGCTGCGCTTCAAGTGTGCCCTTGCCTGAGCTGCTCGCGAAAACTGGCGGCTGCAGAACTCGCCCTCGCAAAAAGCACGCGAGGACTCAAACAGTCCTCGCTGACCCGTCCAGTTTCCGCTGTGCTGCTCGGTGGGCAAGCGCTGGTTTTTTTCGGCGACATGACGAAGTCGCTCCCACATAGCCACGTTTTCTACGTTCATAGTAATAGCAGTCGTTTTGGAATCGCGCCGTAAACTATCTTTACGTGGTTAACCGCTTCGCCGATCCGAAAGTCTACGCCCAGACTTGTTAACGCGTAAGCGTCCGCGGCGGTCAGCCCCGCGCGTTCCTGCAAGAACGCGACGCTCTCCAGAATCGCGAGGTGCGCGGCCTCGTCAAGATCGGTGTCCATGCCCATGACGTAATGGCAGTCGCGATCCTCCGCGCGCGGCCAGTTCATGTTACGGCCCGCGCCCGGGTGCAGGATGAACTGCAGCGTGGGCGTAAGCGAAATCTCGATCGCGGTGCCGTTGACTTCTCCGTCGCCCTGCAGCCCGTGACCGTCGCCGGTAAAAAACTGTGCGCCCTCGTTAAATACCGGGAGATAGAGGGTCGCGCCGCGCGTGAGTACCTTGAGATCCATATTGCCGCCGAATGCGCCGGGCGGTTTGGAGTTCGCCGGCGCCTGCGCGCTTGGCGGCGCCACAGCCATGATCCCCATGAACGGCGCGAGCGGCAGTTCGATCCGCTGTGAAAACTTCGCGACCCCGCGCGCGAGATCCAGGCGGATGATGTTGCGCGCCACTTCCGCAAGCAATTCCGGCGCTGCACCAAGTCCGGGACCCGAGTTGTTGACGCCGTAGTCAATTCGAAACTCGACGTCGAGGATACGCACTTCGAGCATGTCGCCGGGGCGTGCAGCGTCGATGTAAATCGGCCCGGTCAGCACATGTCCGCCAGCACCAGGTTGGCGTTTTACCTAGCGATAGATTTGTTTGACATCGTCCAGGACTCTGTCAGGGTCGATTCCGGCCGCGCCGAAGAACTCTACCGGATCGATGCCCGCCGTAATCCCCTGCTGCGAGACGGTGTCGACGCGCACAGTCTGACCGGAGGCAATGCGCAGCACGGCCGGTGCGTTCGCAGGAATCAAGCCCCAGGATACATTGCCGGGTACCGAGCGTAGGTGCGCATCCGCCTGATGCGGGCGCGCCGGCTGTACCAAACCATTTCTGACGTCATCTGGGCTCATGGAGGCGCACCTCATTACCGGAACGCGAACTCCTGGTAACCGCCATCGGCAACTTCAGCGGTCTTGCGCCGGTAATTCACGCCATTGCCGTTGTAACCCAGCACGCGGCGCACGGTGTGGCCGTCTATGTTGCGATTCACGCCGTTCTGCCACGAATCGACCTTGCTGGAGAGCAGCCGCGCGGCCGCCGTGATGACGGTCTGCGTCCACTCCGCCACGTGCGCGGGCCGGGTTTCCACGCGGCTGTAGTTGTGTTCGCGCATGAAACGCAGCAAGCCCGTCTGCCATTCCACGCTGTGATCGACCGCGCGCGGGATGTTGCCGCGCGCGGTATGCGGGCCCAGCACCATCAGTAAATTGGGGAAACCGTCGGCCAATTGACCGAGATAGGTGCGCGGCCCGTCGGCCCACACGTCCTTTAGCCGCACACCGCCGGGGCCACGAAAGTCGATGCGGTCGAATGCGCCCGTCACGCCATCGTAGCCGGTGGCGTAGACCAGAATGTCGAATTCATATTCCTTGCCGCGGGTCTTGATGCCGCTAGGCGTGATCTGCTCGATCGGCGTTTCGTTCACATCCACCAGCGCAACGTTATCGCGGTTGTAGGCCTCGAAATAACCGCTTTCCAGTGGCACGCGGCGAGAGCCGAATCCGTGGTCTTTGGGGATCAGCTTGTCCGCGACCTTGGGGTCTTTCACTCGCTGGCGTGTTTTTTTGGCAATGAACTCGCTGATCGCGGCGTTTGCCTTTTCGTCGACCAGGATGTCGGAGAAATTGGCCATCCAGATGCCAAAGCCCGGTTCGGCATAGCGCTTTTCCCAGAACGCCTCGCGTTCTGCCGCAGGCACGTCCAGCGTCTTGCGGGGGTCGGGCTGGTGAATGAACCAGCCCGGCGTCCCGGCGCAGCGGGCGTAAATCTCCGTGTAGCGGCTTTTGATCTCTTCCATCTCCGCTTTGCTGATCCTGGCATTGTGTAGTGGCGCGGCCCAGTTCGGCCTGCGCTGGAAAACGGTAAGTTGTTGCGCCTGCTTGGCGATCTCCGGGATCGCCTGGATTGCGGTAGCCCCGGTGCCGATGACACCGACACGTTTGCCGGCGAAATCCACCGGCGTGTGTGGCCAGCGCCCGGTGTGAAAGGCCGGGCCACGGAAACTTTCCACCCCCGGAATGCGCGGTAGCGTGGGTGCCGACAGAATGCCGATCGCGGTGATCAGGAAGCGCGCGTTTGCGCTCTCGCCGCTTTCCAGCGTAACCGCCCACTGGTTGGCTGCCTCATTCCAATGCGCGGCAATCACGCGCGAGCGGAATTGCATGTCGCGGCGCAGATCGAATTTGTCGGCGACCAGGTTCAGGTATTCCAGCGTATCCGGCTGCGGCGAGAAATGCTCCTTCCAGTCCCACTCCTTCAGCAGCTCTTCCGAGAAGGAATAGCCGTAGGTCCAGCTTTCGGAATCGAAGCGCGCGCCGGGGTAGCGGTTCCAGTACCAGGTGCCACCGACATTGGTACCGGCTTCGAACACCCGCACGGTCATGCCGAGCTCCCGCAGCCGGTAAAGCTGATGAATGCCGGAGATCCCGGCGCCGATGATAATGGCGTCGTATGTCTTCGCTGCCGTATCCTGCCTGTGCGCGACCGCCGGTGTGACATCCATGATTTTTATTCCTCGAAACAAAACGAACTGACACGCCGGTTGGAGATGCCCGAAGCATGGCCAACCAGGCGCTATTTCACGCTGTTTTTGCCAACTACGCAATCCTCTGCGCAGGTTCGGCGATCAGCGCGCCGCGTCAGACGAGGCCGCCGCACCAGTAACGCACAGCAGAACACAGCCTGCGGCGCTTCCACCATGCTGTCCAACAAGCCGCTGCCGGTAGTGCCAGCTCGGTTTCAAATTGCAGGCAACGCCGGTTAAAACGGTGTGTTGTATCGCAACAGTTAATCACTTACTCGATCATAGAAAGACTGCTGGTGCGTGCGTCGTGCGCCCCTAATCTCCGTTCCTTCCGCGTAACACGGTGCGCCTTTGTCAAAAGGCAGCGCTCATGATTGATCTTCAGAGAAATTCTTCGTGGTTGATGATTGTTCGAAGTGCAAGAGAAGCAATGGTCCGTGCGGCACTGACGCCAGTGGCATTAATTTCCTTGATCTTCTATGACCCTGCACTGGCACAGTCCTATCCGGCGAAACCCATCCGCATTGTTGTAGGGTTTACCGCCGGCAGCACCACTGACGTGCTTACGCGCACCGTTGGCCAGAAGCTGGTGGAAACGTGCCCAGCATTTTGGTGGTGTCGTCGGCGCTGGGCGTGAAATCGGTGAAAGAGCTGGCCGCACTCGCCAAAACACGGCAGGGGAATTTTAACTTTTTCTCGCCCGGCATCGGCAGCGCCAATCACCTCGCCGGTGAGTTGTTCAAGACGCTGACTGGAATCCAGGCAGCACACATGGCGTACAAGGGCATCCCTGATGCCATGACTGCTGTGATCTCGGGTGCGGTCCAGTTTAATTTCTCACCGGTGGTGAATACCTTGTCGCTTACCCGCGATGGCAGGCTGCTCGCGCTCGCTGCCTCGACCGGAAAGCGCTCGCCGGCGTAACCCGATTTGCCAACCGTCGCTGAAGCCGGCGTTACGAACTTCGCGTTCGACCCGTGGTTTGGCCTTCTTGCGCCGGGCAAGACACCGAAGCCGGTGCTGGTCAAACTGAATGGCGAAATTACGCGCATCCTGGAACTGCCAGAGATCAGAGGGCGATTGCTCGCGCTGGGGGCCGATCCGGCGCCTACCACGCCGGAAGGGTTCGACAGGTATATTCGTGATGAGGTTGTGAAATTCAGCAAGATCGTGCGCGAGGCCGGCATCAAACCCGAGTGAGGGTTGCCATAAGCCAACGGCTACGCTCGTACAGGGTTCGCCGCATCGCCTAAGTACTCCCACGGATTTGCTTCTTCGCATTAGCAATGCCATGATTTGTCTAACCTGAACCCGTGGAGGAGACATAACCATGTTGGCGCATTCGATGTTGCGCATTGTTTTTGTGGGCCTCGCACTCCTCGCCGTAGCCACGGCTACTCACGCAGCGCAGACCACTTACCCGACCAAGCCGATCCGTTTACTGGTGCCGTTTCCGCCCGGCGGTTCCGCTGATCCGCTGGCGCGCGCGTTCGGCGCCTGGTTTGCGGACAAGTTCGGCGTGTCGGTAATCGCCGATAACCGTCCCGGCGCCGGCACTGCGATAGCCCATACACTGGGCGCCAAAGCCGCGGCAGACGGCTACACGCTGCTACTCGGCGCCTCCTCCGGGCTGACCACCAACCCCGCTTTCGGCACCAAGGTTGAATATGATCCGGTCAAGGATTTCGCAGCCGTGGGGCTCGCGGCCTACGTGCCGCAACTGCTGGTCGTGCATCCTTCGGTAGCGGCGAAAAGCGTCAATGAGTTGATCGATCTGGCGAAGGCTCAGCCGGGTAAAATCAACTTCGGCTCACCCGGTACCGGGACGGTGGGCCATCTAAGGATTCGCGTCAAAATAAAGTATCCAATATTAGTCAGATATGCTATGAATAGCGGATGCAACAAGAAGGCAGTCTACGACAGATCGAATTGAAATATCGTTCGCTCGCGCCCTTGATGGATGAGCGAGTGCGGCGGCATTGGGCGG
>CAMBCF010000140.1 GCA_945864585.1 Bordetella parapertussis | reverse complement strand
GTAAGCGTGGCGCGTCCCACATTGATCTCGATCGCGCCCGGCGCGACTTTCATTTCTCCTGGAATCATCACAGCTTCCTCAAACGATAGGATTATGAACCGTCACCAGCTTGGTGCCGTCGGGAAACGTGGCTTCGATTTGTATTTCGGTAATCATCTCCGGCACCCCTTCCATGACTTCTTCGCGCGTCAGCAGGGTCGCACCCCAACCCATCAGGTCGGACACCGTGCGTCCGTCACGCGCGCCTTCCATGATTGCGGCACTGATCAACGCCACCGATTCAGGGTAATTCAGTTTGATGCCACGCGCGCGGCGCCGCTCGGCGAGCAGCCCGGCGGTAAATATCAGCAACTTGTCTTTTTCTCTCGGCGTCAGTTCCATAACCGGTCCTCAAGTATTCCAGATACGCGGTGCTACCGCGGCACGTCCCGCAATCAATGGTCGCAACAGCCGCCACACCTCGGCGAAATATTGTGCAGCCGCTTCGCTCGAATCGCCCAGGTAGCGCGCCACCATTACCTCCGGCAGCCGCGTCACCGCCGTGCTTCCCGATTTTGCAGCCACTGCGCGGCACGCGCCGACATCGACCGCATCCACATTTTGCGCCACAGCGATGAGCGTGCCGCACACCGTTTTGCCGCCCCAACCCGCCGCGGACCGCATGAGCAGCCCGCCGGCTTCGATGCCGGCGCGCTCCATCCACAAGGGTTTGCCATTACGCAACACCGACACCCGCGCTACGCACTGTCCCCGTGTAAAGCGTTCACCCGATCCCGCGCGCCCCAAACACACTATTTCCCAGCCGATGTAGCGCGCGCCGGCGGCCAGTCGCACCTCGGTATCAAGCCGCGCCAGCGCACCGTCAAACACTATGGTCGCCTGCGGCAGCCATTCCAGACACGCGCCCTCGTGCACTACAAACGTGTTGCGTTGTTGCGCCCACGCGCCCGCCGACCGGTACCATTTGCCCGCGCCCGGCGTGGTCAGCAGCGCGTGACCCTGGGCGCCGATGCGGGCGCCGATTTCAAGACTGTCGCCGCCCACGATACCCGCCGGCGGATGCACGATGATGCTGTGGCAAACGCCGGCGCCTTCGGGATACAGAGGTTTTTGCACCACCAGCGGCCCGTCGTGACGGCGCGCCGCCAGCACGGTGCGCTCGCCACGGCGCTCATAGTCGAGTGCGAGTTCGGCGCGCCAGGCGCTCAAGTGGACGGGGTCGGCAACGCGCATGCGGCAATCATACCGCCAGCAAGCGCTTCACGGCATCTTTCTCCCTATCGGCGCTGAGACTGCGCACGATGATTTTGCCGCGCCCGCCATCGCGCTGAACAACTCGCGGGTTCGCAGCACGTGCGGTTCCCTGGTTCTCTACCCCGCCAATTCAATCCCAGGGTTAAATCCAAATGTAGAATCCTCGCGCGGTCCGGCTTGCGTGTGTATCTCCACGGCGCCGTCCTCCGACACCAACCACACTTCGATCGCGCCCAGGTTTAGATAGAGGGCTGTCTTGGAACGCAGTTCCGCCTCTGCGTTGGACGGCGATACGACTTCGACACAAATTTCCGGGGCTTTGCGTAACACCACGTTTGACCAGTGCTGGGCGAGGAAGGCATCTGAGCACCACCCCACATCCGGAACCTTGATGCCGTCGCGGGTCACCATGGCGAGCTCGGGCATCGCTTCACCGCCGAGCTTTTGTTGCAGCAAACGCGTGACGCGGCCAACCATTCTCGAATGTCTTGTTTGCGTTGGACTCATGCGCACTGCACCCCACGCATCGGTTTCGATCTTGTAGGGAATGCCCGCAAGCGTTTTGTCATTGCACAAAACCTCCCACGCGCGTTGGTGCTCATTGGCCGTGAGGGGTTCGCGCCTAAGCTCGATAGCTGCACCCATAAAGTCACCTCATTTTTGCGACGGATATTGTAACCCCTCTGGCCATCATACCGCCAGCAGCGCGCGCACGCCGTCCTTGTCCATATCCGCACCGGCGCCGCGCGCAATGATGTCGCCACGCTCCATCACCAGATACTGATCGGCGAGCGAACGCGCGAATTCGTAGTACTGTTCGACCAGCAATATCGCCATATCGCCGCTGGCCGCCAGTGAGCGGATCACACGCTCGATGTCCTTGATGATCGACGGCTGGATGCCTTCCGTCGGTTCATCCAGTATCAACAGCTTGGGATTCATCGCCAGTGCGCGACCGATCGCCAACTGCTGCTGCTGGCCGCCGGAAAGGTCACCGCCGCGCCGCCGTAACATTTGCTTTAACACCGGAAACATTTCATGGATGCGTTCGGGTATGCGCGCACCGCTCGGCAGTGTGGCGAGGCCCATTTCCAGGTTTTCGGCAACGCTTAAACGAGGGAAAATTTCACGTCCCTGCGGTACATAACCGAGGCCCGCGCGCGCGCGCTCGTAGGGCGCCGCAGCCGTAAGATCGTTGCCGGCGAAAGTAATGGTGCCGCTTTTCGCGGGAATCAAGCCCATCAGGGTCTTGAGCAGAGTGGTCTTGCCGACGCCGTTTCTGCCGAGCAACACCGTGACCTTGCCCGCCGGCACCTCGAAGGCGACATCGCGCAGGATGTGACTGCCGCCGTAATATTGATTGAGGCCCGCCACGCTGAGAGTCCCTGACATATCAGCGTCCCAGATAAACTTCGATCACGCGCGGATCGTTTTGCACTTCGTTCATTGCGCCCTCTGCGATCACGCTGCCTTCGTGCAGCACGGTCACCTTGCGCGCGATTTTTTCGACGAACGCCATATCGTGCTCTACCACCACCAGCGAATGGTTGCCCGCCAGCGTGAGTATCAATTCCGCGGTGCGTTCGGTTTCCTCATCGCTCATGCCCGCTACCGGTTCGTCGAGCAACAGCAACTTCGGTTCCTGCATTAACAACATGCCGATTTCGAGCCACTGCTTTTGCCCATGCGACAAGAGGCCGGCGACGCGCTGCGCGCTGTCGGTGAGGCGTATCAGGGTGAGCATCTCGGCGATGCGGTCCCGCTCCGCGCCGCTGAGCCGCGCGAACAGGGTTTTGATCACGCGCTTGTCGGCTTTCATCGCCAGTTCCAGATTCTCAAACACCGTGTGCTGCTCGAAGATGGTTGGCTTCTGGAACTTGCGACCGATACCCGCCTGCGCGATTTCCACCTCGGAGTATTCTGTTAAATCAATGGTTTGCCCGAAGAACGCGGTGCCGGCGTCAGGCCGCGTCTTGCCGGTGATTACGTCCATCATGGTGGTTTTGCCGGCGCCGTTAGGGCCGATGACACAACGCAGTTCGCCCGCGTCGATAGCCAGCGACAGATTGTTGAGCGCCTTAAAACCATCAAAACTCACGCTGATACCGTCGAGATAGAGCACCACGCCGTGCGAAATGTCGAGTTGTCCCGGCACCACCGCATGCGTGTACGGCGTGGACGCTTCGTCGTCGGCGCGCGGCGGCAGTGTGGTGGCGCTGCTCATTTTGCGAAACGCCCCCGGGCGAAATTGCCCAATTTGCTGAGCAAGCCGACGATGCCCTGCGGCATGAACAAGGTCACCACTATGAACATGAGGCCCAGCACGTACAACCAGTATTCGGGAAATGCCTGCGTGAAAAAACTTTTTGCGCCGTTGACCACGCCGGCGCCGACGATCGCGCCGGTGAGGGTGCCGCGTCCGCCCACCGCAACCCAGATGGCGATTTCAATGGAGTTGGCCGGCGACATTTCACCGGGATTGATGATGCCGACCTGCGTCACGTAGAGCGCACCGGCGATACCGCACAGCACCGCCGACAAGGTCCAGATGAACAGTTTGTAGTGCAGCGTGTTGTAGCCGCAGAACATTACGCGCTGCTCCGCGTCGCGTATCGCGGCGAGTACGCGCCCGAACCTGGATGTCACCAGGTAACGACCCAACAACAGTGTGCCGAGCAACACTGCGCCGCTTAAGGTGAACAACACCATTCTGGTTTCCGCTGTGGTGATGGAGTAGCCGAGTATGCGTTTGAAATCGGTGAAACCGTTGTTGCCACCGAAGCCGGTTTCATTGCGGAAAAACAGCAGCATGGCGGCAAAGGTCAGTGCCTGCGTGATGATCGAAAAATACACGCCTTTGATGCGCGAGCGAAACGCGAAGTAGCCGAACACATACGCCAGCAAGCCCGGCACTGCCACTGCCAGCAACAATGCCCACGCAAAGTGATCGGTGTTCCACCACTGCCATGGAAATTCCTTCCAGTCGAGGAACACCATGAAATCGGGCAACTCGGCGCGATACTGGCCGTCGCGGCCGATCTGGCGCATCAGATACATGCCCATGCCATAGCCACCCAGCGCAAAAAACAGCCCGTGGCCCAGCGACAGTATGCCGCAATAGCCCCAGATCAAATCCATCGCCAACGCCACGATGGCATAACACATGATCTTGCCGATCAGCGTGATCCAGTACGCCGACACATGGAACGTGCTGTCCGCGGGCAAGGCCAGATTCAACAGCGGAAACACCACGAACAACACGAAGCCAATCACGCCGAGCACAGCCCAGCCCGCAGCGCCGTAGAGGCGCGTAAAAGTGGTTGCGAGCGGACCGATCACGTTTCCACCGAGCGCCCCTTCAGCGCGAACATGCCCTGCGGACGTTTCTGGATGAAGATGATAATGAACACCAGCACCGCGATTTTTGCGAGTACTGCACCCGACCACGATTCGAGCAATTTGTTGGCGAAGCCCAGTCCCAGCGCGGCGTACACCGTGCCCGCCAGTTGTCCCACGCCGCCCAGCACCACCACCATGAACGAATCGACGATGTACGCTTGCCCCAAATCCGGGCCCACATTGCCAATCTGCGACAAGGCGCAGCCGGCCAGCCCGGCGATGCCCGAACCGAGGCCGAACGCCAGCATGTCCACGCGTGCCGTGGGCACGCCTACGCACGAGGCCATCGCCCGGTTTTGCGTGACGCCACGCACAAACAAGCCCAGCCGCGTGCGCGTCAGCAACAACCACACGCCGGTGACCACCGCAGCAGCGAACAAGACGATGACGATACGGCTCCACGGCAGCACCACGTTCGCCAGCACGTCGATGCCGCCTGACATGAATGCAGGGTTTTCCACTTGCACGTTTTGCGCGCCGAAGATCGTGCGCACCGCTTGTATCAACACCAGGCTGATGCCCCAGGTGGCGAGCAGCGTTTCCAATGGGCGGCCGTACAACCAGCGGATCACCAAGCGTTCCAGCGCCATGCCCACCAGCGCCGCTGCCAGGAACGATACCGGCACCGCGCACAGCAGATACCAATCAAATGCCGCGGGCAGGTGCGCCCGGAACAGGTTTTGCACCACAAACGTTGTATAAGCGCCGATCATCATCAGTTCGCCGTGCGCCATGTTGATGACGCCCATCAATCCATACGTAATCGCCAGCCCCAGCGCCGCCAGCAGCAGAATTGAACCGAGGCTCACGCCGGCGAATAGCAGTCCCGCGCGCTGCCCCCACACCAGGCGGCCCTCAATCTGCTTCAGGCTGGTCTGCGCCTCGCTGCGCACATCGGCATCGGCTTCACTCTCCAGCACCGACAACAACAAGCTCTTGGCATTGCCATCACCGGATTGCCCCAGCGTGCGCACCGCAGCCAGGCGCGTTTTTACGTCACCGCTCTTGAGTTGCAGGGTCGCGGCTATGAATTCCAGCAGCGCGCGGATGGCGGGATCCTCTTCCTTGGCGAGCGCTTTTTTCACCAGCGGCAATGCGGCTGCGTCGACAGCACCTGCCAGTTCTTTCGCCGCGGAGAAGCGTGTGGCGCGCTCAGGAGAAACCAGTTTCAGTGCCGCGAGCGCACCCTGCACCGCGCCGCGCAAGCGGTTGTTAGCAACGATATCTTCGCGATCGGCGGGCAGGGCCGCGAGTTTTTCGCCGGTGATGGCGTCGCTGGCCTCAGCACCTTTGACGATGAGTATGCGCTTGCCGGCGATTTGCAGTTCGCCCGCGCCGAGTGCGCCGAGAATTTCGGCTGCGCGCGGATCACCTTCCGTCACCAAGGCGCTAATCGCCGCTATGCGCTCATCGCCGTCGCCGAAGGCGAGTTTTTCCACCGCTGCGCGGTCGAGCGCCGCAGCGGGAAACGACAGGCACAAGAAGCACGCCAACAGCACGCGCGTCAGCATCAGCTCGGACCTTAGGGTGAAATAGCCGCGCATAAAAAGGGGGCCGTGTAACTCCTCACAGCCCCCTTTTAATGCGCGGCGGAGAAACGCGCTCCGCCGCCGGCATTACACGTGCAGTCTCTGTTTTATTTTACTTCTTTTTTTCGGCCATCAATGCAGGTTCATCTTTTTTCTTGTCGTTACCGGGGATGTACGGGCTCCACGGCTGGGCTTTCACCGGGCCCTTGGTTTTCCATACCACGTTAAATTGACCGTCCGCCTTGATTTCGCCGATGAACACGGCTTTGTGCAGGTGGTGATTCTTTTCATCCATCTTGGACATAATGCCCGACGGCGCGGTGAAGGTTTGTCCGCCCATCGCGGCGCTTACCTTGGCGACATCAAACGTTTTGGCTTTTTCAACCGCCTGTTTCCACATATAGATACCGATGTAAGTGGCTTCCATCGGATCGTTGGTCAGCGGTTTGTCTTTGTGTCCGGCTAAGTTCTTCGCTTTCGCATAGGCAGCCCACTTTTTGGTGAACGCGTCGTTCGCCGGTGATTTGATGGTCATGAAGTAATTCCATGCCGCAAGGTGGCCTACCAGCGGCTTGGTATCGACGCCGCGCAGTTCTTCTTCGCCCACCGAGAACGCCACCACCGGCACGTCGGTCGCCTTCAAGCCCTGATTGCCAAGTTCTTTATAGAACGGCACGTTGGAATCGCCATTGATGGTTGAAACCACTGCGGTCTTGCCGCCGGCAGAGAATTTCTTCACGTCCGCGACTATGGTTTGATAATCGCTGTGACCGAACGGCGTGTATTTTTCATCGATATCTTTATCGGCGACACCTTTCGATTTGAGGAATGCGCGCAGAATTTTATTGGTGGTGCGCGGGTAAACGTAGTCCGTGCCGAGCAGCACCCAGCGCTTGGCGCCGCCGCCTTCCTTGCTCATAAGATATTCCACCGCCGGTATCGCCTGCTGATTGGGCGCGGCGCCGGTGTAGAACACGTTGCGGGAAATTTCTTCGCCCTCGTACTGCACCGGGTAGAACAGCAGGTTGTTTAGTTCCTCGAACACCGGCAGCACCGATTTACGCGATACCGAAGTCCAGCAGCCAAACACGACGGCGACTTTATCCTGCGTAATCAACTGGCGCGCCTTTTCCGCGAACAAAGGCCAGTTGGAGGCCGGATCGACCACCACCGGTTCGATCTTCATGCCCATCACGCCGCCCTTGGCGTTGATTTCCTCAAACGCCATCAGCGCGACATCTTTCAGCACGGTTTCGCTGATGGCCATGGTACCGGACAGCGAATGCAGGACGCCAACCTTGACTGTTTTAGCTTGCGCGTAAGCGTCAGGCGCGTGGATGCCAACAGCAGCGGCGATCGCCAGCGTACTGGCCAACGCTGAAAAGCGTTTTAAAAATGCTCTACGATAAGACATGATTGCAGCCCCTTTAAATTGATTAAGGTAGTTTAAAAATTGCCTTCAGAGTGCTCAATGCATGATCCGTACCAGGTCGCACCAAGCCAGCGCGTTGCAGGCTATTACGGGTAAAATACTGTGGTTTTACCTTGTTCAGACCGTGCTAACGCCCAAAGTTGGTGCGTTACTATTAATTATTGTATTTAAATGGTGCATTATCTGATTTTACTGTAGGGTATTGGCACTTATGTTTGTGCTTGCGGTCTTTAAAATTACAATCACCGTGGAGGAGAAATCATGACCCGTTCAAAACCAAGAACTGTGCTGGCGGCTCTATTCGTTATTGGTGTTGCAGGCGCTGCATCTTTTTCTCACGCGGCAGCGTGGGAGCCTACCAAGTCGGTGGAGTTCGTGATACCGGCAGGCACCGGTGGCGGCGCCGATCAAATGGCGCGGCTGATACAGGGCATTGTCATCAAGCATAACTTGATGAAGCAGTCGATCATTCCTGTCAACAAATCCGCTGGTGCGGGCGCGGAAGGCTTTCTCGCGGTTAAAGAGGCCAAGGGCGATCCGCACAAAATCATCATCACGCTATCGAATCTGTTTACCACGCCGCTGGCGACGGGCGTGCCGTTCAACTGGAAAGACATGACGCCGGTGGCGATGCTGGCGCTCGACCAATTCGTGCTATGGGTCAACGCCGAATCGCCGCACAAGACTGCGAAGGAGTTCATCGCCGCAGCGAAAGCGGCCTCAACGGATCCGCAAAAGCGCTTCAAGATGGGCGGTACCGGCTCCAAGCAGGAAGACCAGATTATCACCGTAAGTCTGGAGAAGGCCACCGGCTCCAAATTCACCTATCTGCCGTTCAAGGGCGGCGGTGACGTGGCGGTGCAACTGGTTGGCAAGCATATCGATTCGACGGTGAACAACCCGATTGAAGCCGTTGCACAATGGCGCGCCGGAACGCTGCGGCCACTATGCGTGTTTGACGACACGCGCATGCCGTACAAAAACAAAGTCACCGCCACCATGTCGTGGTATGACATTCCTACCTGCGCTGAAGCCGGTGTTCCGACCGACTACCTGATGCTGCGTGGTATTTTCATGCCGGGTGGCGTGACCGCCGATCAGGTCAACTTCTATGTCGAACTGTTCAAGAAAGTGCGCGAGACACCGGAATGGAAAAAATTCATGGAAGACGGCGCGTTTAACACCACCTTCATGGCGGGCAAGGAGTACGCTTCGTGGGTGGCGAAGAACGAGGCGCTGCACCGCGATCTGATGAAGGAAGCCGGCTTCCTGGCGAAGCCTTGATTTCGTTAATCGCATACAGCGGGGCTGCGGCCCCGCTTTTTCTGTTATGAACCCTGAACCAGAAGAAAATACCGCGGATGCGCGTGCCGTCATAGGCGTGCGCGCGATGGAAATCATCGTCGCCGGCGTACTGCTGGCGTTTGGCGCAACCATCGCCATTGCCAGTTACCGGCTGGGCGCCGGCTGGGCGGAAGACGGCCCGCGTGCCGGGTATTTCCCGTTTTATATCGGCTTGATAATTTCGCTATCGAGCGCGGTGACGCTGCTTCAGGCTTTGCGCAAGCGCAACGCGGATGCCGTTTTCGTCCAACGCGGGCAACTCAAGCTGGTGCTCGCAGTACTCGTGCCCGCGCTGGGTTACGTGCTGATTATTCAATGGTTCGGCATCTACCTGGCGTCGGCGATCTACGTGGCGGTATTCATGGTGTGGCTGGGTAAATACGCGTGGTGGAAAGCCGTGCCGATGGGCATCGCGGTCAGCGTCAGCGTATTTGTGATGTTTGAAATCTGGTTTCAGGTGCCATTGCACAAAGGCACGCTGTATAACCCGCTGGGCATTTTCGGCTACTAACGCCGGCGCACCGGCCCGCAAGAACAACGAGAAAACAGCTTGGAAGAAATCAACGCACTATTCCACGGATTTTCTGTGGCGATGACCCCGTTTAACCTGTTGCTGATGTTCATCGGCGTCACGCTCGGCGTGGTGATAGGCGTGCTGCCGGGTTTGGGCGGCGCCAACGGCATCGCGATTTTGCTGCCGCTGACCTTTACCATGCCGCCGACCTCGGCCATCATTATGCTTTCGTGTATTTACTGGGGCGCCTTGTTCGGCGGCGCGATTACGTCTATTTTATTTAACATCCCCGGCGAGCCGTGGTCGGTGGCTACCACTTTTGACGGTTATCCGATGGCGCAGCAAGGGCGCGCGGGCGAGGCGTTGACCGCCGCGTTTACGTCGTCATTCATCGGCGCGCTTGTAGCGGTGGTGATGATCACCTTCCTGGCACCGCTGGTGGCCAAGTTTGCCCTGAAGTTCGGGCCGCCAGAGTTTTTTTCGGTGTACTTTCTGACCTTTTGCAGTTTCATCGGCATGGGCAAAGGTTCGCCGTGGAAAACGCTGACCGCGATGATGCTGGGCTTCGCGCTGGCGGCGGTGGGCATGGATACGGTTACCGGGCAGTTGCGGTTGACCTTCGGTTTCCTGGAGTTGATGCGCGGTTTTGATTTTCTGGTGGCGGTGATTGGGCTTTTTGGCATCGGCGAAATATTATTGTCGATGGAGGAAGGTTTGTCGTTCTCCGGCAGCAGCGCACGCATCAACTTCAAAGTAGTGGTGGAAACCTGGAAGAAACTGCCCAAGTACTGGCTAACCTCTGTCAGAAGCTGCCTCGTCGGCTGCTGGATGGGCATCACGCCGGGCGGCGCCACGCCGGCATCGTTCATGAGCTACGGCATCGCCAAACGCTTCTCGCGCGACGGCGCGAAATTCGGCACGGGTCAGATCGAAGGCGTGATTGCGCCGGAAACCGCGGCGCACGCGGCCGGCACCTCGGCGTTGCTGCCGATGTTGGCACTCGGTATTCCCGGTTCGCCCACGGCCGCGGTGTTGCTGGGCGGCCTGCTGATCTGGGGTTTGCAGCCGGGCCCGCTGTTGTTCGTGGAGAAAAAAGAATTCGTGTGGGGATTGATCGCCAGCATGTATCTGGGGAATCTGGCGGGGCTGATTATTGTACTCACCTGTGTGCCCTTGTTCGCGGCGATACTGCGCATTCCGTTTTCGATAGTGGCGCCGCTGATTATCGTGATCTGCGCGATCGGCGCGTTCACGGTTCACAATGCCATGCTCGACATCTGGTTCATGATGCTGTTCGGCGTGATCGGCTATGTGTTCAAGAAACTCGATTACCCGATGGCGCCGATGGTACTGGCGCTGGTGCTGGGGGATCGCGCCGAAGATTC